>CALMVT010000424.1 GCA_937873175.1 uncultured Acetobacteraceae bacterium | reverse complement strand
GCGGTGGCGACGGCGGTGGGGCTTGCCCGCGCCCGGCGGCTCGCGCCCTTTGCCGGGCTGGTCAACGCGGTGCTGCGCCGGGTCTCGGAGGCGGGCCCGGCGGCGCTCGACGGGCTGGACGGCCCGCGGCTCGACACGCCGCTCTGGCTTTGGGCAAGCTGGGGCGCCGATGCCCGGGCCATCGCGGAGGCGCATGGCCATGAAGCGCCGCTCGATCTGACGCTCCGCCCCGGCGCGGACCTGCCGCCGGGCGGGACGCTGTTGCCAACTGGATCGGTGCGGATGCCGGCGGGAACACGGGTGCAGGACCTGCCGGGCTTCGCCTCCGGCGCGTTCTGGGTGCAGGACGCCGCCGCCGCCCTGCCGGCCGCCCTGCTGCACGCACGGCCCGGAGAGCGCGTGGCCGACTTGTGCGCCGCTCCGGGCGGCAAGACCGCGCAGTTGGCGGCGGCCGGCGCGCAGGTCACGGCGGTGGAGCGCGACGTGTTCCGCCTGCGCCGCCTGCACGAAAACCTGGCTCGCTTGCAGCTTGAGGTGGAGGTGGTGCAGGCCGACGCGACCAACTGGACCCCGCCGGCCCTTTTCGATGCCGTGCTGCTGGACGCGCCGTGCAGCGCCACCGGCACTATCCGCCGCCACCCCGACGTGGCCCGGCTGAAGCGCCCCCGCGACGTGGCGGAGTCGGCAGCCGGGCAGGACCGGCTGCTAGCGGCGACGACTGCTTTGCTGCGCCCGGGCGGACGCCTAGTGTATGCCGTTTGCTCCTTGCAGCCGGAAGAAGGGCCGGGGCGCGTGGCCGCCCTGCCGGGCCTGCGCCCTGACCCGTTCACCGCGGCGGAGCTGGCGGGCGTGCCCGCGGCGCTGACACCCCACGGTACGCTCCGTACCCACCCGGGCCTGTGGGCGGAGCGCGGCGGCATGGACGGGTTCTTCGCGGCGCGTTTCGTCCGGGTTTGATGGGCCGGTTACAATCGCTTGCATAATGGCTTGCGTCCGGCGTCCGCGGCTTTAGAACTCCCCCATGCCGCACCGTGATTCCCAATGGCCGCCGTCCCGGGTCGTCGTGGCACCCAGCCTGCTCGCCGCCGACTTTTCCCGCTTGGGGGAAGAGGCCGCAGCGGTTGAGGCGGCGGGTGCGGACTGGCTGCACCTGGACGTGATGGACGGGCATTTCGTGCCGAACATCTCCTTCGGGCCTTTGGTGCTCAAGGCGCTGCGCCGGCAGGTCAGCATCCCCTTCGACGTGCACCTGATGATCAGCCCCGCCGATCCCTATGTCCCGGCCTTCGCCGAGGCCGGGGCGGACCACATCATCGTGCATGCGGAGGCCGGGCCGCATCTGCACCGCACGCTGCAGCTTGTGCGCTCGCTCGGCAAGCGCGCGGGCGTCGCGCTGAATCCGGGCACGCCGGCCTCGGCGGTGGCGCACGTGCTGGATGTTGCCGACCTGGTGCTTGTCATGACGGTAAACCCAGGCTTTGGCGGCCAGGCATTCATCGAGAGGCAGCTCGCCAAGGTGGCGGAGGTCCGCGCGATGATCGCCGGGCGGCCGGTCGCGGTCGAGGTGG
The DNA here is from genome assembly GCA_937873175.1 of uncultured Acetobacteraceae bacterium. GTDB lineage: Bacteria > Pseudomonadota > Alphaproteobacteria > Acetobacterales > Acetobacteraceae > CAHJXG01. The sequence continues at coordinate 32,767 of CALMVT010000424.1, read as the reverse complement.
ATGGCGGCATCTCCCCCGAAACCGCGCCGCGGGCGGTGGCGGCCGGGGCGGGGGTGCTGGTGGCGGGAACCGCGGTGTTCGCGGCAAAGGATTATCGGATGGCGATGGACGGGATGCGGGGCACGGCATGATCAAACCAGGCCGGTGGGCGCGGGATGCGCGCCGGGTCATGGCCGCGATGCCGGTGCTGCGGATGGGCCGGGTGCCGGACGCGCCGGCTTTGCCGGTGCGCGATCCTTGGCCCGGCGACCCCGCCCGCGGCGCCCGGCTGCTGAAGGACGAGATGGTGCTGTGCGGCGCCGTGCACCGGCTGGCACCCGGCAGTTGGGCCAGCACGCAAGGCCGCGAGTCGCTGCGCGCCGCGGCGCACGGCTTTGCCTGGCTGCGCGACCTCCGTGCGCTCGGCACGGACGCGGCCCGCACCCGCGCCCGCACCTTGGTCGCCGACTGGATGGCCACGCCCTCTCTGGAACGGCTGGCGCGGCGCCCGGACGTGACCGGCGCGCGGATCACCGCCTGGCTGAGCCATTACGACTTCTTCGCCGCCAGCGCCGACGACACGTTCCGCACGCGGCTGATGGGTCGCCTCGTGGCGGATGCGCGCATGCTGGCAGCGTCCATGCCGGCGGAGGAGTTGGACGCCCGCGCGCTCACGGCGTTGAAGGGCCTGATCGCCGCGGCCGTGGCGCTGCCGGACCACGCGGCGTTCCTGACCCGCGCGCTGCGGTTCCTGCCCCAGGAGATCGCGCGGCAGGTACTGCCGGACGGCTGCCATGTGGAGCGCAGTCCGGCCGCGCAGCTCGCCGCCTTGCAGGATCTGACCGAGATCCGCGCCTTGCTGCAGGCCGCGCAGGCGCACCCGCCGACCGCGTTGGCCTCGGCCATCGAGCGCATGGCGCCGGCGCTCCGCGTGTTCCGGCACGGGGACGGGGGACTCGCGCTGTTCAACGGGACGAAGGAGGAGTCGGCGCCGCTGATCGACCTCGTGCTTCATCAGACCGGGCGCAGCAGCCGGGCGCCCGCCGGGCTGACGGAGGGCGGGTTCCACCGCTTGCAGGCCGGGCGCTGCGTGCTGGTCGTCGATTGCGGCGCACCGCCGCCGCCCGGCATCGACCGGCTGGCGCATGCCGGCACGCTGTCCATCGAGGTGTCGGTCGGGCGCGACCGGATGATCGTGAATTGCGGCGCGGCGCCCGCGGCCGGCCCGGCCTGGCAGGACGCGAGCCGCGCCACGGCGGCGCACTCCACCCTGGTGATCGCGGACACCAATTCCTCGGAACTGCGACCCTGCGGAATCGGCCGCCATCCCAACCAGGTGGAGGTGCAGCGCCAGGAGGCCAATGGTGCGCATTGGCTGGAAGCGAGCCACGACGGTTACCTCGCTTCGTTCGGCGCGCTGCACCGACGCCGCTTGTACATGGCCGAAAGCGGTGAGGACATCCGTGGGGAGGACGCGGTGGAGGGCGCCGCGGCGCAGTCCTACGCCGTCCGCTTCCACCTGCACCCGTCCGTGGGCGCCGCCTTGCAGCCGGACCACGAAACGGTGCTGCTCCGCTTGCCCGGCGGCACCAGTTGGCGCCTGCGGGCGGAGGGCGTGCAGATGTCGCTGGAGGAAAGCGTGTACCTCGGCGGCCCCGACCCGCGCCCAGCGCAGCAGGTGGTGCTGGCCGGCAAGGCGGACGGCGCGCAGCAGGTCAAGTGGGCGATCACGAAGGTGGCGTGAGGCCCGGCGCGGCTGTCCTGTCCCCTATTCCCCCCATGCGCCATCTGGCGCTGGTGCAGCCGCGCGTCGGCATCGGCGACATGATCTGGCACCTGCCGCACATCCGGGCGCTGGCGCGGCACGTCGCCGGACGCGTCACGTTGGTCACGCGCCCCCGGTCCATGGCGGACCAATTCGTCGGGCCGGAGGACGGGGTGCACGATATCCTGTGGGTCGAGCGCGGCCAATGGAGCCCGGGCGGACGGCACGAGGGCACCGCCGGGATGTTGCGGCTGATCCGCGACCTGCGCGGCCTCCGCTGCGATGGCGCGGTGCTGATGACCCGCAGCCGCAACCTGACGCTGGCCGTGCTGGCGATGGGCGCGCGGCACCGGCACGGCTACGGCATCGGGATGCAGCGCCGGGTGCTACAGGGGCCGTTCCTGCCGCGGTCCGCGTGGAAGAGTCACCCGTACGAGCAGGCGAACGCGTGGATGGCGGCGGCCGGGATCGCGCTCGATCGGCCGGACCCCGTGCTGCATGTCCGCGTGGCGGACCGGCTCGCAGCCGTGCAACGGCTCCGGGCGGGCGGTTTGGCCGTGCCGGGCGGGTTCGTGGCGCTCGGCATTGCATCGTCGGACGAGTGGAAAAACTGGGGGGCGACACGTTTCGCGGCGTTGACGGCGGCGCTGCTGGACTCCGGGTGGCCGGAGGTGGCGCTGGTGGGCGGCCCGGCGGAGCAGGGCATGGCGGATGCGATCACCGCGGCGCTCGGCGCGCAAGCGGGGCGGGTCCGGCTGGTTCTGGGCTGGCACCTCAGGGAACTCGCGGCGTTGCTGGCCGAAGCGGCATTCTACGTGGGCAACGACACCGCGGCGCTCAACATCGCGGCTGCAGCCGGCACGCGCAGTTATGGGTTGTTCGGCGCAACGCCGCCGTTGGGACATAGCCCGCTGATCGTGCCCGTGCTGCCGCCCGGCGGGCTCGACCGGACACACGGCATGGCGGGCATCAGCCCGGCCGCCGTCATGCGCGCGGTCAGCGAGGCCCCGCACACGGCGTTGCGCGGCTGAGTGGCCGCGCTGTGGCACCCGCGCAACAAACGCGGCTGTTTTGCTAGACGGCCGAAATTAACCGTGGATTCATCACGTTTATGTTATGATCTTTGGAGTGGACACTGACGGGAAGGTTGAACATGCCGAATTCAAGCTTCAACGCCGGCTACCTAGCGGAGATCGAGGGATCGCACCTCACAGCGGAGGCGCTGGCCGGCGCGGTGGTGGTGCACCTTTCGCGGGAGATCGCGAGTGAAACCGCGGCGGGCCGCAAGCCGCGGCGCATGTTCATCGAGTTGACGTTGGGCGAGGCGCTGCAGCACTGGCGCAACATGGGCGACATGATCCGCATGGCGGGCGCGTTGGAACGGCAGCCGGGCCACGCGGACGCGGCAGGCAACCTTTAAAGGGGCGTTCGGCCGAGCCTCCCGGCCCATTGGCCGCGGATCAGGCCTGCGCCCTGATCTGCGGCAGCATTTCCCCGGCTTGCGGCGGCATCTCGATGTCGATCTCAAGCATCGAAACGTCCTCTGCGCGGTCCAGCTTGACGACGACCTTGTCACGGTCGATCTGCATGTGCCGGGCGATCACCGCCAGGATTTCCTCCTGCAGCACCGCCACGAGTTGCGAATGGTTGCCGGAACTCCCGGCGCCGCGCTCATGCGCGAGCAGGATCTGCAGCCGTTCCCGCGCGACCGGGGCGGAGGTGGTTGGGCGCCGGTAGAAGAGATTCAGCAGGCTCAAGCAACCCTCCGTCCAAAGAGTTTGTTGAACAGTCCCTTTTTGTCCCCGGGCACGGCCATCGCCAGCTTCTCCCCCAGCAGCCGCCGGACCGCGTCCGTGTAGGCTCGGGCGGGTGGGCAGGCCGGGTCGGCGAGCGTGACGGGGGCGCCCAGGTTGCTGGCGCGCAGCACGTCCTGGCTTTCCGGGATGATGCCTAGAAGCGGGATGGACAGGATTTCGAGGATGTCCTCGGTTTTCAGCATCTCTCCGCGCTTGGCGCGGGCCGGGTCGTAGCGGGTCAGCAACAGGTGCTTGTCCACGCGATCCCCTTTCTCCGCGCGCGCGGTCTTGCTGTCCAGCAGGCCGATGATGCGGTCGCTGTCGCGGACTGAGGAGATTTCGGGGTTGGTCACCACGACGGCCGTGTCGGCGTGATACATCGCAAGCTGCGCGCCGCGCTCGATGCCGGCTGGGCTGTCGCAGATCACCCAGTCGAACTTCTCCCTCAGCTCCTCCATGACGCGGGCAACGCCTTCGGAGGAGAGCGCGTCCTTGTCGCGCGTCTGGCTGGCCGGCAGCAAGGTCAAGGTTTCAAGCCGCTTATCGCGGATCAGCGCCTGCGACAGCTTCGCGTCGCCCTGCACGACGTTGATCAAGTCGTAAACGACCCGGCGCTCCGCCCCCATGATCAGGTCGAGGTTACGCAGGCCCACATCGAAATCGACCACGACAACCTTCTTGCCGGTTTGCGCCAGTCCTGCGCCGAGTGCTGCCGTCGAGGTCGTCTTGCCGACGCCTCCCTTGCCCGATGTCACGACCAACACCTTGGCCATCGCCGTCACCTCTATATCTGAGAAATGTCTTAAAACTAATCGAGCGCGGCAATTGCGATCTGGTCGCCGTCCAGCCAGACTTGCACCGCACGGCCTTGCAAGGCCGGGTCCATCTCGTCCGCCGTCTTGTACACCCCGTCGATGGCCAGCAGCTCCGCCTCCAGCCGCCGGCAGAAGATCCGCGCCGGCACGCCGCCGAGTCCGGACCCCAGCAGCCCGGCGATGGCCCGGCCGCGCAGCGTGCCGTAAACGTGGATCGACCCACCGGCGATCACCTCCGACCCCGACGCGACGGAGCCGATCACCGTCACGTCGCCGCCGGTGAAGGCGACGCTCTGTCCCGACCGCACCGGGCGGTCGAGCACCAGGGCGGGCGGCTCGCGCTCCGGCGGCGGTTCCGGCTCCGGCGGCGGCGGGGGATCGCCCGGCACCAGCACCGGCAGGCCCACCGTGCGCCCGCCGGACAGCACGGGCGGCAAGCGGGGCAGCAGCGGACCCAGCGCGGCCTCATCCGCGTTCTCGATCCCGATGATGCGGATGGCGCGGGCGGCCAAGTCGTCGATCAAGGCCAGGAACCCGGCCTCCGCGCCGGCCAAGCCTTCCAGGTCCAGCACCACCGGGCGCCCGTCGAAGAACCGGGGCGAGCGGGCGATCTGCGCGTCGAGCTGCGCCATCCATTCGACAAGCGGCTGATCCGGCATGAGCACCACGGCCATGAACGAACGGCCGCGGAGACGCAGGAACGGACGGGGGCGCGCTGTGTTACTCACGGTTAACGGGCGTACTGGCACAAGCCAGGCCCGTCAACACGATTAGTTGCGATTAACGACTCTTTTGCTTCCGGCACCCTGGACCTAGCCCGCATCTGGACGCCAGGCCCCCTCCTGCGCCAGCCTCGCGCGACATGCTGGCCCCAGCCACCAAGCCGGCAGCAGCGGAGCGACTCCATGGCCCGACTCATCCCTTCCCCCGTCCCGGCTATTGACCATGTCGTGATCAATGCCCGCGACCGGCTAGACGAGGCCGCCGCGACCTACCACCGCCTGGGCTTCTCGCTGACGCCGCGCGGGCATCATACGCTCGGTTCGGTCAACAACTTGGCGATCCTCGGCACCGACTACCTCGAACTGCTGGGGGTGCCGCCCGGCGCGGATGAGCGGACGGACGTGCTGGACTGGCCGGCGGGCCTGAACGGCCTGGTGTTCAAGACGTTTGACAGCGACGGCACCTTTGCGGCCCTGCAAGACGCCGGGGTGCCGGTGTTGCCGCCCCAGGCGTTCTCCCGCCCCGTCGCCATGCCCGGCGGCCCGCGCGACGCCGCGTTCCGCACCGTGCGGCTGGAGCGTGAAGCGGTGCCCGCCGGCCGGGTGTTCTTCTGCCACCACCTGACGCCGGAGCTGGTGTGGCACGATCCCTGGCGGCGCCACCCGAACGGCGCGCTGGGCATCTTGCGGGCCGTTGTTTGCGCTGCCGAGCCGGCGATGCTCGGCGGCCTGTTCGCCCGCATGTTCGGTGGCGAGCATGTGCGGCCGACCGCCGAGGGATTCCGCCTCCTTGCCGGGCTGGCCAGCATCGACGTGATGACCCGGGCGGCGCTCGATGCCGAATTCGGCGCCGATGCGCCCGAGGCCGCGGGCCGCGATCAGTTCATGGCGGCGCTCACCCTGCGCACGTCGTCGCTGGATCAGGCCTCGCGCGCCCTGCGGGACGGCGGCATCGCGGCGACGCAGAACGGACGCGGCATCGCGGTCGCGGCGGCGGCAGCCTGCGGCGTGGCGCTGCTGTTCCAGGAATGAGGGCGGGGCGCATCCGCCCGGGCCGGCGCGCAGGGGGGCGCGGGTCGTCGAGGGCAGTCACAGTGGCCCCCGCCATATGAATTCTAATGTGCATGACGAAAGGAAAGTCGAATGGCACACAGAGCCGGGTTGCCTCGGGGACGTCTTCGGGCCAGAAACAGCAGACAGGACAGATGAAACTAAAGTCCCCGCCAGTTCTTCGTGTTGTTGGTGCCTCATGCGGGTGATCGGCCTTGCCGGCTGGAGCGGCGCGGGCAAGACCACCTTGCTGCGCCGGCTGATCCCGGTGCTGGTCGGGGAAGGGCTGCGCGTCTCGACCGTGAAGCACGCGCATCACGGCTTCGACGTGGATCAGCCCGGCAAAGACTCGTGGGAGCACCGGCAGGCCGGCGCCCAGGAAGTGCTGGTGGCGTCCGCCCACCGCTGGGCTCTGATGCACGAGCTGCGCGGCGACGCCGAACCCGAGCTTGCCGACCTGCTGGCCCGCCTCAGCCCGGTCGATCTCGTGCTGGTGGAAGGCTTCAAGCGCGGCGGGCAGCCCAAGCTTGAGGTGTTCCGCGCCGCGAACGGCAAGCCCATGATCCATCCCAACGATCCCTCCGTGGTCGCGGTGGCGTCGGACGAGCCGGTGCCGGACCTGGCCTTGCCCTGGATGCAGTTGGACGACATCTCGGCCATTGCGGAAGCCGTGCAGGCGCTGGCGGTCCCGGTCGGCTGATGGCGCGGTCCTCGCGCCGCTGCTCCGCGCTCAGCGGCTTGTGGTCAACACTGGCCGCCACCCGGGCGGAAACCGAGGCCCGTCCCAGGCCAGACTGCCGCCCGGCCGGACGGGACGGCCTCGGCGCACAAGCGCCGGTTAGCGGCGCTCAAGCCCTCATCGCGCTGCTTGGGGGCCAGCAGCCTGATCAAGTTGGCGGACGGCGTCCCCGAAGCCTCGCCGAACGGCATTGTGGCATTTCTGCCTTGCGGGTTGCTTTCCTGACACGATCCCGTTGCATTTTTCACCCAGTGGGTTTATGTGCAATGCAGCAGACTGCGACTGCTTGAGCCTTCCTTTTCCGGTGTCCTCGCGCGCAGAGAGCCGACGCCCAACACGGAAGCGCCCTTCGCCCCCAGGTTTCGACCGTATACTGCTTCCACCGAGTTTCAGCGGCAATTCCGCCGCGTCCCATGCCACGCAGGGCATTCTCCCAAGCGCCGCTTGCCTCCTGACCAGGAGCGCGGCCTGACGACCCGGCGCCAGGAGGCGCCCTTGATTCATGACGACATTTGCCGACCTCAAGCTGTCTGAGCCCTTGCTGCGCGCCCTCGCGACCGAGGGCTACACCATTCCCACGCCGATCCAGGCCGGCGCCATCCCGCATCTCCTGGAAGGCCGCGACCTGCTGGGCCTGGCGCAGACCGGCACCGGCAAGACCGCCGCCTTTGCCCTGCCGATCCTGCAGCGGCTGGACGCCCGCCGGGTGCCCGCGCCGCCCAAGGGCTGCCGCGTCCTCGTGCTGGCGCCGACGCGGGAACTGGCGTCGCAGATCGACGAAAGCTTCGCGACCTATGCCCGGTACATGCGGCTGAGCCATGCCGTGGTGTTCGGCGGTGTGGGGCAGGGCCGCCAGGTGGACGCGATGCGCCGCGGCGTGGACGTGCTGGTCGCCGCTCCGGGCCGCTTGCTGGATTTGATGGGCCAGGGCCACATCGAGCTGTCCAAGGTCGAGGTTCTGGTGCTCGACGAGGCCGACCGCATGCTCGACATGGGTTTCGTGCGCGACATTCGCCGCATCGTTGCCACCCTGCCGCAGGCCCGGCAAACGCTGCTGTTCTCTGCCACCATGCCGCCGAGCATCGCGGAACTTGCCGGCAGCATGCTGCGCAACCCGGTGCGGGTCGAGGTGGCGCCGCCCTCCACCACGGTGGAGCGTGTCCGGCAGACCATGATGTTCGTCGATGAGGCCGACAAAAAGGCCGCCATCGAGAAGCTGGTGAAGTCGCCCAAGGTCGTCCGCGCCATCGTGTTCACCCTGATGAAGCATGAGGCCAACAAGGTCGCCGAGCACCTGACCAAAGCCGGCGTCGCCGCCGAAGCGATCCACGGCAACAAGTCCCAGGGCGCGCGGGAGCGGGCGATGGCCGGGTTCCGGTCCGGCGCGGTGAAGGTGCTGGTTGCGACCGACATCGCGGCGCGCGGCATCGACGTGGACGACGTGTCCCACGTCTTCAACTACGACCTGCCGAACGTGCCGGAAAGCTACGTGCACCGAATCGGCCGCACGGCGCGCGCCGGGCGGGAAGGCCATGCGATCTCCTTGTGCAGCGCCGAGCAGCGGGCATGGCTGCGGGACATCGAGAAGGAGATCGGCGGGGCGGTCCCGGTGTTCAGCGACCACGAGTACCATTCAGAGGCCGCGCGCACCTCGACGATGCGGGCGCCGGTGCTGGGCGGCGGCGGTGGCCGCGGGCAGGGGCACCGTGGTGGCGGCCAGCGCGGGGCGCAGAACAGCAACCGCCGGCCGAGCGGACGCCGCGCGGCCTAGGGGTGCTCCGGGCCACGCCATGCGTGGCCCGTCTCCGCCTGCCGATCATCCCTGCTGCAGCGGGCAGGCATTCACGATGTTTGTTGTGAGTGCCCAACGGGCATCCTAGACTGACGTTTGGGGCCGCCTGCTTCAGCGATTGGGCTTCTCGCCAGCGAGGCAGCCGTCCCTGCAAACGACCCACGCAAGGGTCGGATCACGAGATCAGCAGGAGGCGACCGCCATGGCGACCTGGACACCCGATCCGACATTCTATCCTTCTCCCCGCATGGCCATGCAGGCGCCGGTGGAAACGCTGGCCTACGTCGCGAGCTTCGACCCGACGCGCCGGCTTCCAGACGCGATCACCGTTGTCGATGTGGCACCGGGGTCGCCCACCTTCTCGCAGGTGGTGGGTACGGTGGCGATGCCGAACACCGGCGACGAACTGCACCATTTCGGCTGGAACGCTTGCAGCGCCTGCTTGTGCCCGAACGCGCCGCATCCGCATTCCGAACGGCGCTACCTCGTCGTGCCCGGCCTCCGCTCGTCCCGCATCCACATCCTCGACGTGAAGGACGACCCGCGCCAGCCGAAGATCGTCCGCGTGCTGGAACCCAAGGAGGTGGCGGAGCGGTCGAACTACACCCGCCCGCACACGATCCATTGCGGGCCGGAGGGCATCTACGTCGCGGCCCTGGCGAACGCGCAGGGCGAGGCGCCCGGCGGCGTGTTCCTGATGGACCACGAAACCTTCGACATACGCGGCCAGTGGGAGATCGACCGCGGGCCGCAGCGCCTCGCCTACGACGTGTGGTGGCATCTCGGCCATGACACCATGGTCACCAGCGAATGGGGCCTGCCCGCCAGCTTCGAGAACGGCCTGGTGCCCGAGATCCTGCTCGGCGGCCAATACGGCCACAAGCTGCACTTCTGGGACCTGCACACGCGCAAGCACCAGCAGGAGATTGACTTCGGCGCCGAGAACCAGCTCGTATTCGAGCTGCGCCCGGCGCACGACCCGACCAAAGCCTATGGCTTCGTCAACTCGGTGATCAGCCTAAAGGATCTCTCCGCGTCGATCTGGACCTGGTACCGCGAGGGCGACTCCTGGGCGGTGCGTAAGGTCATCGAGATCCCCGCCGAGCCGGCCGACCCGGCCCTGCTGCCGGACATGCTGAAAGGCTTCGGCGCGGTGCCGCCGCTGGTCACAGACATCGACCTCTCGATGGACGACCGGTTCCTGTATGTTTCCTGCTGGGGCACCGGCGACCTGCGGCAATACGACGTGTCCGACCCGTTCGCGCCGAAGCTCACGGGCACGGTCCGGATCGGCGGCATCGCCTCCCGCGCGACGCATCCCAAGGCGCAGAACGGCAAGCTCAACGGCGGGCCGCAGATGGTGGAGATCAGCCGCGACGGGAAGCGGGTGTACTTCACCAATTCGCTTTACGGCGTCATCGACGAGCAGTTCTATCCCGAAGGGATCGACGGCTGGATGGTGAAGCTCGATGCCAACGCGGAGGGCGGCATCGCGTTCGACCCCGATTTCTTCATCGAATGGCCGAAGACGCACCGGCCGCACCAGATCCGCCTGGAAGGCGGCGACTGCTCGTCGGACTCCTACTGCTACCCGTGAGGCCCGGGCCGGCGCCCGGGCCACGCCACGATGGCGGATGAGGGCGCCTGGCCTTGGCTCACATTCGCCGGGCTGGGCCTGTTCCATGGTCTCAACCCGGCGATGGGCTGGCTGTTTGCCGTGGCGCTCGGCTTGCACCGGGGCAGCCGCCGGGCGGTGCTGCTGGCGTTGCCGCCCATGGCCGCGGGTCATGCGCTCTCGATTTGGCTCGTGGCTGCGTCCGTGCTGGCGATGGGCGCGGTGGTCGATGGAGCGGCCGTGCGCCTTGCCGCGGGCGTGCTTCTGGTGCTCTGGGCCGGGTATTACTGGCGGTATGGCCACCGCCATCGCGTGCGGGTGGGCATGACGGCGGGGATGGCGGGCCTTGCTGTCTGGTCGTTCCTGATGGCGACCGGGCATGGGGCCGGGCTGATGCTGCTGCCCGCGCTCGTGCCGCTGTGCACGGGGCGGGTGGCCGAGGGCAGGGAATCGCTGCTGATCCCGCTTGCGGCCGTTGGCTTGCATACGGCGGCCCTGCTGGCAACGACGGGGCTGGTCGCGCTGGCCGTGTATGAGTGGGTCGGCTTGACGGTTCTGCGCCGGGGCTGGATCAACTTCGACCGGCTGTGGACCGGCGCGCTGGCGCTGACCGGCCTCTTGATGATCATCACGGCCTGAGTTCAAGCCGCGTCAGTTGCTGACCGGCTTCCGAATTCTCGGCGGCATCGCCTGCCGCTGCTTCTGGTCCGCCTCGAACAGCCCGGACAGCTCGTCGGCCGCCTGCTTGGCGTTCTGTATCAACTGCCGCTCATCCTCGTAAAAGGCGTGGCTCTCAATCAAGCTCTTCTCGTCGTGGTCGCGGAAGATTGCCACGGCACGCCGGGCCTCGTCCGAGGAGATGCCAAGGTCTTCCAACGTCATCTCGCTCAGGCGGAGGCTGGAATGGAAGGTGTCGCGCACCAGGCGGTTCACGCCGCGGTCCATCAGCAGGTGGGCGTGCCGCCGATTGCGGGCGCGGGCAAGCACGCGCAGGTGGGGAAAGGTGCGCCGGGCGACCTCCACCACCCTGAGCGTCTGCTCCATGTCGTCCAGCGCCACCACCAGCAGGCGGGCGTGCTCGGCGCCGGCAGCGCGCAGCAGGTCGGGCCGTGACGGGTTGCCGTAATAGACTTTGGAGCCGAAGCGGCGGATCACCTCGACCTGCTCCGGGTCCTGCTCCAGCGCGGTGAACGGGATGCCGCGCATGCGCAGGATGCGCCCGACGATCTGGCCGACCCGGCCAAAGCCGCAGATGATCACCGGCGCGCCATCGTCCTGGATCGCGTCGTAGGCGGGCTTCGCCGCTTTTTGCAGCCGGGGGACGACGAAGCGTTCGGAAACCGCGAACAGCAGGGGCGTCGCAGCCATGGACAGCGCGATGGCCAGCGTGGCCCGGTCGAACGCCGCCTGCGTCAGCGCGCCGGCCGTGATGGCGGCGGAGAACAGCACGAAGCTGAACTCGCTGCCCTGGGGCAGGGCCAGGGCGAAGCGCAGCGCGGTCCGGTTCGATTGCCCGCCCAGGCGCCCCAAACCGAACGCCACCGCCACCTTCACGACCATCACCCCGGGCACCATCATCGCGAACAGCCCAGGCTCCTCCATCGCGAGGGCCAGGTTCGCGGCCATGCCGACGGAAAGGAAGAAGAAGCCGAGCAGCAGGCCCTCAAACGGCTCCACGTCGGCTTGCACCTCGTGCCGGTATTCGGAGTCGGACAGCAGCACGCCGCCGATGAATGCGCCGAGCGAGGTGGACAGCCCGGCCGCGCTCGCCAGCGCCGCCGAGCCTGCCACGACGAACAGCGCCAGCGCCGTGAACACCTCCGGCGTGCGCGCGCCGCCGATGGCGCGGAACGCGGGCCGGATCAGGAAGCGCCCGCCGACCAGGATAATGGCGATGGCGCCGACGGCGCGGGCCAGCTCCAGCCACGGCACATGATCGGGGGCAGCGGCCCCGCCCGCAAATAGCGGGACGGCAGCGACCAGCGGGATGAAGGCGAGGTCTTGGAACAGCAGCACCGCAAAGGTGTCCCGGCCCGCTGGCGTGCCGAGCAGGTCGCGCTCGGCCAGCATCGGCAACACGATGGCGGTGGAGGACAAGGCGATGCCCGCGCCGATAACCGCCGCCGCCGGCCACGGCAGGCCCGTCCAATGCGCGGCGGCGGCCAGCGCCGCGGCGGTGACAACCACCTGCGCGGGTCCCAGGATGAACACCGCGCGCCGCATGACCCATAGCCGCTGCGGCCGGACCTCCAGGCCGATCAGGAACAGCAGCATGACGACGCCGAGTTCCGACACGCTGGCGATCTCATCGACATCGGTGATGAGGCGGAGGCCCGATGGCCCGATCAGCGCGCCGCCCGCGAGGTAGCCCAGCACGCTGCCGAAGCCCAGCCGGCGCGAAAGCGGCACCAGGAGAACCGCCGTTGCCAGCAGGATGGCGAGGGTGAGGAGCATGGTTGGTCTGGTCCTGATGCAGCCCGTGGCGCGTCGCCGCGGGGGGCCGGCCTTTGCCGCCGCCCTTCAAGCGCCAGCAATACCGGAAGCGACGGCATTTCCAAGATGCGGGGCGCCGGTTACGCCCGCGCTTCCAGTGCGTGGCTGCCGGTGCGCCCGACACCCGCTTCGCCCATGGTCCGCCAGGCATTGTCCAGCGACCCCTGCATGTCGATGGCCCGGGACGCATCCTCGATCACACAAGCCTCGAACCCGGCCGCCGCAGCGTCCATCGCGCTCCAGGCCACGCAGAAGTCCGTGGCCAGCCCCGCGAGGAACAACCGGCGCAGGCCGCGCTCCCGCAGGTAGCCGGCGAGGCCCGTGGGCGTATGCCGGTCCGCTTCGGTGAAGGCGGAATAGCTGTCCACCCCGGGGCGGAACCCCTTGCGCACGACCAGCTCCGCCCGCGGCAGGTCCAAGCCGGGCGCGAACCCCGCGCCATCGCTCCCCTGCACGCAGTGGGTGGGCCACAGCACCTGCCTCCCGTAGGGCAGCTCAATCTGCTCGAACGGCGCCCGGCCGGGATGGTTGGCGGCGAACGACACGTGGTCCGCCGGGTGCCAGTCCTGGGTCAGCAGCACGTGGTTGAACAGCGTGCCCAGCCGGTTAATGGGTGCCACCACCGCGTCGCCGTCGGGCACTGCCAGCGGCCCGCCGGGCAGGAAATCCCCCTGCACGTCCACCACGAGCAGCACGTCGCCGGGCAACAAGCGCATGGTCGGAAGTCTCCTTGTACTTGGTATGGTCGTTTTACGCCGTGGTGGGGCCGAATCTTGCCTAAGCTACCGCAAGGAGGCGGGTATGGGAGGGGTAGAGACGGTGCATCTTGGCGGGCCGATGCGGGAAGCGCTGGTGATTTTGGGGGCCGCCGCCGTGGTGATCCCGTTGTTCCACCGCATGCGCATCAGCACGGTGCTCGGCTTCATGCTGGTGGGGGTGCTGCTGGGGCCGTCCGGCCTGGGCGCGCTGGCTGGCCAGGCGCCATGGCTGTCGGCCGTGACGATGTATGACCGGGAGCGCATCGCGGCGGTGTCCGAGCTGGGCGTGGTGCTGCTGCTGTTCATGATCGGGCTTGAGCTGTCGTTCGAGCGCATCGTGACGATGCGGCGCTTGGTGTTCGGGCTGGGCGCCATGCAGGTGTCCGCGTGTGCGCTGCTGGCGGGCGGCTGCGCGGCGCTGCTCGGCGTGGCGCCGACAGGTGCGGCGGTGATCGGTTTGGCGCTCGCCATGTCGTCCACCGCGGTGGTGGTGCAGGTGCTGGCCAATGAGCGCCGGGTCACCGGGCTGGTCGGCCGGGCCAGCTTCGCCGTGCTGCTGTTCCAGGATTTGGCCGTGGTGCCGGTGCTGTTCACCCTTGGCGTGCTGGGCCGGGACGGCGCCGCGGGGTGGGGCGCGTTTGCGCTCGCGGTTGGGCAGGCGCTGGCGGCGGTGGTCGGCCTGGTCGGGCTGGGCCGTTTGGCGCTGCGCCCGCTGTTCCGCGGCGTGGCCCGCACCCGCAGCCCGGAGCTGTTCATGGCTGCCTGCCTGCTGGTGGTGCTGGCGACCGGGCTGGCCGCGGCGGCGGCGGGCTTGTCGATGGCGCTGGGCGCGCTGATCGCCGGGCTGCTGCTCGCGGAAACCGAGTACCGCCGGCAGATCGAGGTGACGGTGGAGCCGTTCAAAGGGCTGCTGGTGGGGGTGTTCCTGATCTCCATCGGGCTTGCGGTCGATCTCGGCCGCGTGGCGGCGCAGCCCGGCGCGGTGCTGGGGGCGGCGGTGGCCCTCGTGGTGTTCAAGGGTGGCGTCATCGCCGCGCTGGCCCGCGCGATGGGGCTGCGCTGGTCGGTGGGGGTGCCGACCGGCCTGCTCTTGGGACCTGGCGGCGAGTTCAGCTTCGTGATCCTGGGCCTTGGTGCCGGCACGGGGCTGATCGGCGCGGAGCTGGCGGGCTTCGCCTTCCTCGTGGCGGCGCTGACCATGGCGACGATCCCGCTGCTGTCCCGGCTGGGCGCGCGGCTCGCCGGGCAACGTGCGGCGCCCATTGACCCCGGCCTGCTGCCGCCGGAGATGGAAGATGACGCGCCGCGGGTGATCCTGGCCGGGTTCGGCCGGGTGGGGCGGACCGTTGCGGCGCTGCTGGACACCCATCGCATCCCTTACGTCGCGCTGGACAACGACGCCGCCCGGGTGGGCGCGGGCCGCCAGGCCGGCCGCCGGGTGTACTATGGCGACGTGATGCAGCCCGAGCTGCTGCGCCGCGTCGGCCTGGGCGCCGCCCGCGCCTTGGTGGTTACGGTTGATGACCGGGTGCGCGCGGACGCGGTGGTGCGCATCGCCCGCGCCGAGCGGCCGGACCTGATGATCGTGGTGCGTGCCCGGGACGGGCGGCACGCGGCGCAGCTTTACGCCCTGGGCGCGTCGGACGCGGTGCCGGAAACCATCGAGGCCAGCCTGCAGTTGGCGGAGGCCGTGCTGGTCGATCTCGGCATTCCCATGGGGCCGGTCCTGGTCTCGATCCACGAGAAGCGGGCGGAGTTCCAGGCGGAGATCAAGGCCGCCGTGCCCGGCGCCCCCGTGCGTGCGCTGGGGCAGACGCGGCTGCGGCGCAACTCCGACCTCGCCGCCGGGTTAACCGCCCACCCCAAACCGGAGACCCGCCATGCCGCATCAGAAAACCAAGTCTGACAACGACACCAGCACCGCACGCTCCGCCAAGGCGCAGAGGGCGGACGAGGTGCAGGCCGCAGGCAGCGCCAAGGCTGGCGCCGGCCACCCCGTGGTGAACGAGGGCGGCAAGGCGCCTTCGCCCAAGGCCGCCAAGGGCGCGCCGATGCCCGCCGCATCCCGCGCGGCGGAGGACGGCACGCCGGAGGAGGGCACCAGCTCTGCCACTGCCGGCAAGGCGGAGAAGGAAGCGGCCCACCGCAAGGCGGAGCTGACCCAGGAGCAGCACGGCCGCGGCCACCGCAAGTCGGAGTAGCACAGGCAGAGTCGGGACGGGGCGCACGGTGGACGTGGGTAGCTTCGACCTTTCGCACCTGACGCCCGGCTTCCTGGCGGACCCCTACCCGACGTACCGGGCCTTGCGGGAACGGGTGCCGGTCAAGCGGATGCCGGACGGCAGCCTGTTCCTGACCCGGCATGCCGACCTGTCGCGGGTGTACCGGGACACCCAATCCTTCAGCAGCGACAAGGCGGTCGAGTTCCGGCCGAAGTTCGGCGACACGCCGCTTTACGCACATCACACCATGAGCCTCGTGTTCAACGACCCGCCCCGGCACAGCCGGGTGCGTCGGCTGATCGCCGGCGCGCTGACGCCTCGCGCCATCGCCGGCATGGAGGCCGGGCTGGTCGCCGTGGTGGACGGCTTGCTGGACGGGCTGGCGACCCGGGCGCAGGCGGACCTGATCGCCGATTTCGCGGCGGCCATCCCAGTTGAGGTCATCGGCAACCTGCTCGGCGTGCCCGCGGCCGAGCGCGAACCGTTGCGGCGTTGGTCGCTGGCGATCTTGGGCGCGCTGGAGCCGGTGGTGACGGCAGAGGCGGCGGCGCGCGGCAACTGTGCGGTGACGGAGTTCCTGGCCTACCTGGAAACGCTGGTCGCCGGGCGCCGTGCCCAGCCAGGAAACCCCGAACGGGACGTGCTGACCCGGCTGCTGCAGCCGGACGCCGCCGGCGAGCGGCTGACGGAAGCGGAGCTGCTGCACAACTGCATCTTCCTGCTCAACGCCGGGCACGAGACTACCACCAACCTGATCGGCAACGGGCTTGTCGCCCTGGCGCAGCATCCGGCGGAGCGGGCACGGCTGCTGGCCGACCCCGGCCTGGGGCGCAGCGCGGTGGAGGAGGTGTTGCGCTTCGAGAGCAGCAACCAGTTGGGCAACCGCATCACAACCGTGCCGGTCGAGATCGGCGGCGTGGCTTGCCCGGCCGGCACCCCGGTTACGCTCTGCATCGGCGCCGCCAACCGCGACCCGGAGGTTTTTGCCGATCCGGACCGCTTCGACATCGGCCGCTCGCCGAACCGCCATCTCGCCTTTGCTGCCGGCATTCACCAATGCGTCGGCATGAGCCTGGCCCGCCTGGAAGGCGCTGTGGCCATCGGCCGCTTCGTCGCACGCTTCCCGCGCTACGCCCTGGATGGGGCGCCGGCGCGCGGGATGCGGGCGCGGTTCCGCGGATTCGCCTGCGTTCCCACCACCTTGAACGGGTAGGGTGCCGGCACGGAGTGATGGCGATGACGAGGGGATATCGAGGGTTGCACGAGGTGCCGGGCAGCGGACGGTCCTGGTGGGAGCGGCGACGCTGGCCGGGTAGGCGCGGGCGCGGGCAGCCCAGTAAGGGGCCTGGGGAGAGCAGGGCTACGTGGGACTACTTAACCCCAGTCGGGCGTGTTGCGACGGGCAAGACGTTCCTGGCGATCAACCCGGCGTGCGCCGAGTCCAGCGGCCCTGCTCGGTGGCAGATCACTCCTGCGGCGACAGCACGGCGGTCGGACTGTCTGTGCGCGATCCCTTCCGGGATATCATCACGCGATGCAGCATCTCGCTGGCCCAATGGCGCACATAGCCCAGATGCCGGTCTCCGGCCGCGGCGGTGAACTCTTCCGCGTCCTCGGTGGTGTTGGCGACGAAGCAAAGCATGCTAGCCACTTCTTCCAAGGACTGCTGCGGCAGTTGCGCAATCAACGCCGCAACCGACATCTCCAAGACGAGAAGGCGGGCTTCGGCTGACGAGAGATCCTGGGCATCCATCGATGAGGGGCACCTTCGGTTTGGGTGGTGCGGACGCGCCAACCAAGGGCATGACTCCTGGATCATCGCCGCCGTCCCTCCGGTTATCATGCGGATCGATTGATTCACAAGAAGTTAATACAACCCTAGATTTAGGTTTTGCCAAGTATCCCCACTTCGCCGGTCATTCGGGCGCTCGCAAAGTGATGGGGATGCTGCGTGCGATTGCAGGCTGTGAATGCTAAAGATCTGGCCGGACGCATGGTCGGCGCGGCCCGCCGGGCCGGGCCGGATGCGTCCCGGCGCCGAAAGGAAACCGCATGCCGCAGCTTGCTTTAGCTCCTCAATCCGTGGCCGTCGTCACCGGCGGCGCATCCGGAATCGGCCTCGCCGCCGCCAGTCGTTTCGCGGCCATGGGCCTGCGCGTCTGCATCGCCGACCTCGGGGGCGACCGGCTTTCCCAAGCCGCCGAGGCGTTGTTCGCCCTGGCCCCGGACGGCCCTGCCGGCGTCATGGCCTGGCCCACGGATGTGAGCCGCGCCGAGGACCTTCACCGCTTGGAGGCAGCGGTTCGCGAACGGTTTGGCGGCACCGATCTTCTGATGAACAACGCCGGCGTGCAGCCCGGCAGCGCCATGTTCGGCCCGGCCGAATCCTGGGACCGGGTGATCGGCGTCAACCTTTGGGGCGTCATCCACGGTTCCCGCGTCTTCGCGCCCGGCATGATCGCCCGCGGACGGCCAGGCTTCATCATCAACACCGGGTCCAAGCAGGGCATCACCACGCCGCCCGGCGACCCTGCCTACAACGTGTCCAAGGCCGGGGTGAAGGCGTTCACCGAGGCGCTGCAGCACGAGTTGCGCAGCACGCCCGGCTGCCGAATCACCGCGCACCTGCTGATCCCCGGCTTCGTGTTCACGCCCCTGACCGCGAACGGCCGGACCGCGAAGCCGGACGGCGCTTGGACGCCGGAACAGACAGTGGATTTCATGGTGGACCGCCTCCCGGCCGGCGATTTCTACATCCTGTGCCCGGACAACGACGTATCCCGGCCGGTGGATGAGCGCCGCATCCTTTGGGCCGCCGGCGACATCGTCGAGAACCGCCCGGCTTTGTCGCGCTGGCATCCCGACTATGCGGCGGCGTTCAAGGCTTTTGCGGGCCGCACGGACTGATCGAACACCGCTCGGAGCGCCGACAGGTCCGGCGCGCGGCAACGGGCCGCGGCCAAGCAGCCCGTTCCCAACCTGCGGTCGGCCCTGGTGCGGCTCAGGCGTGTGCCCGCCGCCTTAAAGGCCCAGCGCGGCGCGAACGGCAGCGGGGCCGTCCTTGCCGTCAAAGGTCGTCACCCCGTCCAGCCAGGCATCAAGCTGGCCCGGGTTGGCCTTCAGCCATCCGCGCGCCGCCGCCATGCCGTCCATGCGCTGGCTGCTGATCGCCGTCATCAGCGCGTTTTCCATCGGCACGGTGAAGCTGAGCTGGCGGAACAAACGGTCCACGTTCGGGCACTGCGCGGCGTAGCCGTTGCGGGTCAGCGTGTTGATGGTGGTGCTGCCGTAGTTTGGGCCGAAATACTGCTCGGCGCCTTGCAGGTAGGTGATGCGGAACCGCTCGTTCATCGGGTGCGGCTCCCAGGCGAGAAAGGCGATCCATTGCTGGCTGCGCTGCGCCCGCTCCACCTCGCCGAGCATGCCCGTCTCGCTCGACTCGATCAGCTTCCAGCCTTTCAGCCCGTCCTCCCCGGCAGTCAGCATGCGCTGGATGTTCTGGTTGGCCGGCGCCCCGGCCTCGATGCCGTAGATGCGCTTGCCGAACTTGTCGGCGTGGGGGGCGAGGTCGGCTACGCTGCGCACGCCCGCCGCGGCGACGTAGTCCGGCACGGCCAGGGTGAACTTCGCGTGCTGCAGGTTGGGACGCGCCACGACCAGTTTGTCCTCCTTGAGCAGCGGGTTGATGAAATTCGTCTGCGCCGGCATCCAGTTGCCCAGGAAGACGTCGAGTTGGCCGGACGACAGCGCCTGGAAAACGATCGGCACCGACAGCGTGTTCACCGCCTGCTTGTAGCCGAGCGCCTTGAGCAGCGTGCCGGCGACGCCATTGGTCGAGGTGATGTCGGTCCAGCCGGGGTCGGCCATGCGCACGGTGGCGCAGGACGCCGGCTCGGCCGCCTGGGCGCTCGTCCAGATCGCCAAGGCCGCCATCGCCGCCACGGGCATTTTGGTGAGCTGCATCATGCCATCCTCCAGAAAGTCAAACGGTAGGAGCCCCGGCGCGGGGGAGGCGAGCCATGGCTTCCAAATCGTCGAGCTTCACGCCGTTGCGGATGTAAAGCCGGCTCGCATCGCGGACCGGCTGGTGGTCCCAGGGTGTCGGCGTTCCCTGACGCAACGCTTCGGCGACGAAGCGGCGGCGGTGCTGACTCGCCAGCACGTCCCGGTGCAGGGCCGGTAAATCCCAGCGGCGCGTGACTTCGGCGCGGAACGCGCCAACCGCGGCGGCATAGCGCGGATCGGCGGCGAGGTTCACCCGTTCCTCCGGGTCGGCCGCCAGGTCGTAAAGCTGGTCGGGGTCCGCGGGGGAATGCACGAACTTGGCCGTCCCGCGGCGCAGCATCACGATCGGCGCGAGCGCCCCTTCCGCCAGGTATTCTCCCAGCACCTCTCCATGCCCCGCGCTGCCCGAAAGTTGCGGCAGCAGCGATTGGCCGTCGAGCGGAGTCACGTAATCCGGCGCCAGGCCGTCCCCGGCGATCTCCGCCAGCGTCGGCAGGATGTCGGCGAGCGAGACCGGGGCCCCCCGCCGGCCGGCGGCGAACACGCCGGGCGCGTGCACGACCAACGGCACCCGGCACGCCGCCTCGAAGAAGCTCATCTTGAACCAAAGCCCGCGCTCCCCGAGCATCTCCCCGTGGTCGGCCAGCAGGACCACCACCGTGTCCTGCTCCAGCCCGCAGCTCCGCAGCGCCGCCAGCAGCATTCCTACCTGGTCATCCACGAAGGCGCACGCGCCGTAATATGCCCGGCGCGCGGCGCGGACCTGCGCCTCCGTCACCTCGTGCCCGTCCATTGCGCAGACCCGGCGCAAACGGAGCGAGTGCGGGTCCGCCGCCACCTCCTCCCGGCGCACCTGCGGCATGTCCACCTCCGCGTCGCCGTAGCGGCTCCACCAGGGATCGGGGATGGTGAAGGGGTCGTGCGGGTGGCTCAGGGACACCACCATGAGGAACGGGCGCGCGTCGCCGTCACGCGCGATGTCGAATAAGCGCTGCCGGGCGTTGAATGCCACTTCCTCGTCGAAATCGACCTGGTTGCTCCGCACGCACGGCCCGGCAGACGTCACGCTGTCCATGTTGTGATACCAGTCGAGCCGGACATCGGGGTGCTGCCAGTCCGGCGTCCAACCGTAATCGGCCGGGTAGATGTCGGTGGTCAGCCGCTCCTCGAACCCGTGCAATTGGTCCGGCCCGCAGAAGTGCATCTTGCCGGCCAGGATCGTGCGGTATCCAGCGTGGCGGAGGTAATGAGCAAAGGTCGGTGCTTGCGAGGGGAACTCGGCGGCGTTGTCATAGGCGCCGGTGGCGGACGGCAGTCGGCCGGACATGAGTACGGCGCGCGACGGGGCGCAGAGCGGGCTGTTGCAGTAAGCGCCGCCGAACACGACGCCGCGCTCGGCCAGGGCGTCCATGTGCGGCGTCCGGGCCACTCGGTTGCCGTAGGCGGGCAAGGCGCCGGCCGTGAGCTGGTCGGCCATCAGAACCAGGATGTTCGGCCGTCGTGCCATGGGGTCCCCTGCCGGCGCCTCGGCCCGGCTCGTTCCGGAACACCATAGGTCGTGCCAAGCCTGAACGCGAAGCTGCAGGCGCTGTCAGCGCCGAGCGGACACGCCCAGCTCCGTTTCCAGCTCGGCGATCCGCTTCTGCAGGCTTTGCCGCAGCGACGCCGCGCTGTGCGACTTCATCCCGGCCAGCGTTTCCCGGAGGTCGCGGAGCAGTTTTTCCTTCTCCTGCCGGGACCGCTTCACCGGCTGGTTGTCCGAACGCTGGCCTTCAAAGGCGCGCATGGCTTGTCTCCCTGTAAGGTTGCAACGGATCGAGCGCGGCGGCCCCGCCACGCGGGGCGCTACCGGTCCGCAAGCGCCTCCATGTCCGACCCGGCGCGGTTGACGCCGCTCATCGTCTTGGCCGCGGCGCAAGTGGCGGTCACGTTTGAGAAATCATGGCGTTTCCCGAGTCTTGCTTTGTTGACGTCGAACATAGTCCGACGACGCAATGGGGCGCAATCGGCGCAAGATCGTTGCACAGCTCCGGACGGACGCCAGTGCAGGAAGGCCGGGACACCGCCGTGGTTCGATGCCATCATGGACCGCTGTTTTCGGTGCCAACCGCGGCGCATATCGCGCCGCTCCATTCGGAGGCCCCTATGCCCGACCAGCCGCGCTTCGAGCTTTATGCCTACTGGCGCACCTCGGCGACCTACCGCGTGCGGGTCGCGCTCAACCTCAAGGGGTTGGCCGCGCAGGAGCGCTTCGTCAACGTCGATGCCGGGGAGAATCGCGGCGAGGCGTTCCTCAAGATCAACCCGCTCGGCGGAGTTCCCACATTGGTCGAAGCCGGGTTCCCGCCGCTCACCCAATCCGCGGCGATCCTTGAGTATCTCGAAGAGATCGCCCCGAACCCGCCTTTGCTGCCATCCGATCCGCATGGGCGCGCCCGGGTGCGCTCGCTTGCGGCGATGCTGGCCACCGACACCCACCCGCTGATCACGCCGCGGATCAAGCGCTACCTCATGGAACACGGTTTCGACGACGCGGCCTGGCGCGCATGGCAAATTCAGTGGTTCTCAACCGGGCTGCGCGCCGTGGAGCAGCGGCTTGCGTCGGAAAGCCAGACCGGCCGGTTCTGCCACGGCGACACGGTGACGATGGCCGACATCGTGCTCATGAGCATCATCGTCGTGGTCCGCGTGTTCAAGATCGAGGTCGCGGGCACGCCGACGGTCAACCGCATTGCGGCGCTCTGCGAAGCGCAGGAAGCGTTCGCCAAGGCTGATCCGATGCGGCAGGAGGGCGCGCCGCAGCCCTGATCGTAGCCCGGAACGGTTCGCACAAAGCACGGTGCCGGGTGCGTTTCATGCCCCACCTGCGAGCCGGACGGAGCCGCCTCGGCGCGTCGAGGATATGCCATGGATCGCAATGTTCATGACACGAAACAGGTTTAATCCGTATTAGCATCGAACAATCATGTGGCAAGGCGGCAATGACCCGATTGGCTGGGGTAGAAGCTTCAACGTTCGTTCCGAGTACGTCCCCGGTTCTCACGGCGTCCGACATCATTTACGGGATCGGACGCGCGCGCGTGTCAAACCCGGCGTCAAAGGTTCGTTGCATTCTCGCATGGGGCGGCGTCGGCTTGCTAAGCGGGTTGCTTTGCTGGCAGGTCGTTTCTGACCACTTCGCGCTGTCGCGGGAGGCTGACGAGTACGTCTCGAGGGCGATCAACCATTGGGCGTCACGCAACGAGGTCATCAACCATGCGGTGTATATCGCAGGCCAGACCGATTTCGTGACCGGCGCGCTGATGGTCGCCCTACTTTATTACTGCTGGTTCAGCAATGTGACGGCAGAGTCGCGCATGCGGCTGCTACTCGGGTTCGGCGCGGTTCTGGTGTCGGGCGTGGCAAGCCGGCTCCTGCAGATCTCGCTGCCGATGCGGCTGCGTCCGATGCACGCCTGGGACAGTGGGTTCAATCCGCTCCCCGGCATCGACCTGGCGCTTGCGAACCATTGGGGCTCTTTCCCCAGCGACCATGCGGCGCTGTTCTTCGCGTTGGCCGCAGCCGTCTGGGGGCAGTCCCGGTGGCTCGGCCTGCTTGCAACCTGCAGCGCCCTGTTCGGCGTGCTGCCGCGGGTCTATCTCGGCCTGCATTATCTTAGCGACGTCGTGGCCGGGGCGGCGCTCGGCATGGGTCTCGTGTTCATGTTCGTGCGGTTCGGGCCGCGCAGGCTGGCACGCCGGGCAATTGCGTGGGGACAGGAGCGGCCGGGCCTGGCCTACGGCGCAGCGTTCCTCGTGAGCTTCGAGGTTGCAACGCTGTTCGAGGATCTCCGCCAAGTCGGACGCGGCGTTCCGGCCGTCTTGCGGCAGTTCGGCCTTTAGCACGGTTTTCTGCCCGCCGGTGACGGCCAGCCCGCAACAGCCCGCGGGCAACCACCGCCATCGCCACCTTTACCTTGAGTTGCAAAGCGCAAGCCGGACACGTCCTATGCTGCCGTGACACTCGCCGGTGCGCGGAACTGCATAGGACTCTCCAACCATGGTGACAAAGGCCTACCTTGCCGGCCCCGACGTGTTCCTGCCCGACGCTGCCGGCCACGCCCGCCGCAAGGCCGCGTTCTGCGCGCGTCACGGCATCGAGGGCCTGTCGCCGTTGAACGAGGACGTGGCCAGCCTGCCGGCCATGGGCAACGAGGACGCCTGGGCCGCCATCTACCGCAAGGACATCGCGATGATGGAGGCTTGCGACGTGGTGATTGCCAACCTCACGCCGTTCCGCGGCGCGTCTGCCGACAGCGGCACGCTGATCGAGGTCGGCTGGTTCCTCGGCCGCGGACGCCCGGTGTTCGGCTATTCCAACAGCGCCACCCCCTTTGCCGAACGCTGCCGCCAACAGGCCGCGGCGCTGCCCGACCCGCTGCCCGGCCTGAGCGTCGAGGGCTTCGGCTTGCCGGACAACCTGATGATCCAAGGCGCGGCGGTGCAGGGCGGCGGCCAGCCGGTCGTCCTGCCGCATGACGGGCGGGACCGGCCCTTCGACTCGTTGGAGGTGTTCGAGGCTTGCGTGGCGCTCGCCGCCCGGTGCCTGGGGCGGGGGTAGGAGACTTGGCCCGCAAAATCATCATCGACACCGATCCCGGACGGGACGACGCCGTCGCCATCCTGCTGGCCTTGGCGGCGCCAGAGGAGCTTGAGTTGCTTTCCTTGGTCGCGGTGGCCGGGAACGTGCCGCTCGCCCGCACGGAAAGCAACGCCCGCCGCCTGCTGGAATTGGGCGGACGCCCGGACATCCCGGTTTATGCCGGGTGCGCCCGCCCGCTGGTGCGCCCGCCCATCACCGCCGAGCACGTGCATGGCGGCACCGGCCTGCACGGCCTCGACCTGCCGGAGCCGCAGGTCCCGCTGCGGCCGGAGCATGGGGTGGATTACCTGATCGGGGCGCTGCGCGCGGGGCAGCCCGGGGAGATCACCTTGTGCCTGCTCGGCCCCGCGACCAACCTGGCGATGGCGCTGGTCAAGGCGCCCGACATCGGCCCGCGCATCGCCGAGGTGGTGTGGATGGCTGGCGCGCGCAGCGAGGGCGGCAACGTTTCTCCAGCCGCAGAGTACAACATCCATGCCGACCCGGACGCGGCGCGGGTGGTGCTGGACAGCGGCATCCCGCTGACCCTGCTGCCGCTTGATCTCACCCATCAGGTCCGGGCGACCGATGCGCGGCTCGACCGGCTGCGGCGGATCGACACGGCGGCGGCGCGGACGGTTGCGGCGCTGTTTTCCAACGCGGACGGCGCGGCGCTGCATGGGGGGCGGGGCGACCCGCTGCACGACCCTTGCGTGATCGCGCACCTGCTGCGACCGGGCCTGTTCGCCGGGCGGGCCATCAACGTGGCCGTGGAAACCGCAAGCCCTTTGACCCTCGGCATGACTGTAGCCGATTGGTTCGGCGTCACGGGCCGCCCGGCCAATGCCAACTGGCTCAACCGGGCAAACGCCGACGGCTTCTTCGACCTGCTGTTTGAACGGCTGGCACGACTGGCTTGATGGCCGCCGGGGTGCCTGTCAACGCACCAGCGCCTGCATCCCGCGTTCGAGGTGCTCCGTGAGGCGGTCGATGCTTGCGAGCAGGGCCTCGCTGAAGCCCGCGATGCCGTCCTGGCCCGCCGCGGTGCCGGCCTGCGGCAGCGCGGCCTGGAGGCCCGCCCAACCCTGGGCCGCTTGGCCGACTTCCCGGCCGATCTCGGCATTGCTCAGCGGCAGCGTTTCAAGGTAGGCAAAGCCGTCCACCAGCTCGGCCATCGTCGATCTCAGGCTGGCCCGCGCGGCACTGCCTGCGGCGCCGCCGAGCAGGGCGCCCATGAGCGCCGCCTTGGCGACCCGTTGGGACAGCATGCGCTGCCGCCCCGCGACGTTGATGACGCGCAGCGCCGCCGCGAACCCGGCAATCTCCAGGTTGGCCGTCAACTGTTCCGCCCGCAGCAGCACCTGCTCCGCCAGCCGGTCCACCTCCGCCAGCCGCCTGGCCCGCGGCGCCGCGCCGAGAGCTTGGCGCAGTTCCGCCCAAGGGGTCAGCACGGCGTCGAGCAGGTCGCCAAAGGTCGGCTTGGACAGGCTGCGTCCCAGGCTGTCCAGGTTGCCATCGACGTGGCCGAGCGAGGCCGCGAACAGCCGCCGGGTTTCCTCCGGCCGGATGTCCGCGCAGGTGAGCGCATAAAGCTTCACTAGGCGTTGCGACAGCATGCGGAGCTGGCCCGCGCGGTTGATCGCCTCTGCATAGCGGGCAGAGTCGATGACCCGCTGCGACACCTGGCCGATCCGCTGCTTCGTGTGCATCGCCGTGTTGCGCAAGGCCCGGAACGCTTCCTCCTCGCGCAGTTGCCGCGCGCCCATCAGGATGCCCTTGGCCCGGTCAACCAGCTTCCGTTCGGCGAAGCGCTGGTTCACCTCGGTCAGTTCCTTGCGGAGAAGCTGGTCGTGGTGGAAGCGCGCCTGGGCGAGATGGATCACCGAGCGCAGCCGGCTCTGGCTGTAGCCGTTCACGACGTAGGCGTGGACGCAGGAGCGGGTCGCGAGCGCGATCTTCTCCGCATCCGGGTCGGTGGTGAACACAATCACCGGCCGCGGCGCCGCGGCGTTCACCGCCATTGTGCTTGAAAAAAGCGCAGATTCAGGGTGTTCCTCGTAGATGACAACCAAATCAGGCGCGGTTTTAACCACGTCCTGCAGCAAAGTTGAGCATCCGCCGGCTTGCAGCACTTTGACCCCCACGGCGTCCAGGTCGTCGGAGAGCGGCGGCGCGCCGGGCGCGGCGGTCAGGGACAGCAAAGCAGACATCATGTTTGGGTGATCCTCCAGGCGCGGCCCCCCGTCGCGACGCAAGTTCCGCACCAGCCGGCGGCTGTTGGCACGCGGCGTGCATACGCGTGCTTCTGACACATCGAGGTGTCCCGACAAACGCGAACGCACTGCGCGTCATGTCCACAACGCTGTGGCCAGCTTGTGCCTCCCGCTCCCGGCCCGTCCGGGGCAGCCCTTTGGAGGTCAATTTGACCGAGACGACGATTGAAACGAATAATTCCTTGCTGATCAGGAACAACAGCCTGCTGCAATCAAATGCCGCAAGGTTGAAAAGCAGTTACGAGTTGCTGGAAGCCAACCACGACATCGTGGCGGGCAACAGCGGCACCCTGGCCGGGAACCACAAGACCCTTTCGGCGAACGCCACGCAGCTTGCGTCCAACCACGCGCTGCTCGAAGCGAACCGGGCGACGGTTTCGGAGAACCGAGACATGCTCGCCGGCAACTCGGCGGCCATCAAAGGCAACGCGGCCGCGGTTGAGGGCAGCCGGAAGGCGCTTGCGCAGAACTCGGAACGGATCGGCGCCAACAGCGAGGTGCTGGCCCGGAACGCGGCGGTGGTTGCGGACAACCGCGCGGTGGTCACGGCCAACAGCGAAACGCTCACGGCAAACCATGGCCTGCTGGAAGGCAACAAGGACCTGCTGGACGCGAATGCCCGGACGCTGGCCGCGAACGCCGAGGCGATGGCGCGCAACCACGCCGTGCTCACGTCGAACGCTTCAACCGTGGCCGGCAACGCCGAGGCGCTGCAGTCCAACCACGCCCTGCTTGAGGCCAACAGCCGGCTGCTGAAGGCGAACGCCGAGATGATGCGGTCGAACCATGAATTGCTGTTGGCCATCGCCGCGAAGCTCGGCGTCGCCGCCTGATCCCGCCCGCATGACCTGCTTCTAGGCCGGTGCCCCGGCCACCGCCGGGGCATCGGCCGAACCCCGTAGCATTTCCCGCCATACGTTTCTAACCGGAACAGGACCTATGATCTCCCAAAAGGCCACGAGAATTGACCTTTTCAGTTTCTCGACCCCACAGATGCGTGCCTTCCATCTGACCTGGATGGCGTTCTTCGTCTGCTTCTTCGCTTGGTTCGCCGTGTCGCCGCTGATGCCGGTGATCAAGGGCGAGTTCCACCTGACGGCCGACCAGATCGCCAACATCAACATCGCGGCCGTCGGCGTCACCATCCTGGTGCGCATGGCCGTCGGGCCGATGTGCGACAAGTGGGGGCCGCGCATCACCTACACCGCACTCCTGGTGCTGGGCGCGATCCCGGTGATGGGCATCGCGTTCGCGACCTCTTATGAGAGCTTCCTGGTATTCCGCCTGGCCATCGGCGCCATCGGGGCGAGCTTCGTCATCACCCAGTTCCATACCTCCGTCATGTTCGCGCCGAACGTGGTCGGCACGGCGAACGCGACGGTGGGCGGCTGGGGCAACGCCGGCGGCGGCGTGACGCAGAGCGTGATGCCGCTGATCCTGGCCGCGATCGTCAGCCTGGGCGTGCAGCAGTCGTTGGGCTGGCGGCTCGCGATGTTCGTGCCGGGCGCGCTCATGTTGGTCGTGGCGGTGCTGTACTGGCGCTACACCCAGGACACGCCGGAGGGCAACATCTTGGAACTGCGCGCCCGCGGCGTCAGCGTTGATTCCGGCAAGAAGGGCGGCCTTGCGGTGTTCAAGGCGGCGATGAGCAACTACCGGGTGTGGATGCTGGCGATCACCTATGGCGCCTGCTTCGGCGTCGAGATCTTCATCCATGCGGTAGCGGCCAGCTACTACGTGGAGCGCTTCGGCTTGTCGCTGACCTCGGCCGGCATGGCCGCCGGCAGCTTCGGCCTCTTGGCGCTGTTCGCCCGCGCGCTGGGCGGCCTTGCGTCCGACCGCGTGGCGCGCCGCTGGGGCTTGGACGGCCGCACCATGCTGCTCTGCCTGCTGATGGTCGGCGAAGGCATTGGTTTGCTCGCCTTCTCCACCATGGGGTCCGTGTTGCCTGCCGTGATCGCCATGCTGGCGTTCGGCTTGTTCACCCACATGGCGTGCGGCTCGACCTACGCGCTGGTGCCGTTCATCGACCGCAAGGCGCTGGGCGGGGTCGCGGGCATCATCGGCGCCGGCGGCAATGTCGGGGCGGTGGCGGCCGGCTTTCTGCTGAAGGCGTCGGGGAACCTGCCGCAGGCATTGTATATCCTGGGCTGGACCGTGCTGTGCAGCGCCCTTTGCGCCGCCGCGGTGCGGTTTTCCGCAACGCACAAGCAGGCCGAGCAGATCCTCTACGACCAAGCGCTCGCGCAGCGCATGGGCTTGGGCGCAAGCTCCAACATGGCGGCGGCGTCATAAACGCGGAGCTTGCGGACCGTATGCAGGGCTGCGGGCGTCCAAGCGCCCGCCGCCTCTGGCAGCATCGCCTAAAAATCATTCGGATGCTGGGCTGTATGATTATTTATTGTGCAGTTTAGCCAGACGTTCGCAGTTTTCTGCGAAAGCTGAGTGCGTTTCAGACTTGGCGACCGCCAGCCTGCCTATTATTCAACCCATGACATGCATGAGGTCATTCCATGCGGACCCTTCATCAGCCCTGATGGACAGCAACATCGCAATCACCACGGGAACGGCGACGCACTGCCCGTATTGCGCCCTGCAATGCGGCATGAACGTCGTCGAGACTGAGGCGGGCTGGGGCATTGAAGCGCGGGACTTCCCGACCAACCGCGGCGGGCTATGCCGCAAAGGCTGGACCGCAGCCACCCTGCTCAACAGTTCCGACCGGCTGCTCGGCCCGCTGCTGCGGGACGGCAAGGGAGCGCCGCTGCGCCCGGCAAGTTGGGACGAAGCGCTTGACCGTGTCGCCGCCGGCGTCCGGGCCATCCAGGGCGCGGCCGGGCCGGACGCAGTTGCGGTGTTCGGCGGCGGCGGGCTGACCAACGAAAAGGCCTATGCGCTCGGCAAGTTCGCCCGCGTGGCGCTGGGCACGGCCAACATCGACTACAACGGCCGGTTCTGCATGGCGTCCTCCGCCGCTGCCGGGCTTCGCGCTTTTGGCATCGACCGCGGGCTGCCGTTCCCGATCGCGGACATCGCCGGCGCCGATTGCATCCTGATCAGCGGCGGCAACCCGGCGGAAACTATGCCGCCGATCATGCAATACTTTGACGAGGCCCGTGCCCGCGGGGCGCAGATCATCGTTTCCGACCCGCGCCGCACCGCGACCGCCCGCGCCGCGACGCTGCATCTGCCTTTGACGCCCGGCACGGACGCGGCGTTGGCCAACGGTCTGCTGCACGTCGCGGTCGTCCGCCGGCTGATCGACACCGATTACATCGAGGCGCGCACCGCCGGGTGGGACCGGGTGCGCCGCGTCGTCGCGAGCTATTGGCCGGACCGGGTGGAGCGGATCACCGGCGTGCCGGCGCGGGATGTCGAGCGCGCGGCGGTGCTGCTCGGGGAAGCGGCCCGCGCGCTGGTCCTGTCCGGGCGTGGGCCGGAGCAGCAGAGCCGGGGCGTCGATAACTCCCTGGCCTTCATCAACCTGGCGCTCGCCCTGGGTTTGCCCGGCCGGCCCGGCAGCGGCTGGGGCTGCATGACCGGCCAGGGCAACGGGCAGGGCGGGCGGGAACACGGGCAGAAGGCGGACCAGTTGCCGGGCTACCGGCAGCTTGCCAACCCGGTGCACCGCGCGGAGGTCGCGCAGGTCTGGGGCGTTTCGCCCGATACCCTGCCGCAGCCAGGCCTTTCGGCCTGCGAGATGCTGGCACAGGCCGGCGGGGCGGGAGCAAAGGTGCGCGGGCTGCTGGTGTTCGCCTGCAACCTGCTGGTCTCCGCCCCGGACGCGGCGGCGCTGCGCAAGCGGCTGGACGCGGTGGATCTGCTCGTGGTCGCCGACCCCTTCCTGTCGGAAACCGCAGCAATCGCCGACGTGGTGCTGCCGGTCGCGCAGTGGGCGGAGGAGTCGGGCACGATGACCAACCTGGAAGGCCGCGTGCTGCTGCGCCGCCAGGTCAAGCCGCCCCCGCCGGGCGTTTGGACCGACTTGCAGGTGATCGCAGGGCTGGCCGCGCGGCTCGGTGCCGAAGCGCATTTCTCCGGCGACCCGGCGACCACCGGCGCCGAGTTCCGCCGCGCCACGGCGGGCGGCCCGGCCGACTACGCCGGCATGGCCTGGGACCGGGTGCAGGAGGAGGCCGGGCTGTTCTGGCCCTGCCCGGACGCCGCCCACCCCGGCACGCCCCGGCTGTTTGCCGACCGCTTCGCCCATCCCGACGGCTTGGCCCGCTTCCACCCTGTCGAGTACCGAGGCAGCGCCGAGCAGCCCTGCGCCGAGTTCCCGCTGGTCCTGACTACCGGGCGCGTCATGGGGCAATACCAAACCGGCACCCAGACCCGGCGCGTTCCCGAGCTTGCCGCCGCCGAGCCGGCCGCCTTTGCCGAGATCCACCCCGACACCGCACGCCAGCATGGCCTCCGGGCCGGCGATGCGGTGCAGCTCACGACGCGCCGGGGCACGGCGCGGATGGCGGTGCGCCTGACGCGGGACATCCGCCGGGACACCGTGTTCGTGCCGTTCCATTGGAGCGGCGAAGGCAACGCCAACCACCTGACCATCGCGGCGCTCGATCCGGTGTCGCGCATTCCCGAGTACAAGGCCTGCGCCGTACGCCTGGATCGTGCGCCGGCGCTCACAGGAGAGACCGAATGAGAGAGAGCACCCCCCGCATCCTGACGGGGATGTATGCGTTCGACGGCCGCGGCTACGACTCGCCGGTGTCCCTGGACGTGACCTACAGCGTGCCCGGCGACCGCCGCGCGCAGATGATCTACTTCCGCGGCGGCAACAGCGCGTCCGAGATGGTGGCCGTCGTGCTGACCCGGGATGGCACGCCTATGCGCACCTTCCCGATCGGCGCCAAGGGCGCCGTGCACATCCCGCTTGTGGTCGTCGAGGACCTGATGCCTGAAACGCGGCTGGAACTGCTGGTCGCGGCGCCGTCCGGCGCCGAGGGCACGCTGGCGCTCGATGTCGGCCTGGTTGAGATCTAGGGGGCAATCATGGATGGCATGACGTTCGGCAGCACCGTGCGCAAACTGGTGGTGATAGGCAACGGGATGGCGGGCGCCCGCGCCGTCGAGGAGGTGCTGGCCCGCGGCGGTGCGGAGATGTTCAGCATCACCATGTTCGGCGACGAGCCGTACGGCAACTACAACCGCATCTTGCTGTCCAACATCCTGAGCGGCCAGCAGGATCACAGCGAAATCTACATCAACCCGCTGGACTGGTACAAGGAGAACAACATCCGCCTGCACAGCGGCGCCCGCGTGACGCATATCGACCGCGCCGCCCGGGTGGTGACAGCCGACAACGGCGTGCAGGAAGAGTACGACATCCTGCTGATCGCCACCGGCAGCCGGGCCTTTATCCCGCCGATGGAGGGCATCTGGGGCGAGGACGGCCGCCTGCGCCCCGGCGTGTTTGCGTTCCGCGGCATCGACGACTGCAACGCCATCGTGGCGCAAGCCGCCCGCAGCAAGCGCGCGGCGGTGATCGGCGGCGGCCTGCTGGGGCTGGAAGCGGCGCGCGGCTTGTTGAATCACGGCTGCGAGGTGCACGTCGTGCACCTGGCGCAGCATTTGATGGAGATGCAGCTCGACGCCACCGGCGGCGCCATGCTGCGCCGTGCCATGGAGGGCATGGGCGTTCAGGTGCACACGGGCAAGATGACGACCGGCTTGGTGGTGGAGGACGGGAAACTCACGGGCCTGCGCTTCAAGGACGGGACCGGGCTTGCCTGCGACATGGTCGTGGTGTCCGCCGGCATCCGCCCGAACGCCGAGATCGGCAGCCGCGCCGGGCTGACGGTGGAGCGGGCCATCGTGGTGGACAACACCATGCGCTGTCCGGACGACCCGCACGTTTACGCGGTGGGCGAGTGCGTGCAGCACCGCGGCAAGGTGTACGGCCTCGTGGCGCCGTTGTGGGACCAGGCCAAGGTGTTCGCGGACCAGGTGACGGGTGCCAACACGGGGGCCGAGTACCTCGGCAGCAAGCTGGCCACCAAGCTCAAGGTGATGGGCGTCGAGCTGGCGAGCATGGGCATCACCGAGCCGGCCAGCGACGCCGACGAGGTGATCCAGTTCAGCGAGCCGAAGCGCGGCACCTACAAGAAGCTGATC
>CALMVT010000423.1 GCA_937873175.1 uncultured Acetobacteraceae bacterium | reverse complement strand
ATGTCCGCCTGCACCACGGTCTCGTGCAGCTCGGCGTCGGTGCCCAGCACGACGGCCAGGCCCACCATCCCTTCTCGCCCAACCATGCCGGCCTCGATGCTGCGCTGCCTGTCGGGGGAGGCGGCGAGCACGGACACGATCCCCGCCTCGGGGAACAGCACATGCGCGATAGGGCGGCCCGGCTCCGTCGGCGTCTCGCTCAGGCTCATTGCCACCAGCTCCAGGTGCGGGTGCAAGCGTGCAAGGTCGTCCGGCGCGAGGGCTGCGAGCAGGCGGTTGCGAATAGGAGGCGTCAAAGCGGCGCCGGGCGCCATGGCAGGGGGCATGAGTGTCTCGCCGTGGGAGAAGGGGGCGAGAGCACACGCGACTTCCGGCCGCTCGCGCCCTGGACCAGCATGCGAGCAATGCAGGACCATAGGGCGTCGAGCGGGACCTTGACAGTTCTTTACGACACATCTTCTTGAGTGTTAGATTTCCTACATTCACAAGCCGTTCACTACGGCGCTGCGAGGCCCTGCATGCTCACTCCGTTCATCCGCAAGCTGGAGGCATTCGGCCCGCCTCCGGACGGGGACAGGTGGGCGCTGGAGCTGGCCACCGGGCGCACGCGGTGGGTGGGTGCCGGCCGCGCCCTGATGCGCGAGGGCGAGCGTCCGACGGCGACCTGTGCGCCCTGCACGGCTTCCCTGTATCTCGGCGATGGCGCGGGCGCGCTGGACGGGGCGGGCCGTGGCGGCTGGTAGGCCCGAAGTGGCAGGCCCGGGAAGCGGCGGCGGGGACCGCCTGCGCTCGGTGCTGGAGGGTGCTGCCGACCACGCCGTCATCGCCGCCGGCCTGGACGGGCGCATCACCGGCTGGTGGGGCGGCGCGTCCCGCTTGCTGGGCTGGGAGGAGGCCGAAGCGCTGGGCCGCGACCTCGCCGTGCTCCACATCCCCGAGGATCGGGCCGCCGGTATGCCCGAGGCCGGGATGCGCGAAGCGCGCGAGCGGGGCCGCGCGGAGGAGGAACACTGGCACGTCCGACGCGACGGCTCGCGCTTCTGGGGCAATGGCGAGCTGCGGCCGATCCGCGACGCGGCCGGCGCGGTCGTGGGCTTTCTCAAGATCGTGCGCGACGGCACGGCGCGGCACGCGGCGGAGGAGGCGCTGCGCGAGGTCGCGCGCGAGCGCGAGCGGATGATGGCCATGCTCGGCCACTCGCAGACGCTGGTCTGCGACTGGGACGGCCGGGTCGAGGCGTGGACGCAAGGCATGGAGCGGCTGTTCGGCTTTGCCCCGGCCGAGGCTGTGGGCACGATTGCCCGCCAGCTTCTGCACTCCGACTTCCCGGAACCCTGGCCCGCCGTGGTGGCGGCGCTGCGGCGCGACGGGCGCTGGCAAGGCGAGGTGCGGCACCGGCACAAGGACGGCTCGGCCCGGTTCGCGCAGGAAACCTGGGCCATCCAGCCCGGCCTTGATGACGGCGCGGCCTCACTGATGGCGGCGGTGGAGGACCAGACCGCGGTGAAGCGGGCCGAGGAGGCGCGCACGGTCGAGCTGATGGCCTCGGAAGCGACGTTGCGGCAAAGCCAGAAGATGGAGGCCATCGGCCAGCTCACCGGCGGCATCGCGCACGACTTCAGCAACGTGCTCCAGGGCATCGTCGGCAACCTGGACCTGCTGCGGCTCCGGGTGGAGCAGGGCCGCACCGGGAGTGTGGCGCGCTACTTGGCAGGGGCGGAGAAGTCGGTGCAGCGCGCCGTGGCGCTGACGCATCGCTTGCTGGCCTTCACGCGGCGGTTGCCGCCCGACCCGGTGCCGGTGGGCATGGACAAGCTGGCGGCAGGCATGGAGGAGCTGATCCGGCGCACGGTGGGGCGGTCCGTCCAGGTCGAGGTGCGCCTGGGCGACGGGGCCTGGCTCGTGCTGTGCGACGAGGGCCAGCTGGAGAACGCGTTGCTCAACTTGGCCATCAACGCGCGCGACGCCATGCCCGAGGGCGGCTGGCTGACGATCTCGACCGGGGAAGCGCAGCTGTCCGCGGCCGACCTGGCCGGCGAGAACGGGACGGCGCCCGGCGGCTTCGTCACGGTGGCCGTCACCGACACCGGCGCGGGCATGACCCCGGAGGTGGCGGCGCGCGCCTTTGAGCCGTTCTTCACGACCAAGCCGCTCGGCCAAGGCACCGGGCTGGGTCTGAGCCAGATCCACGGCTTCGTGCGCCAAAGCGGCGGCGTCGTGCGACTGGAAAGCGCGCCGGGCCAGGGCACGACGGTGCGCATCTTCCTGCCGCGTCACAAGCCGGCGCCGGCGGATGACGCGGAGGAGGGCGAGGGGGCTGGCGACGTGGTGCTCCTGGTCGAGGACGAGGAGGATCTGCGGCAGACGGCGGCGGAGTGGCTGCGCGAGTTGGGCTACCGCGTGCTGGAAGCGCCGGATGGCGCCGCGGCGTTGCGGCTGCTGCACGGGGGCGAACGGGTGGACGTGCTGGTGGCTGACATGG
Source organism: uncultured Acetobacteraceae bacterium (assembly GCA_937873175.1). Taxonomy (GTDB): domain Bacteria; phylum Pseudomonadota; class Alphaproteobacteria; order Acetobacterales; family Acetobacteraceae; genus CAHJXG01. Next base: position 695 of record CALMVT010000423.1, on the reverse strand, counting down.
GGCTGCCGGGCGGCTTGGGCGGGCGGCGGGTGGCGGAGGCGGCGCGCAGGCGCAGGCCTGGCCTGCCCGTGCTGCTCACGACGGGCCGTGCGGGGGCAGAGGGGGCCGGGCTGGGCGAGGAGACAATTGGCAAGCCGTTCTCGCTGGAGGTGCTGGCGGAGCGGATCGGGGCGGCGCTGCACGCGGCACGGGCCGGCCAGCGCTGAGTGCCCGTGGCTGGGGCGGGTTTGCCGGAGCTAGGGCGATGGTCCGCACTCATGTCGAGTTTGGCATATGCGCGGAACCTTGCCGTGAGCCTGGTTGCAAACGCCCGCGGATGGGTTTCGTGCGTTCGTGAGCTGTCCGCTGCGGCGCCGCGAAGCATTCCATGACCATGCCGCTCGACCAAGGCAAGGGGCTACGCTTGAGCCAGCTCTGCGGCTTAGAGCGGTTTGCGCGTCAGTCAGGACAACCTTGGCCGTAGCCGCAATGGCGGAAGAACCCTGCTGCATCCTGTGGCGTGATGGCGGCCAGCGCCGGGCCAAGTGCCTCGTGCAGCGCGTCCACGCTGCGGGCGGCGACGCGGCGCAGCCTGGCCTTGACCTTGGCCCAAGCGGGCTCGATGGGGTTCAGGTCCGGTGAGTAGGCGGGCAGGTAGCGGTAGGTGCCGTCGCGGAGGTGGTGGAAATAGGTTGGTGGCGTAGTCTCTGGTTTGT
>CALMVT010000422.1 GCA_937873175.1 uncultured Acetobacteraceae bacterium | reverse complement strand
AAACCCAGCACTTCCCCGACAGCCCGAATCAGCCCGCCTTTCCCAGCACCGTGCTGCGCCCCGGCGAGGAGTTCACCTCTGCCACCGTGTTCCGCTTCACGGCGCCCCCCGCGTGTTGACATACAGCACGTAGACCGACTGGCCCGCCGCCATGAACAGCCGGTTCCGCTTGGGGCCGCCGAAGCACAGGTTGGCGCAGCGTTCCGGAAGCTGGATGCGGCCGATGGGTTCGCCCTCGGCGGAAAACACCATCACCCCGTCCAACTCCGGCGTGCCCATGCCCCAGCCGCACCACAGGTTGCCGTCCTCGTCCAAACGGAAGCCGTCCGGCGTGCCCGGCCCGGCGTTGATCAACACCCGGCGTCCCGTGATCCGCGTTCCGTCTCCCGTCACGTCATAGGCCAGAATGTTGCGCGGGCTGGCCCGGCTCTCGACCACATACAGCACGCGCTCGTCCGGCGAGAAGGCGAGGCCGTTCGGTCCGGCAACCGCATCGTCCAGCACTGTCGCCTGCCTGGTCGTGGGATCGAGGCGATATAGGCTCTGCGGCAATTCCTGCTCTGCCCGCGCGCCCTCGTAGTCGCCGAGCAGCCCGAACGGCGGGTCGGTGAACCAGATCGTGCCGTCCGACTTCACGACCACATCGTTGGGCGAGTTGAGCCGCTTGCCCTCGAACCGATCCATCAGCACTGTGATAGTCCCGTCATGCTCGGTCCGCGTCACCCGGCGCCCGCCGTGCTCGCAGGTGACGAGGCGGCCCTGGCGATCCCGGGTGTTGCCGTTGGCAAAGTTGGACGGGCGGCGGAACACGCTGACCACGCCGGTCTCCTCCTCCCATTTCAGGATGCGGTTGTTCGGAATGTCGCTGACCAGCAGGTGCCGGGCATCGCCGAACCAGACCGGCCCCTCGGCCCAGCGCAGCCCAGTCGCCAAGCGTTCGATGGCGGCCGAGAAGACGCGGTACTTGGTGAAGCTCGGGTGCAGGATCTGCACCGCTGGGTCAGGGTAGAAGCTGCTGGGCTGCCACATGTCGGTGCTCCCCTTTCGCTGTGCCGTCGGGCCTTTTCCGCCGCGCACAGGAACTTTTCGGTTCGGACAAGCTTTACGCGGCACCCAAGCGGGAAGACAAACGGTATCGTGCGGACCTTTCCGAGGCGTTCAAGGCCCTGGCTGGCGGCATTGCTCGCGGCCCTCGCCTGCCTGGCGTTGCCGGCTGATGGACTTGCCCGGGCCAGCGGCGGGTATTCCCGGCCCAGCGGGTCCAGCAGGACGCCGTCGTTCGGCGGCGGCAGCGCATCCCGGACACCCTCGTTCGGCGGCAGCGGCGGTTACAGCCGTCCGTCGCCCTCGTATTCGTCGCGGCCGGCTTGGACGCTGCCATCATCAGCCGGCGACCGCAGCTTCTCGCAGGACCGGTCGGGCGCCGCGTTCAACAACTACCGCACGCAGCAGGACAACGCCCGGCAGCAACGCCAGCCAGCGCCCAACACGTTCCAACCGCAGCGTCAGGAACCGCAATACACGTCGCGCCAATACACGCCGCGCCCGTATGCGCCCGATCGGTCCGGCTGGTTGAACAACCGCGGCTGGTCCGCCCCACCCACGTCATATTTCGGCGGTAACCGCAGCTTCGGCGTGTGGGACGGGTTGTTCCTGGGCGCGCTGCTGAGCAACCTCGGCCGGTCCGGGTCGAGCGACTTCTTCCACAACAACCAGAACGACCCCGGGTACCAGCAATGGCGGCAAGAGGCTGACCAGCGGGCGCAGGGCGATGCCGACCTGCGTGCCAAGCTGGACGACCTGGACCGGCAGTTGGCGGCGCGCGACGGTGAGCCGCGCACGCCTGGCGCCCTGCCGCCCGACGTTCCGCCTGAGGTAGCCAAAGCGCCGCCAGCCCGCACCCCCGGCGTGCCGGGCAGTGGCGGCTCCGGCTGGGTTTGGGCCGTGCTGCTGGCGGGGGGCGGCGGCATCGCCTTTCTCGCCTACCAACGCCGCCCGTCCAGCAGCCCTTCCGGAGGATCAGCCGTGCGCCCGCCCCCGACCAACGCCGTGCAAAGCGCCGGCAACATGCTGCGCCACAAGCTGTCGGGCGAAAGCTACAAACCTTCGAAGTTCCGCGTCGGGATGACGCTGGCGCTTGATCCCACGCCGTTCATCTTGGCGGGCAGCGCCATCAAGCTGCCGCAGCCTGAAGGGAGCGGTCAGGTCAGCGTGAGCGCGGTCGGCCAGGTGGCGTCCGGCAACACGCAGCTTGTGCGGCTTTACCTGCCGGACGGGCGCAGCCTGGTGCAGTTGCATCTCGACGCCGCCGGCGACCCCGACGAGTGCCGGCTGTTTGGAACCATCGACGAAGTGACCCCGGCCGACCCCGGCGAATGGGGCGCCTGGCTCGACCCGAACGAGGGCATGATCGGCTGGCCCGAGTTCCAGACCAAGGATGGCAAAACCTACGTCCGCGTTTGGGCGCCAAGCAGCAGCCGAGTGTCCCCCCGCGCGCTCACGGAAACCATCGAGGACCCGTCCGGCAGCCGCACGGTGCAGAGCCAGGCCATGCTGTACGCCGCGCCGACCGGCAGCCCCAGCCCGGCGCCCGCTACCGAGTACATCATGGTCGCGGCCGTGCAGGACGGCAGCCGCGCCTGGGTCGAAATACGCGCCGGCATCGACCTCAATCCCGCCACGCTCCAACTCGCATAGGCGCTCATGGACAGCATACTCGCAACGCTACAGCTCGGCTTGCCCGTGCTGGTCGGCCAGTTCGCCGCAACTCTGGCGCTCCTTGCCATCGGCATGGCCTGCTACATGGCGCTGACCCCGTTCCACGAATGGCGCCTGGTCCAGCAGGGCAACGCGGCGGCGGGAGTCGTGGTGGCGGGAACCCTGGTGGCGCTCGCGCTGCCGCTGGCAGCGACGCTTGCGGCCAGCGTGCTGGTGCTTGACATCGTGCTTTGGGGGCTGGTGGCGCTGGTGATCCAGCTCGCGACATTCTTTGTCGCGGCCACGCTGCTGCGTGGGTTGCGCGCGATGATCGAGGCCGGCAACGTCGCCGCCGCCTTGGTGCTGATCGGCATCCAGCTCGCGGTGGCGCTGCTCAATGCCGGCGCGATGTCCGGATGATTCACGACGCAAGACAACAGGAGACACCATGATCACATTCATCCGCAACCTCGTCAGCGTGAAGGCCGACCGGGCGGTGAACAACGCGGTTGAAGCCATCGTGCGCTGGGACCCGAAATCCGCGACCGAGGCTGAGCTGCGCACCATGGAGCAACATTTGGACGACCTTGGCCGCCAAGTCGCCCAGGCCCGCATCGCCTTTGACAAGGAAAAGCGCGAGGCCGACGCCATCATGACGCTGTCGCAGCAGCGCATGGCGGCGGCCGAGCAGATCCAGCAACGGATGGAGGGCGAAACGGACACGGGCCGCAAATCCGAGTTGGAGCGCAGCCTGGGCACCATCGTTTCCATGCTGGAAGGCATGGCGTCCGACGTGGAGCGCGAAAAGCAGGACGCGGTGGACGCCGGGGATTTCCTGCATTCGCTGGAATCCACCTATCAGCAGGCGGGGCAGAAACTGAAGTCGGCGCGGGACGACCTGAACCGGGCGCAGCGCGACATGGGCCGGGCGGAGCAACAGCGCGAGATGGCGCAGCAGCGGGCCGAAGCTGCGCGCCAGGCGGCCGGGCTGTCCAGCGCCACGAGCGGGCTGAGCGTCGCGCTCAAGGCGATGCAGGACAACGCGACGCGCAACCTGGCCGATGCCGAGGCGGCGAATTCCAAAGCCAAGCTGCTTGCGCCGACCCGGCCGGAGCAGGACGACCCGAATATTGCGGCGGCGATGGCGCAGGTTCAGGGCAAGCATCCGACGCCCATCAACCTGAACGACCGCCTCGCAGCGCTGCGGCAGAAGCAGATTGGCGGCGGGTCGGCCAAGCAGATCGGCGCTTCATAGGCGCCCGGCCGCGCATCGGGTAGGATGGTGCCCACGGCGCGGGGAGGCCGGCAGCTTGGACACACCGGACACCCTGGTCATCGGCGGCGGCACCGCGGGCTGCATCCTGGCGGCGCGGCTGTCGGAGGACCCGGCCCGCCGAGTCACCCTGCTGGAAGCCGGGCCGGAGGATCGGGATGTCTGGATACACATCCCGGCCGGCTATGCCCGCCTGTTCGCCAGCGGCAAGTACGATTGGCGCTTCGCCACCGAGCCGGAGCCTGAACTCGATAACCGCAGCATCGCATGGCCACGCGGTCGGGTCTTGGGCGGGTCAGGGTCGATCAACGGCCTGGTATTCCTGCGCGGCTCGCCGCACGACTACGACCGTTGGGCGCAGGCCGGCGCGCGCGGCTGGTCGCACGATGACGTGCTGCCCGCGTTCCGCCGCATCGAGCATTGGACCGGCGCCCCCGGCGGCACCCGCGGCACCGGCGGCCCGATCGCGGTCGGGGAACCGCGCAGCCTGTCCCCCGGCGCTGCCGCCTTCATCGAGGCATGCGAAGCCATGGGTTTCCCCCGCAACTGCGACCTCAACGACGGCGCGATCGAGGGCGTTGCGCCCATCCAGATGAACGTGCGCCGTGGCCGCCGGGTCAGCACGG
>CALMVT010000421.1 GCA_937873175.1 uncultured Acetobacteraceae bacterium | reverse complement strand
CCGGACAAGGTCTCGGTCGGCGCCGCCCTGTTGCCCACCACCTGATCCAGGTTTGCGGTCCCTTCAAACGTGCGGAGGAAGGCGCCGACTCGCCGCAATGCCGACGCCGAGCGTTCCGCCCCGTGGCGATGGGCAGAAGTTCAGCCCGGTTTAACGTAACTGTGCAGCCGAAGGCAAAGGGCGGCGAAGCGACGTTGGCGGTCGAGATCCTAAGCCGCGCATCCATTCTGCCGCCTGGGCGTTGCACCGCCATGGCAACACGATCGAAAGCGCCGGGCACGCCGGCGCAACGCGACAAACCCGTTTCCGGTCAAGAAAAAGCCGCCCCGGCCAAGCTCAAGGCACGGCGCAGCCCCGCCGCCACGCAATCGGAAGCGCAAGGCACCCCTGCGCCGCCGGGGCAAGCGGACCGGCGGCAAGAGCCTGGCGCGTTGGAGGCAATCAGGGCGCTGGGCAAGGTTGTCGCCGCCGGCAACGACGCGCTTGCGGCGCTTCGCGAGGAGGTGCGCGCGGTGAACCGCCGGCTGGACCAGGTCTTGGCCGGGCGTGCCCAGCCTGCCGCCGCGTCCGATGCCGGGGAGTACTCTTTTGGACGCGACCGCGACCCGGGCGATGCCGTGCCGCCAGGCGTGGCGGCAGCAACGCCCGCGCCGCTGACCGACACCGACGAGGCCGTGCTGCATACGCTGGAGGAACTGCCGAAGCGTGCGGGACGAGGCAGGCGCGGGCCGCGCGCCAAGGCGTGAAGCGCCTCAGCTTGTGGGGAAAGCGCCCTCGAACACGCTTTCACTGAGCGGACGGCGAGTGTTGGGCTGCTCACGTGCCCGCGCCGATTCCGACAAGAGTGCCGGGTCGCCGCGCCGGCCGACTGCGATCATCTGCTCGACCCGGTAGCCGATCGGCACGCCGAGCTCGGCAAAGGCACGGTCCATGTCGAAGCCGACCATGCCGTGCGCCGGGTATCCCATCCGCATCGCCTGCAACGCGAAATAAGCCCAGCCGGCGCCCGCGTCGTGGCTGTGGCTATGGGATGGCACTTCGCCCTCCTTGCCCGGCACGGCCATGGTGGATTTGGACAGCAGCACCAGCAACGCGCCGGCGTTCTTGCACCAGGTGCGGTTGCCCTCGACCAGCAGCCCCAGGAACCGTTCCCAGTGCGGCCCGTCCTTGATGGCATACAGAAACCGCCAAGGCTGCGAATTGTAGGAGGATGGTGCCCAGCGGGCAGCTTCCAGCATGGTCATCAGGTCCTCGCGCGGCACCGGTTGGCCGTCATAGGCGCGGGGCGACCAGCGCTCAAGGAACATCGGGTCGATCGGATGCTCGGCGGTGCGGTTGTTGACGGTCAAGGGCATCGGGCGCTTTCTCGGTTAAACATGGGGCAGCCACCGGCGGGGGCGGAGGCCGCACACGCAGCAGTGTGCCCCGGCGGCGGCGCCCGTCAATAGAATGCCTGACGCACCCTGCTCTCTGCGGCGGCACGCGCGCCTTGCTTGCGGCCCAGCAGATTGGCCATGCTGAACCTCGTTGGGCAGATCGTGGCCCGGGCCGACCCGAACGCGTTCAGGGATCTCGACTTGAAAGCGGGTTTCGTGACGCTCACCAAACGCAAAAGGTCCATAACAATCCCAGCCTCCTTGGAGCGCCAGCCCGTCAGGCTGCTGAGCCGCCTGCGTGCGGACCGGACACCGGGCCGCCGGCGCTACGCCGCGGCCTCGCGCCGTAGCAGCGCCGCCTTGCGGTCGATCCCCCAGCGATAGCCTGACAGCGCGCCGTCGGTGCGGACCACGCGGTGGCATGGGATTGCCACCGCCAAGGTGTTGGCGGCGCAGGCCCGCGCCACGGCCCGCACCGCCGCGGGGGCGCCCACCGCGGCAGCGATGTCGCGGTAGCTCGCGGTGGCGCCGGCCGGCAGCGCGCGCAGGGCTTGCCACACGCGCTGCTGAAAGGCGGTGCCGCGGATGTCGAGGGGAAGGTCGAACTCCTGGCCCGGCGATTCGACGAGGCCGACGACCCGGGCCACCGTGGCCTCGAACGCCGGGTCGCCGCCGAGGAGGTCGGCCTTCGGGAACCGGTCTTGCAGGCCGCGCACCAGCGTATCGGAGTCGTCGCCGAACGCGATGGCGCAGATGCCCGTTTCGGTCGCGGCGACCAGGATGGCGCCGAGCGAGCACTGGCCCACAGCGAAGCGGATCACCGCGCCGGCTCCGCCCTTGCGGTAGGCGCCCGGGGTCATGCCTAGGCGCCCGGGTGCGCCCTCGTAGAAACGGCTGGGCGCGTTGAAGCCCGCCTCGTAGATCGCGTGGGTGACGCTGGCCGCCGTGGCCAGCCCGTCCTGCACCCGCGCCGCCCGGCGGGCGGCGGCGTAGGCTTTCGGGGTGACGCCCGTGACCTGCTTGAACATGCGGTGAAAGTGGAAGGGGCTGACGCCGACCCGGCGGGCGATGTCCGCCAGCGCCGGCGCGTCCTCCGCCGCGTCCAGGAGGCGGCAAGCGCGGCGGACGGTCTCGGCTTGCCGCGCTTCCTGGCTCGCCTCGTTCGGCCGGCAGCGCTTGCAGGCGCGGAAGCCGGCCCGCTCCGCGGCGGCACAGGTGAGGTGGAAGGACACGTTCTCACGCCGCGCCAGCCGCGCCGCGCAGCTCGGCCGGCAGTACACGCCGGTGGTCCGCACCCCGTAGAAGAAGGCGCCGTCCTGCGAGCGGTCACGGCGCTGCACCGCCGCGTAGCGCTCGTCATCGCCCAGGCTCGCGGGTCTGAAGGTAAGGGTATCCATGTTTGCCTCCATGGCACAGCTCCGTTGCAAGCACAGCCGGCGATCGGCCCGGCTCAGGCCCGCTCTCCTGTTGGGCGGGCAAGAGCGTTATGGGCTGCTCCGGCCGGACAGCCATCCCGGTCCTTGCCATCCAATCCCAATCGAAATGCCTGCGCACGGTGGGGCCGCGGTCTGCCGTTTCGATGCGTCAAGTCCGATTGAGAACGTAGATCAGAGAAACTTTTATCCACAGATGCTTGTTCAGGCATGGGCACCGGCAACCGGGCGCCGCCACGTTTTTGCCATCTGGGCAGATGAGGCTTATGGGGGAAACCGCGTTTGCCCGCGGTCAACATAGGGAGTTTGCCATGACGAAGTGCACCGCTTTGATGCTCGCCGGCTTTGCGGCCATTGGCCTGACGGCGGCCCCCTTGACCGCCTCCGCCGAGGACAGTCAGCCGAAGCCGAAGGGCGGCACCCTGAAGGGCGCTGCAGTGGGTGGCGTGGCCGGCCACATGATGGGCGGGCACACCAAGACCGGCGCCGCGGTCGGTGCAGTGGCTGGCCATCACGAGAAGGCCAAGTCCCAGGAGCGCATCAACAACGGCCAACAGCCGTAGCCTGAAACGCGGCGGTCGGAGCCGGCATCGTCCTGTGCCGGCCGTTGCTGCGTGCGTCGCAGCGCGATCCGACTGCAGGGAGGCTGCCCGCCGTACCGTGAAAACGCCCGGCTGCCGCCCCGGCATGGGCGCGGTATCAAGACTGCCTCCCATCCGTTAGGGTGGTCACCATGGCCGTTACCGGAAGCGGTCGGCCCCAAGAAACGGACCACCGGACGGATCAACGGCCATCGACGAGATCGTTGACATCAGCGGTCGCAAGGCAACGCGGCGTCGGCAAGCCCTCCTGCGCGTCGGCGGTCCCGTGCTGGCCGTGGCGCTCGTGATCCTGTCCATTCTCGGCATCGCGGCCTACAGCTACCAGGCAAACCGGGCCGGCGCCCTGATGCTGTCCGAAGCGGTGCTGGACGCGTTGCAGGCGCGCATCGCGCGGGAAGTAGGCAGCTACCTCAGTCCGGCGACCCAGGCGGCGCTGATTGCCCGCGACATGGTGGCGCGCAACGCCATTTCCGACAGCCAGGCCGCCATCGAGGGCTTTGCCGCCAGCATGTTGAGTCAGGTGCCGAACCTGGAAGGCTTCTACGTCGGCACCGGTGACGGCGACTTCACCATGGTGCGGCGCAACCCGGCGGGCGGCACCGACACCAAGCTGATCCATAACCAGCCCGGCGCGCGCCAGGTGTCTTCCGTGCATCTGGATGCCGCCGGCCAGGTGGTGGACCGCACAACAAGCCCGCAGGACGATTTCGACCCGCGGGAGCGCGTTTGGTTCAAGGGCGCCTTGAAAGCCGCGGGGGTGTATTGGTCAGCGCCTTACATCTTCTTCACCACGCAGGCGCCAGGCATCACCGCGGCGATCCGTTTCACGCAGCCGGGCCGGGTAGACCGCGTGTTCGGCGTGGACATCACGCTGGAGGCGCTGTCGGGCTTTCTCGGCTCCCTGCAGATCGGCCGCACCGGGCAGGCCGCGATCATCGACGCCGCCGGCGGCGTGATCGCCGCGGCCAACCTGAAGCGGCCGATCGGAGCCGATGGCCGGCAGGCGGTGCCCACCCCGGCCGACGCCCTGGCCGACCCCGCGCTCATCGGCGCCTTTGACCGCTTCCGCGTCGAGGGCTACGGCAACCGCATCATCGACGTTGGCGGCAAGCCGTACGTGGCCATTGCGTCGCGCTTGCCGGCCGCCGGGCAGGACTGGGTGCTGCTGATCGCGGCCCCGCAATCCGACTTCACCGGCTTCGCCGAGGACAGCAGCCGCAAGGACGCGCTGCTGTCGCTCATTACCATCGGCCTGGCCGGCATACTCGGGCTGTTTCTGGTGCGGCAAAACCGGCGCGCCGATCATCTGGCGCGGCTGCTGGCCCGGCAAGGCGAAGCCGGCGTGCGCGAGGCCCAAGCGCTCACAGCCCTGGCGGCGCAGCCGGGCTTGTTCGACCCGGCGCAGCCGGCGCCGGGCTTGACCGAAAGCCTGGCCGAGCTGAGCGCCGCCCGACGCGCCAGCATCTGGCGCCTCGCCGGCGGCGGCAAGGTGCTGCGCTGCGAGGACCAATTCGAGCCGCACGGCGGCCACGTCGAGGGGTTGGAGCTGTCACGCTCGGAACTGCCGCGGTTCTTCCGGTCGCTGGACGAGGGCGAGGCGATCAACGAGGCGGACGCGGCGGCGGACGCCCGCACCGCCGAGCTTCATCGGCTGTTGATGCGCCCGTTCGGCAGCCGCACCTTGTCAGTTCTCCCGGTGCATGGGGCCGCCGGCGTGTCCGGTGCGGTGCTGCTTGAGGACGCGGGCGAACCCGGGCGGGCGCGCAGCTTCGTGCAGGCGGTGTCGAGCATCGCCGCGATGCGCATGGCCGGGCGCCCGCCCAAGGCGGAAGCAGCGGCCCACAGCCCGGCGTCGGCCGCCGTACCCGCCCTGGACGTTCCAGCACCCGACGCCACCAGCGCGCGCAGCGCGGCGCTCGTGCCCGACCCGTCCGGCCTTCCGGCGACGCAGTTCCTTTCGATTGCTGCCATGGTCCTGCGCTTCGACGATGCGCTTTCCCTGGCCCGACCCGACTCGACAGACGTTGCGGCGTTGGCGGACGAGATCGTGAAGGCCATGCAGGGGATCGCGGCGCAGCACGCGCTTCCCTACATGAAGCTGGCCGGGCAGGACATCACCGCCGCGGCAGGCTGCACCGCGGCGCCGGACCCGCTTGCGGTTGTGCGCCTGGCCGACGCCGCCC
>CALMVT010000420.1 GCA_937873175.1 uncultured Acetobacteraceae bacterium | reverse complement strand
TTGCGACCCACTGCGAATCCTTCGTTTCGGACAGCTACATCTCGGGCATGGTGGCCCCTCAATACGAGGCGCGTCCGGTGAGCGGCTGAGCGACCCTGCCGCCGGGTCACCGGCCGCATAAGCCGGCGGGAGATTGTGACAGCCAGATTTGAGATCTTCAAAAGAGCCAACGGCGTCTTGCGTTCAAAACAAGGGCTTGTCGCCCAGCATCTCAACAACTGCCTCCCAATACTGCACCCTTTCGGAGCATCCCGGCGCTCGGACACCAGCTTCGGAATATTTGAGGTCGAGCACCACAAAAGCTGGACTTGACCGTCATCGGTCCAGGTTTGTTTAGTGGCCTGGGTCCGCCACAGGTGGATGCCAGCCGAACTTCCGCAGCCAGGGGCGTTTCGATGAGTGCAACCGAACCGCCCGCATCGTCCTGGCCCTCTCGCCCCGTGATTCGTCGCTCGTGTGGCCGGGCCGGGTTCGGTCTGCCCTTCGCAGGGCAGCGCGGCTTCAGGCGCCGTTGATGGCGGGCGGGCAAGCGTCAGTGGACCAGCGGCCCCCGGCTTCCAAGCCGCTCGTGACGTTCTCGAACATCGACAAGACCTATGACGGGGAGACCTTCGTCACCCGAAACCTCAATTTCACGATCGAGGAAGGGGAATTCCTCTCACTTCTTGGACCGTCGGGATCGGGCAAGACCACGACCCTCATGATGCTGGCAGGCTTCGAGGCGCCAAGCAGCGGCACCGTCTACCTCGGCCAAAGTCGGTTGAACGAGACGCCGCCGCACCGACGCAACATCGGCATGGTGTTTCAGAATTACGCGCTGTTCCCGAACATGACGGTGGCCGAAAACATCGCCTTTCCCTTGTCTGTCCGGCGGATGCCGAAACCCGAGCAGCGCAGCCGCGTCGAACGGGCGCTCGGCATGATCGAGCTCGCGCATGTGGCCGGGCGCCGTCCGGCCCAACTATCGGGCGGACAGCAGCAGCGTGTGGCCCTGGCCCGCGCACTGGTCTTCGAACCCAAGCTCGTTCTGATGGACGAACCTCTCGGAGCGCTTGACAAGAACCTGCGCGAAACCATGCAGTACGAGATCAAGCGCATCCATGAGCGCTTGGGTGTCACGGTGGTGTATGTGACGCATGATCAGTCCGAAGCCCTGACGATGTCGGACCGTGTCGCGGTGTTCCACCACGGCCGGATCCAGCAGATCGCAACGCCGAAAGTTCTCTACGAGGATCCGGCCAACGCCTTTGTGGCCAACTTCATTGGCGAGAACAACGGTCTGCCCGGCACGGTGACGGCCCGCGACGCGCGCTTCGCGACCCTCGCGCTGACGCCCGAGTTGTCGATCAGGGGCCGTGCGGGCGAAGGGGTCGAGATCGGCACGGCAGCGATCCTTGCGCTGCGTCCTGAGAACGTATTGCCCGACGACGAGACAGGGGCTGAGAACAACCATCTTCGTGGAACCATCGACGAGGTGATCTACTGCGGGGACCACTGGCGATTGCACTTGACGGCGGCAGACCGCGCCGGCTTCGTCATCAAGGTCCCGAATAAGACCGCCATGGCGCCGCCTCAGCCCGGCAGGGTCGCGACAATGTCCTGGAGCCCGGACGACTGCAAGATTGTTGCAGCGGACGGTGCCTGACAACCTGTGTTCACCAGTTTCGAGGAGGTCGTAAATGTTCAATGTCCCTAGATCGAGCCGCCGCATGCTTCTGATGGCGACGGGCCTCATGGCGCTCGCGGCACCGGCCGTCGCGGCCGACACTTTGACGGTCGTGACCTTCGGCGGCAGTTTCGAAAATGCCGTCAACCAAGCGTTCTTCCAACCTTTCACGGCCAAGACGGGAACCAACATCGTCAAGGAAGAATACGATGGCGGTCTCGCCAAGCTGCGCGGCATGGTTGAGGCCGGCAATACGACTTGGGACCTGATCGACATGGAGACCAACGACGCCATCGCGGGCTGCGACGAGGGTCTCCTGCAAAAGCTCGATCCGAAGCTGCTCGGCGACACGTCCGACTTCATCCCGGGCGCGGTCCTGCCATGCGCGGTTGCGTCAATGGTCTGGTCGACCATTTACGCCTACGATACGACCCGTTTGACGACCGCGCCCACCACGATCGGCGACTTCTTCGACGTCACCAAGTTCCCCGGCAAGCGCGGCATGCGCAAGAGTCCAAAGGTCGCGCTCGAGTGGGCGTTGATCGCGGACGGCGTGCCGGTCAAGGACGTCTACAAGGTTCTGGGCACGCCGGACGGGCTCGACCGCGCTTTTAAAAAGCTGTCGACCATCAAGAGCCAGGTCGTCTTCTGGGACGCAGGCGCTCAGGCGGCCCAGCTTCTTGCCGACGGCGCCGTCTCGATGACAATGGCCTACAACGGACGCATCCGGGTCGCACAGCAGCAGGACAAGCGCCCTTTCGCGATCGTGTGGGACGGGCAGGTCTACGATTACGAGTGGTGGGCCATTCCGAAGGGCGCGAAGGACACCGACGCGGCCAAGCAGTTCGTCAGCTACGCATCGGGCCCCGACACGATCTGGAAGCTGTCGAACTACATTGCCTATGCGCCACCGCGAAAGTCGGCCGTGCCGCAGGTCGACAAGGCCGTGCTGCCCTACCTGCCGCTCGCTCCAGACAACTTCAAGAACGGGCTGCAGATCGACGCGCAGTTCTGGGCGGACAATTTCGATAACATCAACAATCGCTTTACGACTTGGCTGAGCCAATAGTGGTGGTTGGCGGCCGGTTCGCCGACCGCCGCCTGTTGGGCCATGACACTGACCCGGACGTCGCGCCATCGCGACGCCCGCCATTGGTTGACGAGGGGATGCACGGTTTGTCAGCATGAGTGCCAGGGAGGCGACCGCACTGGAGGGCGTAAGAAGCCGGACGGTTGATCCGCGGGCCGGTTACCGGGCCGCGCAACGACGTGATTCCATGCGGGCGTTCCTGCTCGCCGTTCCGCTGCTGATCTTTCTTGCGATGACCTTTATTGTGCCAATCGGCAAGCTCCTGATCATGAGCGTCAAGACAGACGAGGTGGCGAACGCCGTGCCGAGAGCCGCCGCTCTGCTGACCGACTGGTCCGGACCACCGGCCCTACCGTCGCGGCAAACGTTCGAGGCCCTGGCGGCGGACCTGCAGGCCGCGCAGGATGGGGGAACGCTCGCGTCGGCGGCCCGGCGGCTCAACACCTATGAGCCGGGCTTCCGCTCGCTGCTGTTGAAGACGGTGCGGCAACTGCCGATCCCCGAGGGTGAGCAGGCCGACGAGGCTCTGCGGCGGATCGACCAGCGCTGGGGCGAACCCGAAACGTGGCGGCTCCTTGGACGGGCCGCCCACCGCTGGACGCCTGACTTCCTGTTGACCGCGATGGATCACAGGGTCGGGGGCAGCGGGGCGATCGAGCCTGTCGAGCCCTCGCAGGCCATCTACGTCGGCGCGTTCGGGCGTACCTTCGCGATCAGCGCCTCCGTGGCCTTGATCTGCCGCGTGCTCGGCTACCCGGTCGCCTTTCTGCTGGCCACGCTCCCAGCACGGCAAAGCAACTTCCTGATGATCTTCGTCATCGTCCCGTTCTGGACCTCGCTGCTGGTGCGGACCACGGCGTGGTACGTGCTCCTGCAGCCGAATGGCGTCTTCAACGCCCTTCTGATCCACAGCGGTCTGACGGCGGCACCCATGGCATTGATGTTCAATCGCACGGGCGTGCTGATCGGCATGACCCACGTGCTCCTTCCCTTCATGATCCTCGCCAACTACGCGGTGATGCGGGGCATCTCGCCGGCCTACCAACGCGCCGCAGTGTCGCTCGGGGCTCATCCGGCCCTCGCATTCTTGCGCATCTACGTGCCCTTGACGTTGCCCGGCATCGGAACGGGGACATTCCTCGTCTTTGTGCTGGCGCTCGGCTACTACATCACGCCGGCGCTTCTCGGTGGTGCCGGCGACGAGATGATCAGCCAGCTCGTGGCGCTGCAGATGGATCGCCAGCTGAATTGGGGGCTGGCGGGGGCGCTGTCGGTGTACCTCGTGGTCTTCACGCTCGCTGTCTACGTGGTGTTCAACCGGCTGGTCGGCATCGACCGGCTTCGGCTTGGCTGACATGAGGACCAATCGATCAAGCACGTCCGGGCGGCAATCATGACCAGCGAGACCACCGCCGTGCTGTCCGAGCGGGTCGCACATCGCGGCGTTCGGGTGTTCTCGGCCGCCGTGCTGATCTTCCTGATCGCGCCGATCCTCATCATCGTTCCGCTCTCGTTCAACCAGAGCAGCTACTTTTCCTACCCGTTGACCGGCCTGACGCTCCGCTGGTACGAGCTCATCCTCGGATCGCCCGAATGGCGAACGGCTATTCTCAACAGCTTCGTGATCGGGCTGAGCGCCACCGCGATCGCGACCGTGCTGGGCACGTTGGCGGCGATCGGCATCAGTCGCCCGAGCTTCCCGCTGCGCGGCGTTATCGTGCCGATCCTGATCGCGCCGATGATCATCCCGATCGTCGTTGTCGCCGTAAGCCTCTACCTTGTCTTCGCGCCGCTTGGCCTGACCAACACGCATGGCGGCGTCATCCTGGCCCATGCAGCGCTCGGCACGCCCTTTGTGGTCATCACCGTGACGGCGCGCCTCATGGCCTTCGACACGACCCTGTCGCGTGCGGCCGCGAGCCTTGGGGCCACGCCATGGGCGGTGTTCCGGAGGGTGATGCTGCCCCAGATCCTGCCGGGCGTTGCAACAGGCAGCATCTTCGCTTTTGCGACCTCGTTTGACGAGGTCGTGGTGATCCTGTTCATCGGCGGCACGGAGCAGCGCACCATCCCGCGCCAGATGTGGGCCGGCATCCGCGATCAAATCAATCCGGGCATCCTGGCCATGGCAGGGCTGTTGACGGTCTTTGCCGTGGTCCTGTTTCTTTTGATCGGCTGGCTGCAGGGCCGCGCCGGAGCGCCCGCCCGATAGTGGATCGCGAGGCGCCCTTTTTCCCCCGGGGCAGAAGGACGCCTCAGCCGTGGCGCAGTTATTCCGCGGCGAGCGCGAAAGAACGGTCGAAACCGGTGGTTCGGTCGGCCAGGTAGTGCATGAAATCGTAGATCGGACGCTCAAGGTAGGACAGGTGACCTGCCCGGGCCGTGGCGGCATTGAGGCCGCGGAATACCTTTTCGGTGCAGCCGCGATCCTCGACGTTCACCTCATCGAGAAGCGTCTTCAGCGTCGCCACATATTCATCGGCGCGCGGATCGGCCATAAATTCGGGCGACAGGCCGCCGCCAAAGATCATGGCGACTTGGCCGGTGCTCTTTGGGTGAAGCGAGAGATACCAGAAATAACCGGGCGTGAGGGTGATCAGGTGGCTCGGATAAAGGGCGAGCAAGGCCGTCGTCTTGCGCCAGCGGCCCTCGAGCCGGGTGTTAGACGGGTGCGCGTTGCCGATCGGCAGCGACGCCTCCTTGGTGATCCAATGATAGTTGAAGGCCGCGAGGCCGGGGGGGCACTCCATTTCGGACAGCTTGGAATGCCCGCCGACCGTGTCGGCGTGGCACACCGGGAGGTGGTAGCTTTCCATGAAATTCTCGGCCAGTACCTTCCAGTTGGTGTCCCACACGTGGGTCTCGCGGAAGCACTCGACGTAGTTCTCCATCCCATAGTCCGACACCATCTCGGCCACGGGTGCGAGGGTCGTGGCGACGCTCGGGCGTTCCCGGTCGAGCGTGATGTAGATCCAGCCGAGCCACTCCTCGCAGCGGATCGACGGCAGCACATAGTCATCCTTGCAGAACCCGGTGGTCTCGGTCATGAACGGCGCACCGCGGAGGCGTCCGTCCAGCCCATAGGTCCAGGCGTGGTAGGGGCAGACGATCGCGCGCTTGTTGCCCACCCCCTCGACCAGCGTCGACATGCGGTGCAGGCACACGTTCGAAAAGGCGCGGAGCACGCCCGTTTGGTCGCGCAACACCATCACGGGCTGGCCGGCGAGCTCATAGGTGAGATAGTCGCCGACTTGGGAAAGGCCGCTCGAGCGGCCCACGCACATCCATTCCTTGGAGAAGATCGTCTCGATCTCCTGCGCCAGAAACGCGGGGCTCGTGTACACGCTCGGCGGCATGGATTTGGCATCGGGAAAGGGCCGCTGCGCCGCTTCGAGCAATTCGGCGCTTGGTTGAGCAGGCGACATCAGGGTCCTCTCTCAGCATCGGTACCGCTGTATCGGGAGCGAGCGGTTGGACGAAGACTGAACCAAATGCAAGACAACGTAAAACTCAAATAACCTTGGGTGAGACCAGCCGCGATATGGTTCGCTTCACACTTCGCCAGTGTACTTACTTCCGGACCGTGGCGACGCATGGCGGCATCGCCCAGGCGGCCCGCGTGCTCAACATCTCCCAGCCCTCGGTGGCGCAGGCCATCGAGAAGCTCGAGGACGTGACGGGGCTGGTGCTGTTCGACCGGCACCATGCACGTGGTCTGACGCTGACAATGCAGGGTCGCATCTTCCTCGACCACGTCACGCGGCTCGAACAGCAGGCCGAGCAGGTGCAGCGCGAAGCGGCGGCACTGGCGGCCGAGACCGCGGGCGAGATCCGCCTTGGCATCTTCGCGACATTGTCGCCCTTCTATGCCGCCGGCCTGATCCGCGGCTTTGCGGCCGTGGTGCCTGGCGTTGTCGTCCAGCCCCGAGAGATGTCGCTTGCCGACGTTGCGGAGGCGGCCCGGACCGGTTCGATCGACGTCGCCGTGACCTACGACCGCGGAGCCGCACTCAGTGGCTTGGCGGTCACGACGCTCGCCGAGCTTCGGCCCATGGTGGTGCTGGCCGCCGATCACCCTCTCGCCACGAGTCCCTCGATTGCCTTGGCGGATTTGCGAGATGAGCCTTACGTGATGCTCGAAGGGCCGGGGAGCCGCGCCTACTTCGAGGACCTGCTTGCCGAACATGACCTCGCACCAGCCATGTCCTATGTGTCGTCCTCTCTCGAAGCCGTGCGGAGCGCGGTTGCGGCAGGTTTCGGATTCACGCTGCTGGTGATGCGACCACCGTCCTCCCTGACCTACGATGGTCGTGAGGTGAAAACCCTCACCATCAAGGACGACGTTCGCCCGCTCCGCATCGTGCTCGCTTCGCGTTACGTCGCCCATCCCGGACAGATCTTGCGGCAATTCACCGACCACGCCACGGCCTACTTCTCGGACACCTGTCGCGATGTCGGCTCTCGGGCCCGCAAGGGTGGATCCCTTACGCCTCGCCGATGACCGAGGAATACCGCGCTTCACGTTAGTGGCGAGTTGCCCCGTGCTCGGCCTTCTTCTTGTAAGCGGCCTCCAAGGCACTCCGCCATCAAAGCTCACAGTTGAGCTGGACGGCGAACCAGTTGCATTGTCAGACATCATTCCGTTCAGCGCTAGAAAACGGACCTGTGCGCAAGGTCCGGTTTTGAAACCAGGTGCCAGCCTGCGCAATGACCAGCATGGGCGCTACCGGGACGTTATCGACGCTGCCGGGATCAACTCCCGAACGGATCGTATTCGTGGATAACCGAAGTGGCATCGCCCTTGAACTCGTCCGACGCCATTACACCGCAGCCATTGTCGCTCTGAAACAGCGTGACGCACACTATCAGTGTCCTGGCGAGGCCCCAGGCGTGCTGTCATGCGAGGGTGAAGTTCTGTGACATCGGTCCGGCTCCCGTCTTACGGCGGGGGCCATCCCCGCTCGACAGGTGCATGAAGCGTCTCAGTCGCGGGCGTGATCACCTCGAAGCGCCGCCGGAGAGGCCGCATGCTGCCATAGCGGACCCCTGGCGGGTTGATCGTCAGGCCGGGGCTGAGGCCAAGGAGATGCGCCAACGAGAGCGGGGTAGCTTACCGATGCGGGCGGTGCCGAATCCGAGCGCGACCGCAGTTCCGGCTAAAACGGATGGTAACTTCAATAGGAGGTGCCTTTCGGCATTCGTAATCGACAAGAATCGGAGCTGCCCGGACGCTTCACCCTTTGCGTTGGACGGAGATGCCGAGCAGCGAGACTTTGCGGCATGTCAGATGTGCTCTCAACGTCCGCCATAACGGTTCAGCTGCTCGTCCTCGATCGCGTCGAGGAGACCAACAATAGGGCGCGTTACCATGTGCTGACC
>CALMVT010000419.1 GCA_937873175.1 uncultured Acetobacteraceae bacterium | reverse complement strand
CCCGGCGGTGGCGGCGGCATGGGCGGGATGGGTGGCATGGGCGATATGGACTTCTAAGCTCAGCCAGCAAAGCGCCAGCGAAGGAGGGGGCGGGCCGAAGGGTTCGCCCCTTTTCTTTGAAGCGAGCGCAGGAGAAGCCGGATTGGCTTGCGCCCTTAGCCGAGCCACGCTTTCTACATGGCCAGCGGTGTCATCTCGTTTCAATTGACTTACCAAGCGCTTTCTGCGCCCATAACAAATCAGTCGTGTTTTTGACTAGCCTTGCTGCGCTTCCGCTATCCTCGGGTGCCCACAAGCCGTCTAAAGGCCCGATTGTCTCGCTGCTTGCGCTGTTGCATGCAGCAAAGACGGAGAGCGACGTAGTTATGGCGACCGGCACAGTGAAATGGTTCAACACCACCAAGGGCTTTGGCTTCATTATGCCCCAGGATGGCGGCAAGGACGTGTTTGTACACATCACCGCCGTTCAAGCGGCTGGCCTGCGCGGCTTGGATGAAGGCCAAAACATCAGCTACGAGGTGGTGATGGAACGTGGCAAAGCCGCAGCCACGAACCTCAAGCTCGCGTAGTCTGCGACTGTTACCGGACTGGGGCTGCTTAGCCTTAGTTCAATCGACCCAACCACCGCACGGTCGGCCGTGCGTCCGAGGAGTTAAGTGCGAATGGCTATCGGCACCGTAAAGTGGTTCAACGCCACCAAAGGCTTCGGCTTCATCATGCCGCAAGACGGCAGCAAGGACGTGTTCGTCCACATCACCGCAGTTCAGGCGGCCGGCTTGAACGGGCTGAACGACGGTCAGAAGGTCAGCTATGAGGTCGCGATGGAGCGTGGCAAGGCCGCCGCGACCAACCTGAAACTCGCCTGAACCGAAGAACCCCCGTAGCAGCGGGCTGCCTGGCGACGGGCAGCCCAACCCTTTTGGCTTTCGGCCCGACTTCAACGACTTGGACCAGGATTACTCCCCGGTCCAGCCCACCGAACTAACACCCGCGGTGAGCGCCTGATCAGCGCGCGTGACCGCCTCGATCTTTGTGGCACCCGCTTGCTGCATGAGGTCTTTCACTTGCTCGACTTGCTCGGGCGTGGTCGTACGGACAGCCAAAATAAGCCGGCCCTCCCGACCGCGCTGGTTGCGCGCCTCAACCTGCGCACTGTCTGCCGCTTGCCCAGCCGCATTGGCCGCCGCGCCCGTGCCGATGCCGACCGCAGCCGCCGCTGCCACAGCCAACCCGGCGGCGCCGCCCGTGGCCAGCGTCGCGCCAGCAACCGCGACGGCGCCGGCATAGCCGGCCATGCTGGTGCCCATGGTGCGCAACTGCCGTTTGTCCGCGTCGTCCGTGGCCGGCTCCGCACTTTCGTTGGGCGTCGCCACCTCGTTCGCGGCCTGCTCCTCTGGCAAGCTGAAATCGGCCCGGTCGTACCCGGCCAGGGTCAACTGCGACAGCGCGTCCTGCATCGTGGGGTCATCCGGGAACACTCCCTGGACCTCATGGACCGCTGCCTCGTGCCCCGGTCCGGCTTTTGTGCCGCTCGTTTCGCTCATGTTGCCGCTCCATAGTTTTGCCGACAACGCGCCAAAACCTGTCCTGTTCCCGCTGCCACGGAACTGCTCGCTGGCCCGCCGGTCGGCCTAGCCCGGCGCATAGCCCTCTGCCAGCATGATGTCAGACGTGGCGCTGGCCTGGCGCCGTTGCAGCAGTGGCGCATAATCGGCGCTGCCGTAGAAGCGTTGCGCGGCATCCATGGACGGAAACTCCAGGATCACCAATCGGGTCCTCGGCTCTGCACCCTCCAGCAATACCGATCGGTCTGTGCGAACCACATACCGTCCGCCATACGCCTTGACGACCGGCGCAACATGGGTGCGGTATTCCTCAAATTCCGCCGGGTCATGCACGTCGATCTGGGCGACGAGGTAGGCCGGCATCGCCGCTACTCCGCCCGGTCAATCGTCTGGTGCCGCGCCCTGACCCCGCGCTCGATCGCCGCGGCCACCAGCGGCTCCAGCCGCAGTTCGCCCTGCACGAGTTCCAGCATGCGCAGCACCGCCTGGCTCGTAACGCGGTCGGCAGCGACGACTTCGCATGCCAGAGCATAGGCGGTCTCCCGCAGCCGCGGCTCCAGCGCCGCCCGGATCATTGTGCCGGCATGGGCCAGCCCTTCATCTTCTTCCAGCAGGGCCACCGCCGCATCGGACGCGAATTCCAGGTGTTCGCTGCTGAAGTTCTGGAACACCGGCAGGGTTTGCACCAGGCCCGACATCACGCCAATTTCCCGGTCGGTGATCCCGCCATCCGCGGCAGCGACAAGCACCATGGTGCAGACCAACGCTTCCTGGGCGTCCAGTCCTGTTCGGACGAGCATGCTTCGTTCCCTGTTGTGCAAGCCCAATGTAATCCAGCACGGCTTTGGCGCAAAACTACGGCTGCGTGATGGCCGGCTTCAGGAAGGCCCGCGTCTGCGCCACCGCCTCCGCGAGGCCCACGCGCTGCGCTTCCACGCCGGGGGGGAACGCGGAAAGCAGGCGGGACGGGGCGCGGCGGTCCAGCAGCACGAACACGCCGCGGTCGGTCGCGGACCGCACCAGCCGGCCAAAGGCTTGCCGCAGCCGCAGCCGGGCCTTGCTGTCGTCGTAGCCCTTGGGATCGCCGTCCGACAGGTGCGCCCGGCGCTCGCGGTGCAGGATGTCCGGGCGGGGCCAGGGCACCCGCTCGAACACCACCAGCCGCAGCGCGCGGCCCGGCACATCGACGCCGTCCCGCATCGCGTCGGTGCCCAGCAAGCAACTGTCAAGCTCTGTCCGGAACACGTCCACCAGGGTCGCGTTGTCCATTGCGTCCACATGCTGCGCAAGCAACGGGATGCCCGCCGCTTCAAGCTCCGGCGCGATGCGTGCGTGCACGGCCCGCAGCCGCTGGATGGCGGTGAACAGCCCCAATGCCCCGCCGCCGGAGGCCAGAAACAGCGCGCGAAACGCGGCGGCGAGCGCGCCGGGGTCGCCGGGCGCCAGGTCGGTCACGACCAATGCCCGGGTTTGCGCGGCATAGTCGAATGGGCTTGCGACCGAAACGCGGAGCGGCGGAGAGGGCAGGTATTCGGTGCCCACCCGCGCTTCCGCCGCGGGCCAGCCCGCTTCACCGCCTTCGCCGTCGCCCCCGTCCCGCAAGGTGGCGGAGGTGATCAGCAAGCCGTGCGCCGGCGCCGCGAGGACCCGCGCAAACGGCATGGTGGGATCGAGCCAATGCCGGTGCAGCCCGACATCGCGGTCCGTGCCGTCCCGCCGGTCCAATTGCAGGGTGTGCACATGCTGCGGCCGCACGCCCGGCTCCGGCGGCGCCGCGCCCACGGCGTCCAGCATGGCCGTCCAGGCCGCCAGCCGGTCGACGGCCCGTCGCTTGATCGACCGCCGCGCCGCCTCGATCCGGTTGCGCTGAGCAGTTTCAAGCTCCTCCGACTCGTCCTCAAGCTTCTGGCCCAGGCGCTGCAGCAGGACCGTGAGCGGCTCGGCGATGCGGGCCAGCGCGCGGCCCAGCAGCGACGCCGCGTCGGGCAGGCCGGGAGCCACCGGGTAAAGCTCGCATTGCAGATTGCCGTACCCGCCCGCCTCGGCGGCGTCCCCGGTCAGCCGGGCCAGCACCTGACCGCGGGCCAGGCGCAGGAATGCCTCGAACGGGCCCGGCTCCCCGCCCCCGGCCAGGCGGCCCGACCAGCCCAGGGCCGGCAAGGCGCGCGCTGCTTGCAGCGCGGCGTCGAGCGGCGTTTCGAGTTCCGGCTGCCCGGCCACCAGGTCCTCCAGCCGGCGCCGCAGGCCGCGGGCACGCGACCGCCCGCCCTCGGCCCCCAACAGCCAACGGCGTAGTTCCGCGCCTTCCAGCCCCGACAGCTCGGCGGAAAACGCGCTGTCGGCGGCGTCGAACAGGTGGTGCCCCTCGTCGAACACGTAGCGGCTCGGCACCGCATCGTCGTCGAGGCCGCCCCAGGCCGCCTGCGCCATCACCAGCGCGTGGTTGGCGACCACCAACTCGGCGCCGCGCGCGCGGCGGATGGCGTGCTCGACGAAGCAGGTGCGGTAATGCGGGCAGGCGCCATGGATGCACTCGCCGCGACGGTCGGCGATGGCGGGGATCAGCGCCGTGCCGAACAGCTCGGGGAACCAACCCGGCAGGTCGCCCCCGGCGATGTCGCCGTCTGCCGTTGCCGACGCCCAACGCGCCACCAGGCCAAGCGCCGTCGCCCCTGCGCCGATGGCGGCGGCGTTGACCTGCTCCTCCATGTTCAGGAGGCACAGGTAGTTTTCCCGCCCTTTGCGGATCACGACGCGGCGGCGGCGCTCGGCGGGGTCGGGGAACAGCCGGGCCAGCTCGGCGTCGATCTGACGCTGCAGGTGGCGGGTGAAGGTGCTGATCCAGACCGTGCCGCCGTTGCGCTCGGCCCACAGGCTGGCCGGCGCGATGTAGCCGAGCGTCTTGCCGGTGCCGGTGCCGGCTTCCGCCAGCACGACATGCGGGTCGCCCTCCACCTCCCGCGGCGCAAAGGCGCCCGCGGCTGCGCTGGCGTAGTCGGCCTGGCCCGGGCGCTGCTCGGCATGGGCGCCCAGCATGCGCGCGAGCCGGGTCCGCGCCTCGTTCGCGCCGACCGGCAAGGCGCCGGGCGGCGGCGGGGGGGGCTGCTCCTCCCATTCCGGCAAGCGCCGCCAAATCCTCAGCGCATCGGCGGACGGCTTGGCTTTGAGCTTGCCGAGAGCGGTCAGCACCAGCCCCGCCCACGGCCAGCCCGCCTGTCCCATGTGCGCCGCGAGGCCCGCCGCGTCCTTGTTGCGCGGGAGGTCGCGCCCGGCGAGGAGGTGGCCCAGCAGGGCGGCGGCGATGTCCGGAAGGGAAGCCGCCGCGTCCTCCATGCTGCCGGGCGGCTCCAGGTCGAGCGCATGAGCCAGCCCGCGCGGCGTCGGCGTGACCGGCCGCGCCGGCAGGGCAAAGGCGAACAGCTCCAGCAGGTCGAGGCACGGCTGCCGGCCCAGCCCCAGACGCCGGAGCGTGGCCGGGGCATGCACCAGGAGCGGGATGCTGCCTTGGAGGACGGCAGCAGCCTCCATCGGAGCGAGCGTCAGCAGTTCGCCGTCCGTGCTGAGCAGCGCGACGCGGCCGTGCCCGGCCACCACCGCCGGCGCGTTCGGAATTAAAAAAGGTCGGGGGGGCGGCATAGGCGGCCTGTGTACGGTCTCGGAAGGGGTGGAGGCAATGCCGGTGCCGGTAATCGCCTCAATTCCGTAGATTCTCCCCAGGAGTCCGCAAGCCGCGATTGACCCGGCACCCCCCCATTTCTAGCTTGCAGCCATGCCAGACACCCGACGTGACGTCATCGAACCGATCCCGAAGGCTTGGCCGTTCGAGGAAGCGGCGAAGCTCGCCCGGCGCTTGGACGCCAGCGGCAAGGACGTGGCGCTGTTCGCGACGGGATACGGGCCGTCGGGCTTGCCGCATATCGGCACCTTCGGGGAGGTCGCGCGCACCACCTGGGTGCGCCATGCCTTTGAAGCGCTGACCGGCCGGCCCTCGCGCTTGCTCGCGTTCAGCGACGACATGGACGGCTTGCGCAAGGTCCCGGACAACGTGCCGAACCGGGCAATGCTGGAACGGTTCCTGGGCCAGCCCTTGACCCGGGTGCCTGACCCGTTCGGCACGCATGACAGCTTCGGCGCCCACAATAACGCCCGGCTCCGCGCGTTCCTGGACAGCTTCGGTTTTGAATACGAGTTCGCGTCCAGCACCGAGTATTACAACGCGGGCCGTTTCGACGCGGCCCTGTTGCGCACGGCGGAGCGGCACGCGGAGATCGTGGCGACCATCCTGCCGACGCTCGGGCCGGAGCGCCGCGCGACCTACTCGCCGTTCCTGCCGATCCACCCCCGCACCGGCCGGGTCATGCAGATCCGGATCGACGAGGTGGACGCTGCCGCCGGCACGGTGTCGTGGCAGGACCCCGACAGCGGCGAGCGGTTCCAGACCCCCGTGACGGGCGGCGCCTGCAAGCTGCAGTGGAAGGCCGACTGGGCCATGCGCTGGTTCGCCCTGGGCGTCGATTACGAGATGTCCGGCAAGGACCTGATCGACAGCGTGCGCCTGTCCGGCCGGGTGTGCAGCGTGCTGGGCAGCCCGCCCCCGGTCGGCTTCACCTACGAACTGTTCCTGGACGAGCACGCGCAGAAGATCAGCAAAAGCAAGGGCAACGGCCTGTCGGTTGAGGAATGGCTGCGCTACGCCCCGCCCGAAAGCCTGGCGCAGTTTATGTACAACTCGCCGCAGCGCGCCAAGCGGCTGTTTTTCGACATGATCCCGCGTGCCGTGGACGAGTACCTGGCCAACGCCGCCAAGCTGCCGGAGCAGGACGTGGCCGCCCGCTACACCAACCCGGCCTGGCACATACAAGGCGGCAGAAGGGGGAGCGGCAGCAACCGCGGCGCCGCCAGCCCGGTGCCGTTCGGTATGCTGCTCAACCTCGCGAGCGTGGTGAACGCGGACACGCCGGATATGCTGTGGGGCTTCCTGCGGCGCTACAGCCCGGATGCAGCGCCGGGCGTCAGCCCGTTCTTTGACGGCCTGGTCGGCTACGCCATCGCCTATTACCGCGACTTCGTGCGCCCGGCGAAGCGGTATCGCGACCCGATGCCGGTTGAGCGCGCGGCCCTCCAAGACCTGGCCGACACCCTGGCCCCGCTCGACCCCGCCATGCCCGCGGAGGATATCCAGGACGTGGTGTATGAGGTTGGCAAGCGGCACCCGCTTCCGGACCTCAAGGCCTGGTTCGGCTGCTTGTACCAGGTACTGCTCGGCCAAAGCGAGGGGCCGCGCTTCGGCGGCTTCGTGGCGCTCTACGGCGTGGCGGAGACGGTTGCGCTGATCCGCAACCGCTTGGACGCGACTGCGGCCACCGACGGTACCGTCCCCGAACAACTGAAGATCATCCCGCAGGCCGCAGTGCCAGTCTCGGACGCACGCTAAGCATGACCCTGCTGAGGAAGGTGGTCCGGCAACTGCCGGCGCTGTTGGGCGTGGCGCTGCTGGTCGGCGCGATCTACGTAGTGTGGAAGGAGTTCCGGCACCTCAAGATCGCGGACATCAAGGCGGCCCTGTCCGCGATCCCCGAACGCGCGCTGCTGGTGTCGTTCTGCTGGACGATCCTGTCCTACGGGGTGCTGACCTTCTACGACCGGCTCGCCACCATCTACGCCGGGCACAAGATCAGCTATGGCCGGGTATCCTTCGCGTCGTTCTGCGCCTATGCGCTGTCGCACAACCTGGGGTTTGCCGCGGTGTCCGGGGCGGCGGTGCGCTATCGGCTTTATGCGCATTGGGGGCTGACGCCGTTCCAGATCGCCAAAGTGGTGGCGTTCTGCAGCCTGACCTTTGGGCTGGGCGGGCTGGTGCTGGGCGGGGTAATCCTGTTCCTGGAACCGGACGCGATCCCGTTCTTCGGGACGCTCGTGCCCAAATGGGGGATGTACGCGGTCGGCGCCCTGCTTTGGCTGATCGTCGCGGCCTATGTCTGCTTGTCGCGCTTTGTCGGCACCATCTGCCTGTTCGGCAAGGAGGTCACGCTGCCGGACTGGCGCATGGCAATCGTGCAGGTGGCGCTCGCGACCGTCGATGTGGCTGTGACGGCAGCAATCTTCTACGAACTGCTCCCAGAGGTGCCGGGGTTGAGCTACCTGCGGTTCCTCGGCGTTTACGTGGCGTCCTACACCGCGGGCCTCGCGGCGAACCTGCCCGGCGGCATCGGCGTGTTCGACGCCGCCATGCTGAAGGGCCTAGAGGGTTACCTGCAGCCGCCGCAGATCCTGGGCGCCATCGTGGTGTTCCGTTTATACTACTACATCATCCCGCTGTTCCTGGCCGGCACGCTGTTTGCCGGCAACGAGATCCTGCTGCGCGGCGGCGCGCTGTTCAAGGCGGGCAGCATCGGCCGCAGCACGCAGGCGCTGGCGCGATGGAGCGAGCCGAGCTTTGCCGCCGGCGCCGCCTCGGGCGCCGTGGCGCTGTGCGGCGCGCTTTTGCTGGCGTTGGGCGTGCTGGACGACCGGCCGGATTTCTCCTGGATCGACCCCGACTACGCCGACCTGGCGGCGAACGCCGGGCAGTTCGTGCCGTCGCTGATCGGCGCGGCGCTGCTCGTACTGTCGGTTGCGCTGTCCCAGCGCGTCACCCTGGCCTGGGGCGCCACCATCGTGCTTCTGCTGGCCGCGGCCGGTTTCACCGCGGCACAGGGCACCAATTTGTGGGTTCCGGCCGTGCTCGTGCTGGCGACCCTGCTGGTGGCGCCGTTCCGCGACGCATACTACCGCCATGCCAGGCTACTGTCGGGGCCGCTGCAGGCCGGCACCGCGGTGCCGCTGTTCGCGCTGGTGGTGTGCGTGCTGGCGCTGTCGGCGTTCGAGCCGACCATGCGGACCGTCAATGAAAGCAGTTGGATCGAGGTCGTGCTGTCGCCCGACCTACCGAACAGTTTGCGCCTTTCGGTGGCGCTCGCGGTGGTGCTGGCGCTGTCGGCTTTGTGGCGGCTGATCCGGCCGGGCCGCGTCGGCTGGGTGCCGTGGGCTGGGGAAGGGCGGCGGCGCTACGCGGAACTCGGCGCCCTGCCGCCGGTGCAGGCGGACGGGATCGTGATGGGAGAGGCCGGGCGCGCCGGCATCCCGTTCCGACGCATCGGCCGGGTGCTGCTGGGCCTCGGCGACCCGGCCGGATCGGTGCAGGACCGCGTGTCGGCCATCTGGAACCTGCGCGACCTGGCGCAGCAGGAAGGTTTGGACCCCGCCGTTTGGCGTGCCGGCCCGGGGCTGCTGAAGGTGTATGCCGACCTGGGCCTCACCGCCCTGCCGCTCGGCGCGGATGGGCTGCCCTTGCCGGAACGGGCGGACGACGCCCCGGTGGTCGCGCAGTATCTGTGCTGCCGCGCGGAGCGCGACCTGTCGTTGTTGCTGCCCTTGCTGCCCAGCTTGGCAGAAACGGGACTGCGGGAACGCGGCCAGTTGGCTAACTGACCGGCTCCTCCCCGCTTTGCGGCCGCCGTGGCACGAGCACCGACGCCGTCATGACCTGCACCGGCTCGTCCTGCTGGTTCAGCGTCGTCGTTCGGATCGTCACCAGGCCGCGGTCCGGTCGGGAGCGCGAGGGCCGCATGTCGGTGATTTCGGCCTCCGCGCGCAACAGGTCGCCGGGCCGCACCGGGCGGAGCCAGGCGAGCTTGTCGATCTGCGCGCCCAGGCTGCCGCCGGGAAAGCGGCCCATCACGGAGTCAAGCTGCAGCCGCATGGTGATCGCCGCGGTGTGCCAGCCGCTGGCGACCAACTCGCCGAACATGCTGCCGCGCGCCAAGTCTTCGTCCAGGTGCTGCGGCTGCGGGTCGAACTCCTCCGCGAACGCCACGATGCGGTCGCGGCTGATCGCCTCGGCGCGGGAGGAAAAGACCTGGCCCACGGCCAGGTCGTCGTAATAGATCGGATCGTCCACGCCTGCCCTCCCCGAAGCGTGCAGCCTCGCCTGGCCACATGGTGGACAGAAGGCGCATACGCACCTAATCCTATGCAATGCGCGCGTGTTGTCCAGCCTCCATGCCATGAGCGGCGCATCCATGGGGACTTGCCATTGCCAGGCGCTGCGGCAGGCGGCGCGTCGGGCTTCGGCGTTCTACGATGCGGCCTTGGCGCCGCTCGGCCTGCGCGTTTCGCAGTTCGGCATCCTGGCCCGCCTCCGCCGGGATGGCTCGCGCGGCATCCAGGCCCTGGCGGCGGACCTGGCGATGGATCGCACGACGCTTGGCCGCAACATCCGCCCGTTGGAGCGGGACGGCCTGCTCTGCGCCGCCGCCGACCCGGCCGACCGCCGGTCCCGCCTGCTGTCCATCACCCCGCGCGGCGCGGCGCTCGTCGAAGCGGCATGGCCTGCCTGGAGCGCGGCGCAGGCCGGGTTTGAGGCGCGTTACGGCGCGGCGCCGGCCGCGGAATTACACGCGGCGTTGCAGCGCGTGGTGGCGATGCTACAACCCCCGGAAGGGTAATGCGAAGCTGAGAAACCGCCAACCGTGCCGCTCAGGCAGCGAAGGGAACGCCATTTGTTTGAAATCGCTCGGGCGTCCAGGGTCGCCGAAGGGCTGCCCCACCCGCTCGGCGCCACCTGGGACGGCGTGGGGGTCAACTTCGCCCTGTTCTCGGCCAACGCCACCAAAGTCGAGCTGTGCCTGTTCGACCAGGAAGGCCGCACCGAGCTGGAACGCATTGAGCTTCCGGAATACACGGATGAGGTTTGGCACGGCTACCTGCCGGACGCGCGGCCCGGCACCGTTTACGGCTACCGCGTGCACGGCCCTTGGAACCCCAAGGCCGGCCATCGCTTCAACGCCAAGAAGCTGCTGCTCGACCCTTATGCCCGCGGCCATGTCGGGCAACTCGCGTGGGGACCGGAGGTGTTCGGCTACCGGCTGGAAACCGGCGACGACACGATGATCGACAAGCGGGACAGCGCCGCGCACATGCCGAAATGCGTGGTCATCGACCCGGCCTTCACCTGGCTGCGCGACCGCCGGCCCAATGTCCCATGGGAACAGACAATTTTTTACGAAGCCCATGTCCGCGGCTTCACCAAGCGGCATCCGGCCGTGCCGAAGGAGCTGCGCGGCACGTTCTCCGGCATGGCGAACAAGGCGGTCCTCGACTGGATCACGGGGCTGGGCGTGACCAGCGTGGAGCTGCTGCCCGTCCACACCTTTGTCGATGAAAGCCATCTCCACGCCAAGCGGCTGACCAATTACTGGGGCTACAACTCCATCGGGTTCTTCGCCCCCGACCCGCGCTATTCCAGCAAGCCGGCGTTTGCCAATGCCGAGTTCAAGGAGATGGTGGCGCACCTGCACGACGCCGGGCTGGAGGTGATCCTGGACGTCGTTTACAATCACACGGCGGAGGGCAACGAGCTTGGGCCGACCCTGTCGTTCAAGGGCATCGATAACGCCTCCTATTACCGCCTGCTGCCGCAGGAGCCGCGCTTCTACATCAACGACACCGGCACCGGGAACACGCTGAACCTATCGCACAGCCGGGTGCTGCAGATGGTGACGGACAGCCTGCGCTATTGGGTGCAGGAGATGCATGTCGATGGCTTCCGCTTCGACCTCGCCACCATCCTGGCGCGGGAGCCGCACGGCTTCGACGAGAGCAGCGGCTTCCTGCACGCCTGCCGGCAGGACCCGGTGCTGAGCAGCGTGAAGCTGATCGCGGAACCCTGGGACTGCGGACCCGGCGGCTATCAGGTCGGCGGGTTTCCGCCGGGCTGGGCGGAATGGAACGACAAGTTCCGCGACGAGGTCCGGCGGTTCTGGAACGGCGACGAGGGCATGGTGCCCGCGATGGCCGCGCGTATGTCGGCCTCCGCCGACCTGTTCAACAAGCGGGGCCGCAAGCCGTGGTCCACGGTGAACTTCGTCACCGCGCATGACGGCTTCACCCTGCGCGATGCCGTCAGCTACAACCACAAGCACAACAAGGCCAACGGCGAGGACGGCCGCGACGGCAGCGACAACAACCATAGCTGGAATCACGGCGTCGAGGGCGAAACCGACGACCCCGACATCCGCGAGCGCCGCCAGCGCCACATGCGCAACCTGTTGGCCACTCTGCTGCTGGCGCAGGGCACCCCGATGATCCTGGCGGGCGACGAGTTCGGCCGCACCCAGGGCGGCAACAACAACGCCTATTGCCAGGACAACCCGGTCAGTTGGCTCGACTGGAAGCTGCCGGAATGGGCGCAGACCCAGGTGGCGCTGGTGCAGCGCCTGACCAAGCTGCGGCATGATTACCCGATCCTGCGCCGCGGCCGGTTCTTCACCGGCACGCCCATCGAGGCGCTGGACGTGAAGGACGTGACCTGGATCAACGCGTCCGGCGCGGAGATGGGGGAGCGCGATTGGCACGATCCCCGCATGAAATGCTTCGGCATGCTGATCGACGGCCGCGCCCAGGCCACCGGCATCCGCAAGCCTGGCAGCGACACCACCATGCTGATCGTGCTGAATGCCCATCACGACCTGGTGACGATCACCCTGCCGGAGTGCACCAACGGCAAAGCGTGGGACCTGGTGTTCGACACCAACGTGCCCGAGCGGGACGACCGGCAGAGCTTCGCCATCGGCGGCCCGTATGAGGTGACCAGCCGCTCGCTGCTGGTGTTCGCGCTGCGGTCCTGACGGCGCCTGCTTGCGGCCTCAGCCCGCCATCATGCCTGCAAGCGTCGATCCGGACAGGAAAGCGGCCTCCACCCGCGCGCCAAGGCACCAATCGCCGCAAACTCCCAGCCCGGCGGCGGCATCCCACAAGGCCGGCGTTCCGAGCGGCGCCTCGGCCAGCGCGTAGCGCCAGCGGTGCACGACGGCAAAGCATGCCGCGGCCTTGATCCCGGTCTCCTGTGTGAACGCGGCCTGCAGGGAGGCCAGCACGGCCTCAGCCGGCTGTTCCAGGTGGGCGCGGGACCATTCGGGCGTCGCGTGCGCCACCCAGCATTCCGGGGTGGCGGCACGTCCCGGCCGGGAACTCTCCCGGGCGATCCAGCGCAGCGGGCCGGCATCCGGGCGGAGCAGGTCCGGCGCAGTTGTGGCGTCATTAAAGGCCAGCATGGCGGCCCAGCACGGCGCCATGGGCGCGCGGTCCGCCTCGGCGGCAAAGGCGTGCGGGTGCAGCAGCCCGGCTGCTTGCGGCGCAGGCAGTGCGACCGCCACCCGGTCGAACGGTCCCGCCAACTCGCCGCCTGCGTCGGACACCAGGCCGGGCCCCGTGTCCGCCGCGTCGCGATGCCGCACGCGCCAGCCTCCGCCATCCCCGCCTTCACCGTTTCTATGCAGGAACGCGACGTGCCGCCCGGTGTGCAGGGTGCCGAGGCCTCCCTGTTCCATATGTCTGGCCATGGCGGACATGCCGGGCACGCCGCACCAGCGGCCCTCGCCCGCTGCGGGCCAGGGCGCCGCGCGTCCCGCCGCCGCCATCGCCTCAACCGCCGCCGTAAAGGCCGGGTCGCGGGCCGTCGCGTATTGCGCGCCGTGGTCGAACATGAAGCCGTCCACCCGCCGGGTCGCCAGCCGTCCGCCCACCCGGCGCGACTTGTCGAACAGCGTGACCGCGAAGCCCGCCCGATGCAACGCGCCGGCGCAGGCAAGTCCGGCCATGCCGGCGCCGATGACGGCAATGCGAAGTGGGCGGGGTGCGGACATATGCAATGCTGTCTTGCCCGGCGCGGGTCCGCAAGCCCAGCTTTGCGGTTGCGCGCGGCGGCCGGGCTGTCGATATAAAGACCAACAGCTTCAGGATTTAGCATGAGCCGGCCAGCCCTACGCATCACCCGGCACGACGCGGCAGACGGCACCGCGCGCTTTGATTTCGAGGTGTGGAATCCCTGGA
The DNA here is from genome assembly GCA_937873175.1 of uncultured Acetobacteraceae bacterium. GTDB lineage: Bacteria > Pseudomonadota > Alphaproteobacteria > Acetobacterales > Acetobacteraceae > CAHJXG01. The sequence goes on along the minus strand of CALMVT010000419.1, from coordinate 16,204 downwards.
CCGCCGCCTACGAGCCGCAGCCGGATCTCGCAGGCGCGCTCAAGCAGGTGGACGCCTTGCTGGATCGGGTGCGCCAGGTTTGGGTCAATCAGGACCCGGTGCAATCCACCCTGCGCGACGTGCCCGACCCCGACCTGCCGGAAGATCTGGAATGGGCGGAGTTCCGCGTCAGCGCGCAGGCCAACCGGGTGCACGAAACCCGCAACTTCGACGCGCTGCACTGGCGCAAGGCGATGGGCGGGCGCAGCGGCGCCATCGAAACAACGTGCAACGAGGTCGGTTTCCGGTCAAACTGATGTTGTGCCTGGACTGAAAATTCCTTCGTTCTCGACCCTGTTCGGCCATACCGTGCAGCCGCGACATGGCAGTTTCCTGGAGCATCGCCTGGCGTCTCTGACCCGCGCCGGGGCGTTGCCGATCCGGCTGCGTGGCGCCGGTGTCCTATGTCCCGCCCGGCCATCCGCGTTACGGCCGCTGCACGCAGCTCGCCCGCATGCCGGGCGCGGATGGGCGGGCCGGGATGCCGGTCACCGATCCGGGCTCTTCGCTGCCGCCTTTCTGGGCCACGTGGACCATGCCCGGCTGCCCGCGCTGACGAGCGCCGCCGACGTGCTGACCGAGGCAATGGCCTGCGGCACTCCGGTCGCCGCCACGCGGCGCACCGCGGCCGAGCATCTGCAGGCCATCCGCGACACCTTGGCCGCGTGAGCGGCGACCACCTGACCCTGGCCTTCGGCGACGCCGGCCCGGCCTCGCGCGTCCTGTCGCAAGAATCGGCGGTGACGTGGCACAAGCCGGCGCCCGGTTTCCTCCTGAACCTGTCAGGCCAGCCGTTCGACCCGGCGCGCCTCAACACCGGGGATCGTCCGTCCCACGCCCGGCGCTTGGAATGCCTGCGCTCGGTGCACCTGCTATGGTCCAACTTCTTCGTGGCCGGTAACTGCGTCAGCACGATCTACGATGGCAACGCCCGCTCGGCCGTGCAGCAGGTCGTGGCCTACGAGGACCTGTCCCGCTACATCGGCATCACCCGGCACGGCGAAGACTTCGTGGTGTCCCGCACCCGCCTGCGGGGTGCCGAGCGCATCGAGGGGCAGGTGCTGTTCGCCACGGCGGATGAGCCGCACAACTGGGGCCTTTGGCTCCTCTACACCCTGCCGGCCGTTGTGCACTTCACCCGCAACCGGCACCTGTATCGTAAGCTGTTCGTTTTCGCCACGCACCCCAACATGCGCGCCCTCTTGAGGCTGCTCGGCGTGCGGGACGACGAGGTGATCCTGCATGATTGCGGCACGGCCTACTGGTTCGAGGAGCTGCACGTGTTCCGCCAATCAATGCGTGACTGCTACATCAGCCCGTCCATACGCGAGCTTTACGCCCAGCTCCGTGACGCGATCGTGGCCCGGCACGGCCCGTCGCCCGCACGCAAGCTGTATGTTGCCCGCCTGCGCCGCACCCAGGAGCTGAACGCCTACCGCGGGCTGCTGAACGAGCAGGCGCTGGCTGACCGGCTGGCCGGCCTGGGCTACCTCGTGATCGAGCCTGAGTTCCTGGCCGTCGAGGAGCAGATCCGCTTGTTCGCCGGCGCCGAGCGGATCGTGGCCATCGGCGGTGCCGGACTGTTCAACACTGTGTTCTGCCGGCCCGGCGCCCGGCTGCTGGACATTGAGAGCACGCCGCTGTTCCTTGATGCCCATTCCAACGTTTTTGCCGGCGCCGGGCTGGAATACGGGTTGGTGATCGGGCGGGAGGATCTGGCTGACAGCAGCGTGGCCCATCGCCGCTGGACCCTTGACCTCCATGCGGCGTTGCCGGCGGTCGCGGCGTTCATGGAAAACCGGTAACGATTATTGCCATGCTACCCGAGTCGCTGCTGCCCCAGTTGCTTCTGATCGTCGCCTGCGTGCTGCTGTTGATCCTGTGCCTGCTGGTTTTGGCACTGCTCTTCCGCCGCCCGCCGGAGCTGCAACGCTTGATGCTGCTGGCCGAGAGGGGCGTCGCCGGGCTGCGGCAGGAGGCGGAGGCGACCCGCTCCCAGTTGGCCGAGGTTGAGCGCGCGCTGTCGGTTCGCGCGGAGCATGGCCGCCTGGAGATGCAGGCGACACTCGGCACCTTGTCCACCAGCATGGCCCGCGACCAGGGTGACGCCCGCGTTCTCCTGGAAGCGAAGCTGCGGGAGATGAGCGAGCAGGCGGCGGTGCGCCTTGCGGCCATCCAGCGCAGCGTGACGGAGCAGTTGCACCAGGCGGTCGAGACGCAGATGCAGGGCAGCTTCCAGCGCGTGATCGACCAGTTCGCCCAGGTGCAGCGCGCCATGGGCGATGTGCAGGCGATGACGGCGCAGATCGGCGACCTGAAACGCATTTTTACGAACGTGAAGACCCGCGGCGCCTGGGGCGAGCTGCAATTGCGTGCGTTGCTGGAGGACGTGCTGCCCGCTGGGGCCTGGCACGCCAACCGCAAGCTGCGCGAGGACAGCGACGACATCGTGGAGTTCGCCATCACCATGCCGGTGCGGGGCGCCGTCCGGCCGTTGCTGGCCATCGACGCGAAGTTCCCGGCCGAGGATTACGACCGTTTGCTGCTCGCCGCCGAGGCAGGGGACTTTGAAGGAGAGCGCGTCGCCCGCCGCCGGCTCGAAACCCGGCTGCGGCTAGAGGCCAAGACGATCAGCGGCAAATACGTCAACCCGCCCGTCACCGTCGATTTCGCGGTGATGTACCTGCCGACCGATGGGTTGTATGTCGAGGCGGCGCGGATGCCCGGCCTGATCGAGACGATGAACCGCGAGCACCGCGTGCTGGTGATGGGGCCGAGCCTCGCGCCCGCGCTGCTGCGGACGATCCAGCTCGGCATGCTGACGCTATCGCTGGAACAGAAAGCGGAGGAAATTCAGCGCCTGCTGGGCGCCACGCGGACCGAGATGGGCCGGATGGACGAGGTGCTCGACAAGCTGGCGAAGCAGGCAGGGACGTTCAGCAACACTATTGATGCCGCCCGGAAGCGAACCCGCGCCGTGAACCGCCGCTTACGCGGGGTGGAGGCGTTGGAACAAGGCCAGGCGGACGCCATGCTCGACCTTGAGGACGCGAGCGAACAGGCTTGAAAACACTGAAGGCCCCGGGCGTGAACCCGGAGCCTTCACATTGTTCGACAGCCGAAACCGCCGGACGATGGGCTTCAGCCAGCCAGAACCTTAAGGCTCAAGGCGGGCGTCCAGGTCACGGGGCGCGGCTGTAGCGTCAAACAATGAGACACTGGATCACCTCCTTTCATCAAGTTGAACCAGGAACCTGGGGCCGGGCAGCCGTTTGCGCAAGCCTGGAAAGCTGCCGAACTTCGCGCCATTTACGGGACATGCCCAACGATGACATGATCCCAACAACGGAAGCCCCTTGGCGCGAGATCGCCATGGTCTGCGGCAAGTGCAGCCGCAAGTTGCATGGCGGTTTCGGCAAAAAGAACAAGCACGGCCTGGCCGAGGTACTGAAAGACGCCCTGAAAGCCGCCGGACGCCGGCGGGAGGTGCGGGTCGTCGAGGTCGGCTGCCTTGGGCTGTGTCCCAAGCGGGCCGTGACGGCGGTCAGCAGCGCTCGTCCCGGCCAGGTACTCGCAGTGCCGGCCGGCGCCGACCCGGTGCAGGTGCTGGCCCGGCTCAGCCCGCCGGCAGCATCAGGGCCGTAGCCCGCCTGCCCTCCACGACATGCGCCTGCAGCACGGCATCCACGTCGGCGGGGCTGTCGATCCGGTACCACACGCCTTCCGGGTAGATCACGAGGCAGGGGCCGAGTTCACAGCGGTCCAGGCAGCCGGCGGAGTTCACCCGCAGGTTCGCGATGCCCAGTTCCTTCGCCCGTGCCTTCATGTAGTCCCGCAGCTTTTCCGACCCGCGGGCGGCGCAGGAGCCGCGCTTGTGCCCATCCGGCCGGCGGTTGGTGCAGACGAACAGATGCGCGTCGAAATACGGCGGCGGGTCAGTCGGCAGCGGGGTGCCCATCAAATGTTCCCTAAAAATACCGTAGGTTGAAGCGGATGCGGCCGCCGCCGGCGCCCAGGCGGAAGGCGGCATCGGCGAAAGATGGCGGCCCGAAGCGAAACGGCGCGTCGTTGCTGAAGCCGATGCCCACGGTCGGCAGGCCGAAGAAGTTGCGGGTAATTTTCCCCACGTCGTTCTCGTCCTGGTAAGCCTGCGCCGCCCAGGTGCCGGGCGGCACGTCCAGCATGACCGTGACCTCGCCCGGCGCGGCCTTGCCCTGTCCGTGCCATTGGCAGGCTTCCTTGAGGAACGTCTCGGGGGAGCAGACGGCCACGCGGACGTGGCCCTTGCCGCTGCGCACGTTGCCCACGATGACCTCCAGCTTCGCCGCCTGCACGCCGCCTGCGAGCACGGCCGCCATTCCCGCTACTGCGCCGTATAGGCCCGGCCGCGCCAGGTGGCGGGCCGGCCGCGGGCGGCGCGGATCAGCGACCACCATTGCACGACCAGAAGCGCCAGAATGCCGAACGGGTGCAGCAGGGCAGGGACCCAGGGCTGCCGGAACCGCGCCGCCAAGACCAAGCGGAACCCGACCGACGCCAGCAGCGCCAGCCCGGCCATCCAGCCCGGCGCCGCCAGCATCAGCACGGCCGGCAGGATTTGCCCACCCCCCAGGATCACCGTCCAAACCGGGAGCGCTCGTGGCGTTGCCATACCCTCGGTCGCGTTCTTGCATAACCCCTCCCAGACTTGCGCGGCGTTGGCATACATGCGGCAGCGCGCGAAGCCGCTCGCGTCGAACAGCCGGGTCATCGATCCCGCCCGGCGAAAGGCGCGGGGCAGCGTCAGCCCATCGTGCAACGACGCCCGGATCGCCGCGTGGCCACCGGCATGCCGGTAGGCGTCACGCCGCACGATGAACAACTGCCCGCAGCCGGCCCCGAGACCCACCGCGGGCAAGCGCAGCATGGCCGCGATCGGCAGATATCCCAGCAGCAGGAAGTGAATCAGCGGGATCAGCAACTGCTCCGACCAAGTGACCGTTTCCTGCGCCGGAAAGCCGCTGGCCAGCCCCACGTCGTGCCGCTGCATCACCCCGGCCATGCGGCTCAGGGCGTCGGGCGCCAGCCGCACGTCCGCATCCACGAACACCATCAACTCATGCCGGGCGAGGCCGCCGAGCACGCTGCATGCATGCTGCTTCCCCGACCAGCCCGGCGGCAACTTCGGCGCAGCCGCCACCCGCAGCCGCGGGTCGGCGATCCCGGCCAGGATGGCCGGGGTTCGGTCGGTCGAGGCATCGTCGAGCACCACAAGCTCGAGCTCCACCCCCTCGCTCGCCAGCACGGCGGCGCAGGCGTCGGCGATGTTGGCCTCCTCGTTGCGGGCCGGGATCAGCACCGACACTTGGGGCCGCCCGACCGCCGGGGCCGGCGCGCGGTAGAGCCGGAGGTTCCACAAACCCAGCAGCAAAGGCCCGGCGGCCAAGAACAACGCGAAGCCGGCCAGCACCGTCATTCCTGGGCCTCGTGCCGGGGGTCGAACCGGCGACCGGCGGCGTAGGCCCGGCTGCGCCGATACAGGTCATAGATGCCCCCCACCCCGGCGCTCCCGCGCAGCAGGGTCCGGAACTGGCGGGGGTCGCGCCGCATCGCCTCCGCCGCGAGCGCGTCCATCGTGTGCGCCAACTCGGATTCCAGATGACCGGTCCACTCGGCGACGCTGCGCCGCGGCCCGGTCTCGATCGGGTCGCCGAAGCGGGCCAGCGCTTCGGGCCGGCTCTCGTTCCAGAACGGGTATTCCACCGCGAGCGGCAAGATCACGGCGCCGGGCACGCGCCGCGCCAGGTGGGCAATGCCGGGTCGCAACTGTAAGGGACGGCGCCGCGCGTCGGCGAACTCGCCCTCCGCGGTGATCCAAAGCATGCTGCCGGGGTCGGACAGGATGCGCAGGCTGGTGGACAGGAAACGGGCTGCGCCCCGCGGGGTGTCGAGCGCGATGCCGAACACCCCCATGCGCTCGAACATGCCGTAGTTGCCGAGCGCCTTGGCGTCCATCGGCCCGTAGCCGCGGCGGCCCGGGAACAGAAAGGTGCAGAGCAGAATATACAGCGCCGGGTCCCACCACGACGGATGGTTGCAGTAAATGATTAGCGGCCGCCCGTCGAAGCCGTGCGGCAGGCCGGCATGGGACACGCGCACGGCGTGGAACTTTCGGAAAAAGTACCAGCGGAGGTACCAGCCGAAGGCCCAGAACGCCCGGCCCGACCGCAACGCGATCGGGTCGGGCGCCGCCGCTTCAGGCACCGGCAAGGGCCATGGCCGGCTGCGCCCCGTTCCGGGCCATGTCCTGCGCCAGGCTGTCGGCGGCGATCCAGCCGCTCATCAGCACCATCGGCATGCCCGGCCCCGGATGCGCGGCGCCGCCGGCCAAGTAGAGGCCGGCCAAGTCGCGCGAGCGATTGCCGGGCTTGAACGCGCCATTGACCTTGCCGTGGCTCGCCAGGCCGTAGATCGCGCCGTCAAGCACACGGTAGCGCTCATGGATATCCTGCGGCGTCAGGTGCCGCTCGAACACGATGCGCTCGGCCAGATCCGGCATCCCGGCGCAGCGCGCGAGCTTGTCGAGGATCACCTGGCGGTAGGGGGCGAACATCTTGGACCAGTCGTGGTGCGGGCGGAGGAACGGGGTGTGCACCAAGACGTAGAGCGCCTCGCCACCCGGCGGCGCCACACCTGGTTCCGTGCCCGAAGGTGCGGCGATGTAGCAGGTGGGGTCCGGCGCCGGCTCGCCCTTGTTGTAGATCCAGTCGAATTCCTCTTCCGGATCGCGGGAGAAGACGAAGTCGTGGTGCGCCAGGTGGTCGTAGCGCCGGTCGAGGCCGAGGTAGAGCACGACGCCGGAGCACGCAGGGTCCCGCTTCCAGCGCCGGGCAAAGCTGGCCTGCGGCTTGCCGCCCACCAACTCGCGATAGGTGCGCACGCTGTCCATGTTGCTGACCACGGCGGAGAGCGCCACCGTCTCGCCTGCCTCGGTACGCACGCCGTTGACCCGGCCGTCCTCGGACAGGATGGAGGCCACGCCGGTGCCGGGCCGCAGGTCCACGCCGAGTTCGCCGGCCAGGCGTTCGAGGGCCAGCGGCACGGCACGGGTGCCGCCCATGGGGTACCATACGCCCTTTTGCGTCTGCATGTGCGCGATGGAGCACAGCACGGCGGGCGAGGCGTAAGGGGAGCTGCCGACATACTGCACGAAATGGTCGAGCATCTGCGACACCCGGGCGTCCGGCACCCGCTTCCTGATCTGGCTGGCGACCGAGGTGCCCATGCGCAGGCTCAGCACGTCGCGCAAGGTTGCAAGGTTCATGCCCTTGAACTCAAGCGTGTCGCCGATCCCCTCCACCGACTTCCAGAAGAAGAACTTCTCCGACACCTCGTGTAGCTTGGCCGACATGGCGATGAACTCGGCATAGCCGTTCTCGCTGCCGGGCGCATAGTTGGCGATGGTCCGAGCCATCGCCGGCACGTCTTCCTGAAGGTCGAGCACGGAACCGTCCTCGAAGAAGCAGCGCCATTGCGGGTCGAGCCGGCGCAGGTCCAAGTAGTCGGACATCTGCCGCCCGGCCTCGGAAAACACACGCGCCAATACGTCGGGAACCGTGAGGATGGTCGGCCCCATGTCGAAGCGGAAGCCGTCCTCTTCCAGCAACGCCGCCTTGCCGCCCAGCCAGGGGTTCTTGTCGAACAGGATGATCTTGTGCCCGCGCGCCGCCAGCGTGCAGGCCGCCGCCAGGCCGCCCAGGCCCGCGCCGATGACGCCAACCGGCAGGCTGCCGCGGATGGGATTGATGGCGTTCATAGAGCCTCCGCAATAGCGGGTTCGTAATGATCTTGCGCCATGGCCGACGGCGGTTCCCAGTGCGCATCAAGGCCCAGGTCCTCCGCCATCAGGCGGGAGGTGATGCGGGCGCTCTCGAAGATGACCGGCAGGCCCGATCCGGGATGTGTCCCTCCGCCGACCAGGTACACGCCGGCCACATCCTCGAACCGGTTGCGCGGGCGGAAGTGCAGCATCTGGCCGAGGTTGTGCGCCAGGTTGAAGGTGGCGCCACGGTAGACCTGCAGGTCATGCTCCCAGCCCTGCGGCGTCAGGATCTTCTCGAAGCGGATGCGCTTCTCGATGTCGGGGATGCCGATGCGCGCCAGCCGCTGCAGCGTCAGTGCCCGGTAGCGCGCCGTTTCCGCCGCCCAGTCCACGCCTTCCCCGATCCGGTGGCCGACGGGCACCAGCACATACAGCGTCGAGTGGCCCGGCGGCGCCAAGGCCGGGTCGGTGACGCAGGCGTTTTGCACGTAGAAGCTGGGTTCGGACGGTGCCATCCCAGCCTCGATCTCGGCGAGGTTGCGGCGATAATCGTCGGCTAAATAGACCGTATGGTGCGACAAGCCAGGCACCTCGCCCTCGATGCCGAGATACATCATGAAGGTGCTGCAGGAAAACTTCTTGGTCGCGATCTTGCGGTCCGACCAGCGGCGGCGAAGGCGGTCCGGCACCAGCTTGGTCATCGTCTGCGCGAAGTCCGAATTGATCACCAGGGCGTCGTAACGCCGGGCCTCGCCCCGCGTGCGCACGCCCACCGCGCGGCGGCCCTCGAACAACACTTCCTCGACGGGTTCGCCGAGTTGGATCTTGACGCCCAGGTCGCGCGCGACGCGGGCCATGGCGGCCATCACGGCGCCGGTGCCCCCCCGCGGGTGATAAACGCCGAACTCGTATTCCATGAACGACAGGATGGTGAACAGGCTCGGGCAGCGGAACGGCGACATGCCGAGGTACTTGGACTGGAAGCTGAACGCGAGCCGCACCCGCTCATCCCGGAAATAGGTGCCGAGGTCGCTATCGACGCTGCGGTGCGGGCGGAGCCGGGTGAGGCCGCGCATCACCTGGGGCCGCATCAGGTCGCGCATGGAGTTGAACGCATTTTCCAGCACCGGGCGGAACACCGCGAGCTTGCGGCGGTTGTCGGCCATGAAGCGGGGCAGGGCGGCGGCATCGGCGGGTGAAAAGCGGGCAATCTCGGCGGCCATGCGCGCCATGTCGCCGGTGGCCTGGATTTCGCCGCCGCCCTCGAACACCAGGCGATACTGCGGGTCGAGGCGGATCAGCTCCACCTCATCCTCCAGGTTGCGCCCGCAGGCGGCGAAGATATCGGCCAGCACGCGCGGGTACAGGAAAAAGGTCGGCCCCATGTCGAAGCGGAAGGTGCCAAACGCCGTGGGCGCGGTGATGGTGCTGGACCGGCCGCCGACGACGTCGCGCGACTCATACAGCGTGACCTCCACGCCGGCCTTGGCGAGCAGCATGGCAGATGCCAAACCGCCGGGGCCCGCGCCGATGATGGCAACGCGGCGGGTCATGCAGCAGTCCGGTTTAACGAAAGGCAGCCAGTGATACGAGGCGACATGCGGCGGAACCTAATCCCTGTCTTGGTGCGCGGATAGATGCTGAGTGAACGTGGGAGCACCAACGGCATTGTCACCGTCGCGTTCCTGGCCGGCGTCCGCAGTTCCGGTCAAACCTGGGCGGCGCTGGGCGTTTCGGCACGGCTTGCCGTCATCGCTCGCCTGCGCCGGTTGGTCGCCCGCGACGCGGCGGCCCTGGCCGCGACCGTCGCGCGCAGCCCGGCCGACACGTTGGTGGCCGAGGTCCTGCCGCTTGCGGAGGCCGCGCGCTTCCTGCTGCGCCGCACCCCGGCGCTGCTCGCGCCGCGGCGCCTGCGGGGCGGCCGGCCGCTTTGGTTATTCGGTGTGCGGGCAACAATTCGCCGGGAACCCTGTGGCGCCGTGCTGATCCTGGCGCCAAGCAATTACCCGCTGTTCCTGCCCGGCGCGCAGGCGCTGCAGGCGCTCGCGGCCGGCAACGCCGTGTGCGTGAAACCGGCGCCGGGGTGCGAAGCGCCGATGCGGGCATTGGCGGACCTGCTGCAGCAGGCGGGCCTGCCGGACGGCGTGTTCCAGGTGCTGCCCGCTGAGTCCGGAGAGGCCGCGGTCCGCATGGGCTTTGATCATATCGTGCTGACCGGCAGCGCCGAGACCGGGCAGCGCGTGCTGGCCGCCGCCGCCGTGGCCTTGACGCCCGCCACCATGGAGCTGTCCGGCTCCGACGCGGTGTTCGTGCTGCCGGACGCCGACCTGGAACTGACGGCCTCCTGCCTTGCCTATGGCCTGCGGCTCAACGGGGGCGCCACCTGCATCGCGCCCCGCCGCGTGTTCGTCACGGAAGCGGACGCGGCGGCGCTGCAGTCCAAGCTGCTGGCGCGGCTGCCCGCCATTCCGCCAGCGTCCGTGCCGCCCGCCGTCGCGGCCCGGTTGTCGGCGCTGGTGGGGCAGGCCGTGGCGGACGGCGCCCGGCTCGTGTCGGACGGGGAGGGCCGGCCCGTGGTGGTGGCCGACGCCCGGCCTGGCATGGCGCTGCTGGAAAAGGACGTGTTCGCGCCCTGGCTGGCGCTGGTCCCGGTTGCCAGCCCGGAAGCGGCCCTGGCCGCGGCAGCAAGCTGCCCGTATGCGCTCGGTGCCAGCGTGTTCGGGCCGCCCGGCGCCGCGCAGGCGATGGCGCGGCGGGTGCGCGCCGGGTCGGTCTGCGTCAACGACCTGATCGTGCCCACCGCCGACCCGCGCCTGCCGTTCGGCGGCCGTGGCCGCAGCGGCTTCGGCAGCACACGGGGCGCGGAAGGGCTGCTGGCCATGACGGTGGTGAAGACGGTCAGCGAACGACGCGGCCGGTTGCGCCCGCACCTCGCACCGGCGACGGCGAACGATGCGGCCCTGTTCGCAGGCATGACGGCCCTGCTGCATGGCAACCGGCGCACGCGATGGGCCGCGCTGCGCGCCATGCTAGCGCTGGGACGGAGCGGCGCGACACGAGCCTAGCCCCCTGCAGGGCAACAGCCGTTCTGAGAAAAAACGGCTGGCGTCAAGCAGGCCATTCCCGTCTATAATTTTGCGCGTGGCTCCCGCAACCATTAAACGGAGACAATCCATGCTTGGCCATCGAGTGCGCGCAACAACCGTTGTCGCAAGCATCGTGCTCGCCCTGCCGGCCGCAGCCGCTTGGGCGCAAGGCGGCTCAACGGCGGCGCAGACGGTCAATACCATGAACCAGCTTTGGGGACGCCATCCCGGAACCCGCGCCAACCATGCCAAAGGCGTGGTGGTGCAGGGCAGCTTCACGCCGACGCCCGAAGCGGCCACGCTCAGCAAGGCCAGCCTGTTCAGCGGAGGACCGGTCCCCGTGACGGTGCGGTTCTCCGACTCAACGGGCCTGCCATCGCTTCCGGACGGGTCCGAGGACGCCAATCCGCACGGGATGTCCATGAGGTTCGACCTGCCCGGCGGCGAGATGGATGTCGTGACCAACTCGCTGGCCTTTTTCCCCGTCGCAACTGGGGAAGAGTTCCGTGACCTGCTGCAGGCCGTGGCAGCGAGCGGCCCCGAAGCGGCGAAACCGACCAAGATTGAGCAGTTCATCGCCGCCCATCCCACGGTGCCGAAGGCATTCGCCTCGGCGGCCACGCCGACCAGCTTCGCGCGCGAAACATACAACGGCATCGATGCCTTCGTCTTCGTGGATGCGGCCGGCAAGCGGCAGCCGTTCCGCTTCCAGTTCGTCCCGGTCGCCGGGGCGGAGCACATGTCGCCGGCCGACGCGGCGAAGCAGCCGCCCGATTTCCTCATCGACGAACTGCCGCAGCGCTTGGCCAAGGAGCCGGTCGCATTCCGCGTGATGGCGCAGCTTGCCAATCCCGGCGACCAAACCAAGGACCCGTCCCAACCCTGGCCCGCCGACCGCCGTGTAGCGGACCTCGGGACGATCACGATCACCAAGCCCGTGGCGGACGGCAAGGCCGCGGACAGGACGCTGCTCCTGCTTCCCAACCGCTTGCCGGCGGGCATAGAGGTTTCGGATGACCCGCTGATCACGGCGCGCGCGCAGACCTATCCCATCTCCTTTGGCCGCCGCGCCCAATAGGGCCGGAAGCCGCCCTCGCCCGGTTTGCTTGCTCCGTCGCGCGGGAGCCGTCAGCTTCGGGCCGCACCACGGGAGGCGGGCATGAGCGGAACCAGGGCCGGGGCGGTCAGCCGCGCGTTGGCGTTCTTCGACGAGGGCGGCTTCGAGGCCCGGCTGGCCGGCCTAGTCGCCGTGCCCAGCACCTCGCAGGACCCCGGCCACGAAGCGGACCTTCTGCGCTACCTCCAGGGGCACATCCAGCCCTGGCTTGAGCGCATGGGCTTTGCGGCCGAGCTGCACGCGAACTCCGTGCCGGGCTTTGGCCCCATCCTGTTCGCCGAACGGATCGAGGGCGCCGGGCCGACCGTGCTGACCTACGGATATGGCAATCCAACCTCGTGCATCGGTATGAGGGGGTATGCCGCACAACATGCCGAACCACTGGGACCGTAGCCGCGCACTGACCCTCGCCGACATCCGGGGGCGCCGGAGCCAGGCGGCCCGAAGCGCCAAGGACCGCTGGGACGAGCACAACGCGCTGGAGCGCGGGCGGGTGATCCGCACCTATGTCGGGACGGAGTTCAAGCGCAAGATCGATCCGTCGTGAGGCCCCACATGAGCACAGAGGAAGCGAAGCTTCGCTCCCATCGCGTTTTTGTCCTCACCGGCGCCGGCATATCCGCCGAAAGCGGCTTGTCGACCTTCCGCAGCGCGCCCGACGCGCTTTTGAGCCGCTACCGCCCCGAGGAGCTTGCCACGCCGGAAGCGTTCGCCGCCGAGCCTCGCCTGGTGCATGCGTTCTACAACGCGCGCCGGCAGGCGGCGCAGCGCGTCGAGCCCAACGCGGCGCACACGGCCATCGCCCGCCTCGGCGAGGGGCTGCGGGCGCAGGGCGGCGCGCTGTTCCTTTGCACGCAGAACGTCGATGACCTGCACGAGCGGGCCGGGTCGACGGAGGTGGTGCATATGCACGGTCGGTCCCACGGCGAGTCGCCCCCCGCACGGGGGCGTGGATCGAAACGTGGCCCAGGCGGTGCATGACCTCCGCACGGGGGCGTGGATAGAAACATCATCAACGGTCCAGTCCTCGGCCGGGACATAGGTTGCCCCCCGTGCAATCAGCGTGGGCAGGACCCCGACGATTGCGATCCCAGCCGCCGATGATTGCAGCCGCTACAGGTAGCGACACGATTGCGCGTTGACCTGGCCGACTGGTGCCGCGAGCACGTTGGTCGAGTCGAGGTGGTCGCAGCCCCGTCGTATGGCAGCACGACCGGGTTCGCCCTCCGGGGGAGCGACGCTGACATGCTAATGTTCAGGCTCCGGTGGAGATGACAGTGCCCGTCGTAATTCCATCGCGGAACCGATGGCAGCGCACGTCGGCATAGCGCGGATAGGGGTCTTTGATTTCCACGAACACCTTGCGGTCAACGGACGAGATGGAATGCTTTTGGCTCCGCATAACCTGTCCAGCTTTGGAATAGGCCCCCGCTTGCGCGAGGGCCTCCAAGCTCAAGCGTGCAGCGTCAGGCCCGACAGCTTGGTTGCAGCCCCGCCGTCAAACACCGTGAGGTTTCCTGCGGCATAGGTGAAGTTCAGCACGCCACTGCCGACGTTGCCCGGCTGCGTGTTCGGCACTCCGACCACCTTGAAGGTCTCGACCACGGCGTTTCCGTGGAACAGCGACACCGTCGAGTTCTTGTACGACAAGCTGTCCACGACGCCGACCCCCTTGAGCAGCAGGGAGCCGTGATCGAGGGTCACGGCTCCCTGGAATGCCTTGGCGTTGTCCACCGTCAGGGTGGTGATGCGCGGATACACATAGGTGTTGCCGACCACGGCGATCGTCACCCCGGCCCCGACCGCTCCCGTGATCTCCATCGAGCCGAAGCCGATGCGCGGCGCCGTGGTGTCGAAGATCGTGTCGAAGCCCGCGATGTTGCTGTCCAGCAGCACCGTGGCGCTGCCAAAGTTGTTGTCCCCGCTGAACAGCACGGTGCCGCCATGCACTGCGAGCTTGCCGAACATCATTTGAGCGTCCAGCACGAGCGTGGATCGCGCATCGCACCGTAAGCGTGCCGGCGCTGTAGCTGTAGGCAAAGGTCATCACACCGTTGCTGCCGTTGGAGTAGGACGCCACGTCCGCCACGCCGACTATCTTGACGGCTTCCACCAGCGTGCCGCCCCGGAAGAGTGACAGGACCGAGTTCCCGTACGAAATGGCGTCGAGCGATCCGAGGTTCTTGAGCACGAGCGACGAGTATTCCAGGATCACCGTTCCATGGACAGCCAAGCCGCTGTCCAGCGCAGCGGCCGAAACAACATGGCGGCCGGGGTCGCCCCGCATGGCAATCGTGACATCGGCGCCGACCGACCCGGTGACTTCGAGCACGCCCCGGTTGGACTGCCCGCTGCCGATGTCCAGCCGCCCGGCGCCTGCGAGGTTGCTGTCGAGCAGCACGTTGGCGCCGTTGGTTGAAAACTCGCCGTTCGCCAGGACGGTGCCGCCGTGCTCGGTCAGGCTGCCGAACGCCAATTGCCCGGATAGCAGCACCGACGACAGCTTGTCGGCAGCAACGATCACATCGGGATAACCGGGGCCGGGATCATAAACATCCAGGGCCGCCTTGCCGCCGGTCACGTTGACCTTGACCGCGTTGATGGTCTGCTGCGGGATCGTCAGGCGCAGGCTGCCGCCCGCCGTCATGTTGCGCGAAGCCGCCTGGACCTTGCAGCGGGACGGGTGCCCCGCTGCAAGCCTCGCGCCGGCTCAGCCCCGGAACACGTCGGTTGCGCTGATCTTCGTGAACGTGAAGTCGATAATAGTGCCGTCGCCCAGATGCAGTTGCGTGCCCCCGTGGTAGGTCGTGAATGACCCCGCGAACAGGTCGCTGTCGGGATCATTGTGGATGATCAGGCGATCGAGACCGACTTTGAAGTCGACGATCTGAACGATGTTGTGGCCGGGTACCTGATTGTTTTTGTCGTAGAACACCGAAAAGGTGTCGGAGCGAGCCTGCCCGGCATACATGATGGTCGTGCCAGCGCCCGCGACTAACGTGTCGTTCCCGGACCCGGCATGCATTTCCGTATGGGGAACCGGGGAATCAGCGTCGAGGGAGGGTGTCCAGCCTCCGATGAACCCCATCATGAAGTTGTTGCCGGTCGATTTGGAGGCATCCATATTCGTGTCGGCATACCTGCCCGCATACATCTGGGTGTCGGCCCCAGTCTGCGTCGTGAGATGGTTTATGCCGTAATCGGAGCCGTCCAGGATGGACGGCCCGGCCCCCGTCTGCATCTGGTTGTCGGCGGCGTGCTTTCCGCCCGCGACCGCCACGTCGCTGCCCCGGAAATGCACCGAGTTGGTGCCGCCCCGCTGCAACGTGGACCCGGTGTCGCTTGGCGCGGTCTCAATGAAACCGGTGCCTTTGCCGTCCACGCTGAGCGCGCCGGTGCTTCCCGTGATGTAGGCATCGGCGGTGCCGAAGACGTTCACGATGTTGATCCCGCTAGCCAGGATGTTTTCCGTCGTGACCGCATGGCCGGCCACCCCAGGCGGCGCGAAGAAGTCGATCCGTGCCCCGGTGCCGTAAACGTCGACCACGTTACTCCCGGATGCATACACCAAGTCTTTGTTGCCGCTGAGTACGATGTGGTCGGCGCTGGATGCCCCCTGTTCGTCGATGAACTTGCTGTTGTCGCCGCCGATCAGCACGAGGTTGTCGACGCTGCCGCCGGTGCTCGATACGGTTTGTCCGTCCGCCGGCATGTTGACGATGTAGCCTTTGCTGCCGGCGATGGTCGTGCCCGTGTAGGCATTGGGGTTGGTGTAGCGCAGTGCGGTCACGTCGTTGAGCAGTGGCACCACGAGTTCTTCCTGTTTTTCTCATAAAGTGGAATTTCTTTCTATAAATGAGACAGCTACAAGCCAGCAGTCCTGCCCAACATGTAGAATTTTCCAGTAAAATTTGGATTTTGCGACAGTTCCAGCCGTGCTGCGCGATCCTTCAGCTTCGCCACACATGCCGCCCATGCGGCCATGCAGCCTAGGCAGGTATCGATTATCTCGCCGACCAGCCTGGCCGTAGGGCATACGCCGGCACGGTCTCAGGTGTGGCCGGCGGGTTTCGAACTCGACCTGATACGCCTCGTGGCTGCCGAACATCTAGGCCGTGGTGACGATTTCACCGGAGCAGGATGGCGACGGCGGCGAGTTGG
>CALMVT010000418.1 GCA_937873175.1 uncultured Acetobacteraceae bacterium | reverse complement strand
GGAAAGGAGTTCACCGTGTACTGACAGATCGTGTGCACAAGCTGCGCGAAAGATGAGGGTAGGGATACGTTATAAAATAACCGCACCACTTTCTGTTTTCTGAGGTTTGATAGTGTAGTTCCATTCGCCATGGAACGGGTCGCGGGTGATGTTGAGGGCGGCCATGTCCTCGTCGGACACGCGGATGCCTTTGGGGTAGGCCTTGGTGTCCAGTTCGCATCGTACCGAGAGGCCAGTCTTGGTGGTGGTTGCGCTGATCAGGTCCACGATGACGCGGTAGCTGACCAGGGGCTTGGCCCGCCAGTTCTGGCTGATGAACGAGAACAGGCGGTGCTCTATCTTGTTCCACTGTGTGCCTTGCCAAGGTGCATTGATGTCGTGGGTGCAAATCCCACCCGGCAACTCTCGCTCCAGCCGGAAGCACCTGGGGCGGATCAGGAGGCGACGAATGGTCTGAAGCACTTCGGGAAAAGGCCCCTTCTGGGGATCAGCGGGCCATACGGGCCGCAGCACAAGCGAACACCGTCGAGGCCTCGAAAGGATCAATGTGAGAGCCGACCCGCCAGTGGAACGGGGAGGCCGCCGTCGTCAGGCAAGCGAGCGAGACACGCCCCTGACGGTCTCACCGGGGTAAAGGTGGCAGCACGTATGGCAGAGCATCGATGCGCAACAAGGGAAGTCTGTTCCAGCGACCACGGTTGGCAACCGGATGGTCAACGGCGACCCCGTGAGGGTCAGCGCCGGCCGGGGCAGATGGCGGATGGGTCCGTAGTACCAGGGACGCTGGGTAATGCCGGCTGAGGGAAGGGGCCCTGACCTGCGACAGGCGAGCAAAGTGACGAGACCCCGGAGATTGGCCGATGGCCCAGCAACTCCGCTCGAAAGGGTTCAGAAGTTACAGACCTCGCTGCAGGCGAAAGCTAAGGCTGAACCGGCTTTTCGCTTCTACTCCCTGTGGGACAAAGTGTGCCGGGCCGACGTCCTTGAGGAAGCCTACCGGGCATGCCGCCGCAACGGCGGGGCCTCGGGCTGCGACGGGGTGACGTTCGACCTGATCACCGCCCACGGGCAGGAGCGATGGCTGGAAGAGTTGCGGCAGGAGCTACGGGCCGGCGAATACCGTCCCCAGCCCCTGCTGCGCGTTTGGATACCAAAGAGCAACGGCGGCCAGCGCCCGCTCGGCATTCCGTGCATCCGCGACCGCGTGGTCGAGATGGCGGCGCTGCTGGTGCTGGGTCCGATCTTCGAGGCGGACCTGCTGCGCAATCAGTATGGCTTCCGTCCGGGGCTGGACGCCAAGATGGCGGTTCGCCAAGCCTTCTGGCACGTCAGCGATCATGGGCGATCGGAGGTGGTAGACGCGGATCTCAGCGACTACTTTTCGTCGATCCCGCATGGGCCGCTGATGCGCTGTGTGAGCCGGCGTGTGGCGGACGGGACGCTCCTGTCCGTGATCAAGAGTTGGCTCACGGCACCGGTGATCGAGCGTGACCAGCGCACGACCCGATGCACGACGGAGGCGAAGGACCGACATCGGGGTACGCCGCAGGGGTCCCCGATCTCGCCCCTGTTGGCGAATCTCTACTTCCGCCGCTTCCTGCTGGCCTGGGAACGGTTCGGTCACCGCAGACGGCTCGACGCCTACGTTGTCAACTATGCCGATGACCTCGTCATCTGCTGCCGACCCGGCAACGGACCGGCCGCACTGACGACGATGCGGGAGTTGATGACCCGGCTCGGGTTGACGGTGAACGAGGCCAAGACTGGATTGGTGCAACTGCCCGAGGCGAGTTTCGACTTCCTGGGCTATAGCATCGGTCGGTTTTACGGCAAGGACGGGGTGCCTTATATCGGCACGCGCCCGTCCCGGAAGGCGGTCCAGCGCTTGCTCCAGCGGATCCATGACGCGACGACGCCGCACAAGCATGCCGAAAGCCCTGAACTACGGGTTGCCGCCATTAACCGGCTTCTCCGTGGCTGGGCCGAGTATTTCAACCAAGGACCGGTTCTGCCGATCTACAAGTTGGTGCGTTGGTATGTGCAGCGGCGTCTACAACGCTGGTTGGTGCGACGCAGCGGACAAGCGGGCACCGGATATCGCCTATATCCGGACGAGTATCTCTACGAGACGCTCGGCCTTTATGCCTTGCCGCGTCGCCGCGCCGACCTGCCGAGCGCGAAGGCCTGATGACGCAGGTGAAAGCCGGATGCGGGCGATCTGCATGTCCGGTTTGACGAGCGGCGACTGGAAACGGAGCTACGCCAGTCCGGATTGAGGGGGCGGCGCGAAAGCGACTGCCGACAACCCACCGGAAGGCTAACGCCACCGCGCCAGTCGTCGACTCTACTGCTGGTGCCCGGCGGCAGGTGGTGGACGCTGACCTCGATGCCAAACTCGTCGGCGAGGGCCTGCAGCTCGCGCTTCCACAGCCGCACGCGCGAGCCGTTGCTGCCGCCACCATCGGCGGTGATCACCAGGCGCCCTGCTGCGGGGTAGCGGGCGCGGCCTGCCTCCTGCCACCAGCGGCGGATCGTCTGCACCGCAAAGGCGGCGGTGTCCGCATCCACGCCCACGCTGACCCAGCCGGTGTTGGCAGCCAGGTCGTAGACGCCATAGGGCACGGCGCGGCCAAGCTCCTCGACCAGGAAGTCATGCACCCGCACCTGCTCCGGCGTGCCCTGCGGGTGCCACTCACGGCCGGGGTTCTTGAACGAGCCGACCAGTTCCTTCTTCTTGGTGTCCACCGAGATCACCGGCTGGTTCTGAGCCAGGGCTGCCGACACGTCCTGG
>CALMVT010000417.1 GCA_937873175.1 uncultured Acetobacteraceae bacterium | reverse complement strand
CCCTCGCAGCAGCTAGGCCGTGGCGCAAGCGCTGACAGAACCTGCCCGGGCAGCTACGGACGCGGCGCGGGGCGCCCGGGAGGCGCTCGACTGCTTCGAGCGCGGCAAGCCATGGCGGCGCATGACGGGCGAGGAGAGCGGCATGTCCCTCGTCGATATGAAGGAGGCGTTGGACGCCTACCGGCGCCAACGCGAGGACGAGCCGGTCTGACACGCCGGGCGGGGAAGCTTAGGGGGTTCCCCGCATAGGCGCTAAAGTAGGTCCCGGACGGGATATCCGATGTGAGGTTTGCGCCTTCCCGGCGCGTTGGCGAGGTGCCGGTGAACCATGGGCTGTGGCGCGACGAGGCTGGCCAGGGAGAGTGGGCCGATGACGATGCCAAGCAGCACCATCAGCACGGTCTTTTGCACGGTCCAAAGTGATGGAGCGTAGGCCGTGTCAAGCAAGTCCTCAGGGGGGAAGCGTCCAGGAAATCCTGGCTGAGGTCATCACACAACAAGGCAAGGACAAGGTGGGCGTAGAGCCAACTCCGCGATCCGCGCTCGGTGCGCGTTGGCAGCTGGTCGATGTGCAGCAGCGACCGCAGGCGTTTGAAGGCGAGTTCGATCTGCCAACGCAGCCGATAGCCGGCGAGGATGGCCTTCGCGCTGTATCTGCTCTTGGGCAGCGATGTCGCCAGGATCATGAAGTCCGCCGCAATCAGGCTGCGCGGGTCAAGCGCCTTGCCCTTTCTGGCGGCCGTTCGGCGCAGCGCTGACCGCGTCGCTTCGGCCGCCTCGGGCGTCTTGCGCTAGC
Source organism: uncultured Acetobacteraceae bacterium (assembly GCA_937873175.1). GTDB lineage: Bacteria > Pseudomonadota > Alphaproteobacteria > Acetobacterales > Acetobacteraceae > CAHJXG01. The sequence continues at coordinate 2,365 of CALMVT010000417.1, read as the reverse complement.
AAGATCAAGCGGACCGCCAACGCGGGCTCATTGCGGCCAATTGACGCGCGCAGCCTCTCCTCATGCAAGCTCAGATCGGGCGGCAAGCATTGCAGATAGCCGATCAGGTCGAACGGCTTGCCGGCCGGGATGGTCAGCGGCAGCGCGTTCCAGCCGGGCCGCACGATGAAATCGGCACGGCCGCCGCTCCGCGCACGGAAGCGCCGCAGCACCGGCGCCCGGGCGTAATTGCGATCGCCAATTTGGATCTCGCCCGGATACGGGGCGCCACGCTCGAGCGCTTCGGGGCCGTGTTGATCGGTCAGTTCGAGATGCGAAAACCCGCTGCGGCCGAGGTCGAACACGCCGTGGACGCGCCAGTCGGTGCCCGTGCTGCCGGGCTTGCTGACGCAGGTGCCGTCAGCCAAGCGCAACGTGCGACCGGGCCAGCGCAGCTGGGCGCCGGGTGTTTTCGCCGCAAGCAACCTTTCCACCAGGATGGCGAGAAACTCCGCCGCCTGGTCCAGCCGGTACTTGATGCCGGGATTGCTGAGTTCGGCGATCCCCTGCATAGAGGCCCAGGCCGCAGTATGGCGTAAAGAAAGCCTGCCTGACCCGCGTGCAAGCGCGATCCGCAACAAGGCCGCGCCGTCGGCCACCTCACGCCGGCGCTGGATTGCCTTGACCTCCAACGCCAAAACATCAAGGTCCAAACCGGCCGGAAGCCGTTCCAGCACCTCGGAAAACCGATCCGTCAGAACAGATGCTGCGTCTTGCATCCGCCTCCAGGATCAAGCCGATCCGAGCCGGGTCAAGCACAATTTGAGCGCCTATGCCGGCCGCCTCCCCATACTACGCCGTTCCAGCTGAAGTCCGGCCTTCACAGGCCGACGCTTTCGCGCGCCTGTGTCACCTGAGCCGGGCAAATTCTGAACCACGGCTTGTGCCTGACGGACTGCCTGGCGACCATCGAACGCAGTGGCATCAGCGCCGACCAATGCGGCTAGTTCAGGCCTACAGGTAAACAGGTTGCCGCCGACCAAGACCCGAATGGCCGGATTGCGCGATCGACGCCGTACCGTGCGGATCGCTTCCGTCAACGCATCCAGCCGGTCCTCACAGCTTGCGGATAATCCAACCACATCGAACCAGTCACGCCGGATGGCCTGGACCAGGACGGTGTTGGACGTGCCGCGCTCTTGCTGGACCTGCCAGCCTGCGTGACGGAACAGCCCAGCAATCATGGCGAGGCCAAACGTATGTTGTTCGCCAGGACAAGGCGCCAGCAAGATGCTATGTCCACTTGCAACCGGCGCCGTTGAAATCTGCCCACCTGAGTCGAGCGCATGCAGCACTTCGTGCAAGCGGCCAACACCTATTGTGACGTCAACAAAGGTGCAGGCATCCTGCGTCCAAAGGTCGCCAAGGCGCCGCGCCGCAGGTGCCAGAACGTCGAGCAGAAGCGTTTCCATCCCCACGCCCCGGTTGAGCAGTGAATTTGCATGCGCGCAGGCCACAGCTGCCTCGTGCTCCTTCAGGACATCAATGATGTCCAGGGAACCGAGGTCACGCCCGTATACAACGACGTGCGTGCCGCTCCGGGCGGCAGAGCACAGCATCGAAACGGACCGTCCACTGGGCGCCTTGTGACCGACAAGATGCCACCCGAGAAGCCTGTCCGCTGCCACGTTTCCCAGTAGCTGCCCGACCACCGCCTGCGTTTCTGGCGTGGCGACGCTTGCCCAGCGCTGACCCAGCCAAGCTTTCGCGCCGCCCAGCTCGCGCCACAGGTCGTCCCGGCGGCAGCCCAAGCCACGGATCGCCCCGCTTGGGTCGAGCACGAACGCGAAGTCCGAAGCGGTTCCCCTCCAGGCACGGTGAGAGTCGGCGTCCCATTCTCCTTGGACATGGACGCTGGAGTCTAAAGCTTCTGGTGTCATTGCTTTTGTTTCATAAGATGTCACGGTTGTAAGCTATATGCCTCGGACGAAGAAATGCACAAACCATCTGCGGGTTCCGACGTGCATCTGATACCCGTTGCCATAACGGCTGACTCTGATGTGATCCCGAGCTTGGCCGAAGTGTGGTTCCCTCCTGGGTGGTTCGACGGACAGGGGAAATTATGGGAACACGCGGCTTGGCGTGGTTCAGAATCCGCTCAAATCAGGTGACACGGGCGCGAAAGTGCCGGCCTGTGAAGGCCGGATTTCAGCTGGACGGCGTCATGTCGGGAGGCGGTCAGCCCATAGGCGCTAGAATAGATCGCGGACGGGATATCTGATGTGGGGTTTCCGCGTTCGCGGTGCATTGGCGAGGTGTCGATGTACGTTGGGGTTCTGTCAGCACTCGCGCCACGGCCTAGCCGATGCGACGTGAGATCGGTATA
>CALMVT010000416.1 GCA_937873175.1 uncultured Acetobacteraceae bacterium | reverse complement strand
GCGTCGAGCTGGTCCAGCGGCAGCGAATAGCCGCGGACGGCGCGGACATGGACGCGTGCCTGAAGATCGAGGCCACGCAGGTTCTCGATGGGAAACGCCGTGTCCGGCAGGATCCAGCGGCTGGGGATTTCGCGAGGCACTGCGCCCGATAGGCTGCGTGCCGTTATGCGGGGCGGCATCGGGGCAAGCACCGCTCGTACATCCTCCTTCGTCCAGATTGTCGACCATAGTTCGGCGGTCGCGCGGTGCCGTTGGGTCATATGATCCGAGTGTATCCAGCCCCGCACATCGCTGCCGCCGAAGTGGACTCGAAGCGGGTTGAACACGAATCGAGCGCCGTTGCCCTCAGCCACGGTCACAAGTCTGAATGGCGGCGAGTTGGGCGCGCGCAAGTTGAACAGATAGCCGAGATCGGCAAGGTTCGGCCCGCGGGCATCCATCGCGAGCTTGAACTCGGTAAGATCAAACGCAGCACCGCTCGTGCCTCGGGCGACGACGGTCGTTGCCCCGTCGGTCAGGCGAGCGACGAAAGGGTATGGCCGATCCACGCTGGCGCTATGAAGCGGGCCGCCTCGCGCAGCCAACCGGAGAGGAATGCCTTCCAGCTCTCCCTGCCCCTCCAGCAGCAGCGGCATCGACCCGGCGAGCGCATGGGTGACGCGTGCCCGAAAGCGGAGCTTGCGCTGGAGGTCGACCAGATCGACGCGCCCCGCGAGGCTGAAGCGCTGAACGTGGCGAAGAGGGCCGAACGCCCGCTCCGCTTGCCGGCCTTGGCCGAACGTCCAGTTGTTCCTGCCGGAGTTCGAGCGAAAGAGGTGCAGCGCGAGGCCCTCGACCGCCAGCGTGGTCGGCTCCAGACTGCCTTTGAAGATCGCCGACGGCTGAAACGTGGCGCTCAGCCGCGCGACATCCGCGACCGAGCCACGCATCCACGAAGGGTTGGCGATACTGAGACCATCGACTTCCATCTGCGGGTGCCGCGACAGGAGCTGAATGCGCATTGCCTTGAACGTCACGGTCCGGCCAAGCCTGTGCGACGCCCATCGCTGGATCGGGCGATCGAGCAGGCCTCCATCGGCGGCCGCGAGCAGTGTCACGAATACGCCGCCGAGGAGCGCCAGGCCCACGATAGCGGCGGACAGGATCCTGCTGACAGATCGAGGAGGACCCTGCCCCCCGGTCATGCTCCTCGGAGGCGCCTCATCGCTGCAGCCCGCCCAGGATCGCGTCCAACGGATTGGAGCCGCCACCGAGAAGCTCGCCGAGACCGCCCAAACCGCCGAGGCCAGGCGAGCCGCCTGCTGAGCCGGAATTGCCGCCGGCCAGCACCGACGCTAGCATGCCGCCCAGGCCGCCACCGCCCGTTGCTCCGCTGCTGGCTGCGACATGGCGGGCGACCATCGCCGCCACGATCGGCAGCATTGCCTTCAGCACCGTGCTGGAAACGCCCGTCTGCCCGGCAGCATGGTCGGCGACCTGCCGACTCACGTCCTTATTGCCGAAGATACGGCCGAGAATGTCGTTGCCTGACTGCACGTCAGGTTGATCGACAGCATTCGCAGCGCCCGCGACGTCGGCTGGGTCGCCAGCCTCAGCCTGCTTGTGAAAGCCGCCGAGCACTGCTGGCATCAACGACCCCATGGCCGAGCGGGTCTGCTCGGGGCTGAGACCGAACCGTGCGCCAAGGCCACCCAGATCGACCCCACTGGAGCCGAGTACCTGATCGAGACCCTGCATGTCATTCTCCTTCGACCCACCAACGCCTACACGAAGACACCGGACCCTGAGAGCCCGTAGGTTCAAACAGTCCAGCAGCCGGGCGATTGTGGCACGGAACGGACTGCCGAAGCTTCAGTTTCTTGGATGGGATCAGGAGGAAATGGTGTCAGACCAGTCAAAGAAGCCTCGGCACCATGTTCGTGCCTCCCCACCCTCGGTAAGAGGGTGGTCCGTGCCCGCCGCCGTAGGCGCGGTCATCATAACCAGCTCTTTGGTAGCATGGCTGCGCTCGCGCCGGACCCAGCCTGCCATCGACGCCCAGACGGCACGGCGCCTCTCCCAGGGAAGCGAGCCAGCGGCACATGCCGCGCCCTCCGCCTCAGACATCGTTATTGGGGAGCCGGCCGATGCGCATCCATCATCTTAACTGCGGGACGTGCTGCCCCGCTGGCGGCAGGCTGTTCGATGGCACCAGCGACGGTCCGCTGGCTCACCTTGTCTGCCATTGCCTGTTGATTGAAAGCGATGTCGGGCTGATCCTGGTCGATACCGGCTTCGGCACGCGCGACATCGATCATCCCCATCGTCGGCTGTCGGAATTCTTCCTCAAGCTCAACAATATCCAGCTCCGGCCCGAGGAAGCCGCGATCGCGCAGGTGCGCGCCCTCGGCTTCTCGCCCGCGGACGTGCGCCATATCGTGGTGACCCACCTCGACTTCGACCATGCAGGCGGGATCGAGGATTTTCCGAACGCCACCGTCCATCTCACGGCGCGTGAGAAGGAAGTGGCGGACGAGCGGCGAGGCGGTGCCTTCGTCGGCACACGGCGTTACCGCCCCGCGCAGTGGAACGACGTATCGGACTGGCGCCTCTATCCACTCGGCGGCGGCGAGCCTTGGATGGGGTTCGACGCGGTACGCGACCTTGATGGGCTGCCGCCGGAAATTCTGCTCGTTCCGCTTGCGGGCCACACCTGGGGTCATAGCGGGGTCGCCGTGCGTGAGGACGACGGCAACTGGCTGCTGCACGCCGCCGACGCCTATTTCTACCGGGGCGAGATCGGATCGGAGACGTATCGCTGTCCGCCCGGACTCCGCGGATATCAGCGGCTGATGGAAGTCGATCGAGAAGCCCGCCTGATGAACCAGGCGAGACTGCGCCGGCTCTCACTCGATCGGACCGACGTCCGCATTTTTTGCGCGCATGACGCTGTCGAATTCGAGCTTCTCGCGAGCAAGGCATCGTGAATTGCTCAGGAGCCAGGCTCGGTAGGCAGCTAACGCGATGCCTTCCGGCATGAGGTCCATGCAGCGGAGCGGCGCTCGAGCGACAGCGCGCACCAGCCACACTCACCCGTTGCTGATACCGTCCGTTACGCCGGGTAAAGGCTTGGGCCGCGTCGGCATCAGCTTCTGCCCGGGCAAGTGGCAGGCGGTGGCGATGACGGGCGCCTGGGCGCGCGACCTCGAGGTGGACCTTGACGCAGTAGCCGAGTGGGGCGCCGTCGCGGTCGTGACCCTCGTCGAGGCCGATGAGCTGGTGGCGTTAAGGGTAGAGAACATGGGTGCCGCAGTCGCCGCCAAAGGGATGCGCTGGTTCCACCTGCCGATTGCCGACGTGACGGCGCCCGGTCCGGCGTTCGAAGCCGCCTGGGGCGACGCGGGGTCGGTGCTGCGCAGCATTCTGCGAAGCGGAGGCGATGTCTTCGTGCACTGCAAGGGCGGCCTTGGTCGCGCTGGCACCGTGGCAGCGCGTCTCCTGGTCGAGCTTGGCGTCGACCCCGAGCAGGCGATAGCCGATGTTCGTTCAGCGCGAGCCGGCGCGATCCAGGTGCCCGAGCAGGAAGCGTATGTGCGTCGGCAGCGCGGAAGGACTGTGATTGACGAGTTCTGCTGACGCGGTCGCCTCGTCGGCACTCATCTCGACGCTCTAGCCATGAGCCCTCGACGGCGACACGCGAAATTTTGCAGCGCACAATGGTTGGATGAGTCCCGGCGGGCAGAAGCCCCAATAGCTCGAAAAGTCTCCAGTTCAGGATCATAAGTGTATTTCGACTGACTGCCTTTCGGCGTCTCGACGATCGCGCGGCAGGTCGCACCCTGATCGTCCAGCATATGATCAATCTTCGTCAGGTCTGACAAACAGCCCCTCGCGCGTCCGGTATTGTTCAGCAGTCATTCGTGCGTAAGAGCCGCTCCGGGTTTCTACGCAACCGCATCTACCTCTTCCTCGCTGTGAGGCTCCAACATTTCCTTCCCCGGCGCCATTGCGTCATCGGGAATGATGGGACCGATCACCGTGAGTCTGATCCAAGGCGCGCGCATTGGCCAGAGTTTCGATCATCGCACATCGGATGCTGCAACCGAGACGCGAGCGATTGCACGCTAGGTGGGCGTGAAACCGCAGCCGCTCATCTCCGTTCCCGAAAAGCAAAAGGAACGAGGCATTTAGCGGCTTCGTTGTGCGTGTTCCAAAGGCAAGATCGGAATGTAGATGCGCTTCCTCGTCGCCGAGAGCGAGCCACCGGAAGCGCGTGAAAAACGTCGCCGGAGCGTCGGCAAAAGTTCGGGTGAGACCTATGTGGACATGCTCGGCGAACTCGTACCAGGCGCGTCGTGCGACCGTGTGAAGCCGGCCGATGCCGACAGCGTGCCGATGAATGCAACAGCGATCGCGCGCTACGACGCGGTATTCCTGACCGGGTCACCCCTGCACGTGTACGACGACACGCCCGAGGCGCGCCGCGAGCTGGACTTCATGCGAGAGGTGTTCGCATCAGGCACACCATCCTTCGGCTCCTGCGCAGGCCTGCAGGTCGCCGCCGCAGCGGCCGGTGGCGAGGTGCGGTCGATGGGGCCGCGTCGCGAAGCCGGCTTTGCACGGCGCATCTTCGCTACAGAGGCGGGGCGAGGCCATCCCTTGCTTCACGGGCGGCCCGCGGCTTTCGACGCCCCCGCGATCCATACCGATGAGGTCGCGGTGCTGCCTCCTGGAGCGACGCTGCTCGCGGGGAACGAGGTGACCTCCATCCAGGCTGCAGAAATCAGGTTCGATCGGGGCGTATTCTGGGGTGTCCAGTACCATCCCGAGCTTTCCCTCGCCGAGATCGCTGCAGCATTGCGCCGGCAGGCAAACGACCTGATCGAACATGGGCTGGCGCAGACGGTCGACGATGTCGAGAGGATGGCTGCATTGGTTGACGCTCTCGAGCAGGAGCCCGAACGCGCCGACCTGGCTTGGCAGCTTGGCCTCGATCGCCAGGTCACGGACGTGCTCTGCCGCCGGACCGAGCTTCGCAACTTCCTCGAATATCTCGT
>CALMVT010000415.1:5810-11419 GCA_937873175.1 uncultured Acetobacteraceae bacterium | reverse complement strand
GACGGAGCGCGCGGTGCGCCGGGCGCTCGCCGCCCCCTTGGCGGCCCGTGCGCCGCGCGAAGCCCTATACGCCGCCGCCGATGCCGCCGACCCCGACCATCACCTGCTGCCGCGCGAGCGCCGCGCCCTGGTGGGGGAAGAAGTCTGCTGGCTGCTCCGCGCCGCGTTTCGCCGGGGACGCTGAGGGCGTGGACGCCGATTGGGACGCCTATGCCCGCCTGTCCGGCCCGGCGCCATCGCCGAAACGCGAAGCGTTTGCGGCTGCAGTCATCCCGCTGCTCGCCCGCGCCGCCCCCTTGCCCGACCCGGCCGCCATTCCGCCGCGCGAATGGCTGCTCGGCACCCGCCTGGTGCGCCGCTTCGTGAGCCTGTTGGTCGCGCCCGGCGGCGTCGGCAAGTCCGCGCTGGCCTTGGCCTCCGCCGCGTCGCTGGCCGCCGGGCGCAACATCCTGGACGAGCACGTCCACCACAGCGTCCCCACCTGGGTGCTCAACCTGGAGGACCCGGCGGACGAGGCGCACCGGCGGCTGGCTGCCCTCATGCGCCTGCACGGCATCGCCGACGCGGAATTGGCCGGCCGCCTGTTCCTGCATCACGGGCGGGAGCGCCGGGTGGTGCTGGCGGAACAGGACGGCTTCGGCCCCGTCGCCTATCCCGACCGCGACGCCGTGCGGGAAGAAGCCCGCGCCCACGGCATCGGCCTGATCGTGGTGGACCCGTTCGTGAAGTCGCACGCTTTGCAGGAAAACGACAACGGCCAGATGGACGCCGCCGCCACCGCCTGGGCGGAGATCGCGGACGCCACCGGCGCCGCCGTGCTGCTGGTGCACCACACCCGCAAGGCCGGCGCGAACGGCCCGGACCTGGGCGCGGAGGCCGCGCGCGGCGCGAAATCCCTGACGGACGCCGCCCGCAGCGCCGGCATCCTGTCCGCCATGACGCCCGCGGAGGCCGAGCAGTTGGGCGTGTCCCCCGCCGAACGCTGGCGGCACGTCAGGCTGGACGACGCCAAGGCGAACCTCGCCCCGCTCGCCGCCGCCCGCTGGTTCCGGCTGGCCACGGTGGCGCTCGGCAACGCGACGCCCGCCTACCCCCACGGCGACCAGGTGGCCGCGATCGAGCCGTGGCGCCCCGCCTCCCCCTGGGCCGCGCATTCTCCGGCCGACCTGAACCGCGTGCTGGACCAGATCGCCGCCGGGCCGGGCCACGGTTTCCTGTATGCGCCCAACCGCCGCGGGCGCGTGCAATCCCGCTGGGCCGGGGACGTGCTGATGCAGCGCCTCGGCGTCAACGAGGCGCAGGCCGCGGCCCTGGTGGAAACCTGGCTCCGCTCCGGCCTGCTGACCCGCAAAAGCTACCGCGACCTGGACCAGCGCCGCTGGCGCACCGGGGTTGCCGTGGACAACAGCCGCCGCCCTGACATCCCCAACCCGAAGGAGACCGCTCCATGACCCAACGAATTGACGCGCGACTTGGTGCGGCAATTGATGCGGCCGGCGCCGCCGGGTTCCGGCGAATTGATGCGGGACTTGATGCGCGGCGGCTGGGCCAGGCGCCTGGTGCGTCAATTCCCCCGGTGAAACCGGGGGGAATTGATGCACCGAGCGCCCCCATGCCTGGGTTTTGCCGGCGAATTGATGCGCGTCCTGATGCGCCAATCGATGCAGGGGGGCGCGGGCGATTTGATGCGCGTCTTGATGCACGAATTGACGCGCCCAACCCCTACACGCCCGACGGCGCCCCGGCCACGCCCGAGTTCGTGCAGGCGATGCTGGAGGATGCGGGCCTCACCCTCATGGCGCTGCCCCACACCGGCCCCACCACCCGGCTGCGCCAGGGCGGGCTGGAATGGGTGCGCGACGCCATGGCCTACCCGCCGGAGCGCACCGTGATCCGCCCGGCCGTGCCCTCCGCCGCGGCGATCGACCGCATGGACCGGGTGCTCGCCTGGATTCCCCGCATCCCCGCGGACAAGTTCGTGCTGCGCCGGGTGGTGGGGGCGCGCTGCCTGTTGTCGCCGCTCACGGGCCGGCACCTGTTCACCTGGCGGCGGCTGGCGGCGGCGGTGGGCGCGGACCACAAGGCGGTGCAGCGCTGGCACGCGCAGGGGCTGGCGATGATCGCAGGCTCCTTGAACGCGCGCTGAGGGGCGGCGGGCGATGATCCGGCTGAACCTCCGGGAACTCGCGGAACGGCTGGCGCAAGTGCGGGCGGAGGAGGTCATGGCTCGCGCCTTGGCCGAACAAGCCGGGCGCATGGCGGACGCGGTGCGTCACAACTTGTCCGACCCGCCCGGCGCGGGCGGGCATGACCAGCCCTGGCTGCAGACCGGGGCGCTGCATGACAGCATGGGCGCAACCGCGGACGGGCTGCAAGCCGCGGTCGGCAGCAGCGACCCGGCGGCGGCGCCGCAGGAAATGGGAACGCACCGGATGCCGCCGCGCCCGTTCCTGGCGCCGGTGGCGGCGGGCATGGGGGAGGACGTGGCGCGGGGGGTTGGCCGAGGCCGTGGTCGCCGCTTTGAAAGGCGAGGCGGAAGGAGACGCCGTCATCCTTGCGGGCGCGTCAACAAGCGGCCAAGCCCCCAGCGTCCCATACAACCCGTTCGGCGTCTTGCGGCCCGGCTCGCCCGAGAACGAGGATTGGACGCGCGACACGATGCGGCTCCTCCGGGGCCTCGGCCACATCTTCCATTCGGAGCCGGGGATGGAGAGGGCGAGGACAAAAGCGGTTCGCCGGAGGAGAAGGGGACCGATCCGGTCAAGCCGACCTTCAAACCCAATGAGGCGCATAACCCGCGAAACCAAAACTACAATCCGAGCAAAGATCCGGAACCGCCGGACTCCGAGGAGGTGTACTAAGGACGCGCGGCGAGACCCAAACCCTGACAAGAGAGTTTGGTATGGCAAAAACGCGAAAGGCGAATGGTATCAGTATCGTGAGGACATTACGGGAATTGCTCACTATGCCGGCACGATTAAGCGAGAAAGGGTTCCAATCTCGATTCGCAGGGGCCGCAAGTAAATGGAAATGTTCGGCGATCCTCAAGCCTTCGCGGTCCAACTCGACTGGGACCGCAGGCCCACTTACAAGCCCTGGATGTACGGCGTGTTCTGCTTGCACATCTGCGGCGAGCGGCTTGGGTCGCCGTGGAACCAGGCGACCCTGAACAGCATCCTTGCCCAATTAGATGGATGGCAATCAACTGACAAGCTGCGGCGCGCCCCGGCGCTGATGGCAGCCGATCCCGTGACGGCGTTCCTGAGCATCGAGGACGCGAAGTATGGGTTGGAGCACCTGGCGGACAAGGTGCCGCCGGACTTCACGCCGGTTCCCGTGCCCAGCTTGACCGCATTCGAAATTTTTGACGTCGATGGCCTGGACGATTACCGGATTTACTGGTTGGAGGACGACGCCACCAGCCGCCTGCTGTATGCGCGTATGGGGGAGCTGCCGCGGGAATGCCGGGTCTCTCAGCCGCAAACGCCTCCGGCGTTTCGGCGACGCGCCGTGCTGGCCGATGTCATGGAGCGGACGGTCGAACGGCTCGACGGCTGGTTCAGGCAGTTGCCGGAGCCGCCGGAGCAGCTTGGTTGAACAGGACGCAAGCGGCGGGAAGCCGCCGGCCCGGCGCGGTCACGGGTGCCGGCGCGGCGCGCGGTTGGAACAAGGGGGCGTGCCGGCCATGACCGATGATCGCCACGGCCTCATGCAGCGCCTGCACCAGCACCGCCTTTGGGCCGCGTCCATCGGCCGGAGCGGAGCGCAGCTTTCGGCCGAGGATCTGGACCTGTCCGGCCTGGACCTGTCGGGTCAGGACCTCAACGGCATCGAGGCGCCGGGCGGCCGGTTCGCGGGAACCACGCTGGCGCGGACGGACCTGTCCGGAAGCAACCTGGCGTCGGCCGAGCTTGCCGGCGTGGACCTGACCGGCGCGCAGCTCGTCAAAACCAACCTCGACGACGCGAACCTGTCGCGCGCCCGGCTCGCAGGCGCGAACCTGCGCCGCGCCAGCCTGCTCCAAGCCGATCTGCGCGGCGCGGTGCTGGACGGCGCCGACCTGCGCGGCGCGTACTTGAGCGATGCGGTTCTCACCGGCGCTTCCCTGGCGGGGGCGGCGCTGGAAGGCGCGTTCCTGGACGGCGCCACCCTGGACGCTGCGCCGCCCGCGCCCAAGGGAACCGGCTCTCAGCCGTTGTGAAGGCGAACGGGCGTGCAAGCGGGCGGCTGCCTGTCATACGGACGGCTCCGTTGAGTAACCGTCATCCGTCGATGGGTTGAACCATCCCGCGGCGCGGGCCGCGCAGGATGGGTGAAACCCATCAGCAACCGCACACAGGCCGATCAATGGCGCCGCCCGCCTAAGCCGGGTCTGCGCCGTGTGGCAAAGGTCGCTTGCCTGTCGAAACCACCGCTTGCCGCTTTCACGCATCCTGCGCGACCCATGCCGTAGGATGCGTGCCCATCGGCGGACGACGGTCACTCAACGGAGCCGTCCGCATGATGCCGCGGGCGGCGTGGCCGGATGGCGTGCCTGCCCCGCCTCACGCCCCCAGCAGCCGCCCCGCCGCCCGACGCGCCCGCAGCGCCACCGCTTCCGCCCCCACCTTCGCCGTCAGCGCCGTCATGGGCACTTCCAGCGCCACCGGGATGCCCCCCGGCATGTGCGTCAGCAAGCGCCGCAGGTCGATCCCGCCCTCCCCCGGCGGCAGGCGCTCCGCCCGGCCGGCGTGCAGCAGCTCCTCCGTCGTGTAGGGCGGGCGCACCGGCGCGTCGCACAGGTGCAGGAACGGCAGGCGGGTCGGGGGGATGCGGTCCAACTGCGCCACGGTGCTGCCGGAGCGGTCGAAGTGCAGCGCGTCCACCAGGATGCCGACCGCCTCGCCGAAACGCGCAGCGCAGCGAAATGCTTCGCATTTGCGCGATGCGGCTGACCCCGCCGCCTCCGCCACGGCGGCGGCGGTGGCGAGGTCGGGCACCGTGGTCCAGGGAAAGAACTCCAGCACCGGGCGCAGCCCATACGGTGCCGCGCGCCCGGCCAGCGCCCCCAGCCCGTCGGCCAGCCGGGCGTGGTCGGGGTCGTACGGCGCGGCGATCACGTGGCGCGCGCCCAGCTCCGCGCCCGCGGCCAGGAACGGCTCCAGGGCGGCCACGTCGAACTCCGGCGTGATCCGCACGAACTCGATGTCGAGCACGCCGACGCCGGTGTCCGCCATCGCCGCCTTGGTTTCGCGCAGGGCGGCCGGGTCGTCCATCAGCGGGTAGCCCGGCGTGGTGTCCGTGACCCGGAGCAGGCGCAGCCCCACCGTCTGGTAGCCGGTGCGCGCCGCGACCCGCACCATGTCGGGCGGCGGCAGGCCCAGCACCGTGAGGTGGGCCAGGGAGAACGCCACCGTCACGGCGCCATCCCCGCGGCGTGACGCCCGGCGATGAAGCCGAAGGTCATCGCCGGGCCGCATACGGCCTTCCCGTCCCGCAGCAGCCGCCCCGCCAGCGCCAAGCCGTTGCGCAACTGCATCCCCCGGCGGTGCCGGGCCAGGTCCAGCAGGTGCCGGCTGACCCGGCCCGCCGCGTGCCGGAGCGCGCGGGGCGAGCGGGTCATGGTCATG
>CALMVT010000415.1:3953-5710 GCA_937873175.1 uncultured Acetobacteraceae bacterium | reverse complement strand
ATGGTCATGCCCCAGAACGTCGTTTCCCGCAGCGGCACGCGCAGCCGGCGCACCAGCTTCCCCAGGCCGCGCGCGTCATACGGCGCCGCGATCACCGGCCGCACGCCGGCGCCGGCGCCGGCACCGTGCCCGGCGCCGTAGGTGTCGGGGATGTTGAGGCCGCCCTCGAACTGCAAGGCGGTGTTGTCCTCGAAGAACGCCACCATGCGCGGCGCGGCGCCAGAGCCGACCACCGGCAGGCCGCACTCGATCCGGCGGGCGGGGGCGGTGCCGGCCGGTCTGCTCGGAACGGGGAGGTCCGGGTCCTGCACGCGGTGGGCGGTCACGGAAGCGTCCTTTCGCGACGGCACTGCGGCCGTTTCCGCGGTTTCGGGCGGCGATGCGGCCCGGGCGGGGCTGTCATTCCACGGCGGCCGGCGTGCCCGGCAAGCAGCCGTGCGTGGCCGCAGCCGGCACGGCGCTCAGGTCCCCAGCAACTCGTCCAGCGTCACGGGGCAGGCTGGCGGCACAGGGAGCGGCGGCTGGCCATCCACTGTGTCCGGCAATGCCGAGAGAGCATCGGCATACAAGCCGGCCAGGTCGATCTTCGTTTGCATGGATGGCCGGTACTTGTGCCGGGCTCGGGCACGAAACCCGCGGGCTCCGCCGCGCCAGTGCGGCACGTCGCGCGCCAGCGGCCAGGCCTCGGCCTTGAGGCCATGCAGGAAAGCCTGAAACCACCAGGACTCCACGGCACTGGCTTCGCTGCGCCCCGCGCTCTCGATTTCCTCGATGATGTTGGCCCAATCGGGCACTTCGTTGACGGGCTCGCCAGCCTCAGCCGCAAACGCCGGCGTTTCGGCGACGTGCCGGCGGAGCAACTGGGCCTGTTGCTCGGACCATGTCAGCACGTCCGCGTCGTACAGATTGCTCATGGACACCCCCCTCGCCTCCTGATGGTGCGGGCTTGAATGCCCTCGCCCCTCACCGCGGCACCAGCGCCCCCGTTTGCCGCAGCCGCCCGGTCATCACCAGCGCGCCCATCCCGCTCAGCAGCAGCGCCGCGGTCCAGCGCGTGTTGGCGGACGCGCCGTCCGGGCCGCCGCCGCCGGCCAGGAACAGGAACAGCAGGCTGACCAGGATCAGCGCCGCCCGGCTCCGCCCGCCGCGCCGGGCCACCGTGACTGCCAGCGCCACAAACGTCGCGAACAAGCCGATGGCCAGCGCCCGCACCAGGTCCAGCGCCAGCACCGACAGGTCCGCCACCGCCTCGCTGAGCCGCCACGCCAGCACGTGCAGGGTGTCCAGCACCCGGAACACGAACCGGTCGGGACCCACCAGGTACACCAGGGCGGCCAGCCCCAGCCCCAGGGCCCAGGCCAGCAAAACCGGATCGCGTCGTCGCATGAACACCTCGTTTGGATGATGGGGCACCGCCGCAGATGCCGCGCGCTTCGGCAGGCCCGCCGGGTTCATGTAAGCGCCTCCGCCGCCCGAGCCAAGCGCCGGGCGGGCGGCCCGGCCGCTCCGCAGGCGGCCCGGCGCGGGCGCCCTCAGTTCGCGCGCAGGTTCAGGTAATCGCTCCCGCTCGCCGCGTCGCGGCCGAATGACGCCGAAACCCGGCCGCTCGCCTTGTCCGCGGCGCTGAACCCGGCGGGCGTGATGGACGCCGTGGGTCCAGCCGCAAACGCCGCGCGTTTCGGCGACCCCGCCATTCCCGCATGCAGCGTGAGGCTGCACGCCGACAAGGGCTACGTTGGGGCTTCGGACACGGCCCC
>CALMVT010000415.1:0-3853 GCA_937873175.1 uncultured Acetobacteraceae bacterium | reverse complement strand
CGGCCCCGTGCGGCGATGGCACGCCAACGAAGCGGGACGCCTCAGCGGACATCGCGCCGGACCTCCAACCGCCTGACCCTGACCGCCCGGCCTTCCGCGGGCGTGGCCCGTCGCCCATCCACCTCGACGGCGACGACCTGCGGCGTCACCCGGCGGCGATGCCGCGGTTCAAGCGCCGCCGCCTCGTGTTCGGCTGGCATGGCGGGAAGTTCAGCGCCCCTGCACCGAGATCGGCGGCAGCCAAAGCTTTTCCGGACGCACCTACGACGAGCGATTCCTAGCGCCGTTCATCAGCGAGCACCGCCTGCCCGTCAACACGACCCCGGCGTTCCTGGCGCCGACGCTGCGGAACATCGGCGCCCCGCTCACGGCGGACCGGCCGCTCGTCGGCAAGCCGCGCGCCCTTTGCGTCAAAGCCCTGGACTTGCTGGACGACGTGGCGGAGGGCCGCTTGCCGGCTGAGCGCGTTCTCGTTGGAACGGTGCGCGTCCTGCTGCGGCCTCGCGACGAGAACCTGGCCCGCATGGCGTCGCTCGCGGGGGCGCTCAAACGTGGGAAAGGCGCGCTTCCGTTGTCGTCGGAAGCAACCGTTGCTTTGGTCAGCCAGCATCTGGCCTGCAAGAACGCGAGCCGCTTGCCGGTCCTGATCGTCGCGGCCGCGTACGAGGCTGCCGGGACCAAGCTGGCCGAAAACCTGCTGCCGCTCAACGTCC
The DNA here is from genome assembly GCA_937873175.1 of uncultured Acetobacteraceae bacterium. GTDB lineage: Bacteria > Pseudomonadota > Alphaproteobacteria > Acetobacterales > Acetobacteraceae > CAHJXG01. The sequence goes on along the minus strand of CALMVT010000415.1, from coordinate 3,140 downwards.
ACGACGCCGCGGACCGCCAGACCGGCTCTTTGGGCGATGTGGAGATTTGCCTCGTTGGCGGCGACGCCGTGGTCACGGCCTACGAGATGAAGTTGAAGCGCATCACGCGGGACGACGTGGACAATGCCGTGGCCACGATTGCCCGCGCAAGAACGCGGATGCATAACTGTCTGTTCGTGACCACAAAGGCCATAGATCCTCTTGTGGCGGACCATGCAGCAGGATTCTACGAGGAACTGGGTGGGACGGAGGTGGCCGTCCTCGACTACATCAGCTTTCTCCGGCACTTCCTCCACCTGTTCCACCGTTGCCGCGCCGCTTACCTGGACGCTTATCAGACTCTGGTCCTCAACGAATCCGACCCAGCCGTGAGCCAAACGCCGAAGGAGGCGTTCCTGGCCCTGCGCAAAGCCGCCGAAACCGGGGAATAGCCGGCTGCGCGCCTCATAACCTTAACAATGTTTTCCACAGTACGAAAGAAAGCGCGGTTAGTGTAAGATGAACGCCCCCGCCGCCGGCACCTGACGCCGGTTCCGGCGCACAGGAGGCCGCCATGCCCAGCGAAGCCCCAGCCCCCGCCATCGACCCCGCAACCCTCCTGCCGCCCTCCCCCGTCTTCCTCGTCCCCGGCGCCATCGTGCGGGTCAGCACGGACGCCGCGGGCGCCGAAGCCGACGCGGACAGCACCGACCCCGCCCTGTCCGGCACCGCCCGCTTCGTCGCCTTTCAAAGCCGCGCCGACAACCTCGTGCCCGGCGACGCCAACGGGGCGGAGGACGTGTTCGTGAAAAACCTGCGCACCGGCGCCATCACCCTGGCCAGCACCGACGCGGACGGCGCGCAAAGCCCCGCCCGCAGCCTTTACCCGTCCATCTCCGCCACCGGCCGCTATGTCGCCTTTGACCGCCTCCCCTCCTTCGCGCAGCCGCCCGGCCCGGACGCGCGCACGGACGTGTTCGTCAAGGACCTGCGCACCGGCAGCCTGCAGCGCGCCAGCGCCGCCGCGGACGGGACGCCGGGGGATGCCGACAGCTACGGCGCGCCGTCCTTGTCGGCCAACGGCCGCCGGGTCGCGTTCAGCAGCCAGGCCGCCAACCTCCTGCCCGGCGACACCAACGACACCGCCGACGTGTTCGTGAAGAACCTGCGCACCGGCGGGATCGCGCTCGCCAGCGCCGACGCCGCGGGCGTGCCCGGCAACAGCTTCAGCGAGCAGCCGTCCCTGTCGGCGGACGGCCTGCACGTCGCGTTCAGCAGCCGCGCCACCAACCTCCTGCCGGGGGACGACACGCACGGCGTGGAGCAGGTGTTCGTCAAGAACCTGCGCACCGGCGCCGTGGCCGCGGCCAGCGCCGACGCCGCGGGCGCGCTGGGCGACGACGCCAGCCTGAATGCGTCCATATCGGCCGACGGGCGCTTCGTCGCGTTCAGCAGCGCCGCGTCCAACCTCCTGCCCGGCGACACGAACGGCGCGGCGGACGTGTTCGTGAAGGACATGCAGACCGGCGCCGTGGTGCTCGCCAGCGCCGACGCCGCGGGCAACGGGGCGCTCGGCTTCAGCGGCGCCCCCGCCCTTTCGCCCGACGGCCGCTTCGTCGCGTTCGAGAGCACCGCGCCCAACCTGGTGCCCGGCGCCGGGGGCGGCCACGCGGACGTGTTCCTCCGCGACCTGTGGACCGGCGGCATCAGCCTGGTCGCCGCCAACCCCCCGCCCCCCGGGCGAACCGGCATCAGCTTCACCCGGTCCGCCGTGTCCGACACGGGCGCCGTGGCCTTTGCCAGCCGCGCCGGCGACCTCGTGCCCGGCGACGCCCGCGGCGTGTTCGACGTGTTCCTGTCGGGGTAGCCGCCGCCTGTGGCTGATCTTGAGCGCACGTTTGGCGAAACGGGCCTGCATCCATCGATCCCGGCTCGCGCCGGGCAGGATCAGGTCGGACGGGGAAACGCCCATGAACATCCGCCGCGCCCACCCTGAAGACGTCGAGGCGGTGCGCCAGATCGTGCAGGCTGCGTATGGCCATTACGTCGCCAGGCTGGGCAAGCCGCCCGGTCCCATGCTGGATGACTACCGCCAGCGTGTCGCGGACGCGCAAGCCTGGGTGCTGGAGGACGAAGGAGGGCCTGCAGGCGTCCTCATCCTGGAAGATGGCGACGGCGGCCTGCTGCTCGACAACCTGGCCGTCTCCCCGGCCGCCCAGGGACGGGGATACGGACGGGCCTTGATCGCCTTTGCGGAACAGGAAGCGCGTCGCCGCGGGCATGCCGCGATACGGCTCTACACGAACGCGCTGATGACCGAGAACCTGGCCCTCTACGGACGGCTCGGCTTCCGCCGAACAGGCCACGTCGCCGAAAAGGGCTACGAGCGCGTTTACATGGCCAAGGCGCTGCCTTAGGCCGGTGGCTTCGTTGCGCCACCGGCGTGCGGTTGCGGGTGGGCTGCACCCATCTGCGGTCGTTCTGCCAAGCCGCCCGTATGGGCGGGCCAGGTCCTGCCCGTTTCCTTGTCCGGTTGGCTCAGCTCCAGTCCGCTACGCCTGCCCCGGCAGCAGACGCCCGATCCCCGCCACGATCCGGTCCACCGCCCGCCGTGCCGCCGGCACCAGCCCGGCGAAGTCGGCGTAGCCGTGCACCAGCGCGTCCTCCTCGATCAGCTCCGCTTCCACGCCCGCCGCCCGCAGTGCCGCCGCATAGGCCGTGCCCTGGTCGCGCAGCGGGTCGAACCCCGCCACCGTGACCAGCGCCGGCGCCGCCCGCGACAAGCCCGCGCGGATCGGCGACAGGCGGGGGTCCGACGGCTCCGCGCCCGGCGGGATCAGCGCCACGGCGCAGGCCCGCATCGCTTCCGCCGTCAGGAGAAAGCCGTCCGCGAACAGTTGCAGGCTCGGGTAATGCCCTTCCGAATGCGAGGCGTCCGCTTCCACCATGTCCACCACGGGGTAGATCAGCGCCTGGCCGTCCACGCCGTCCGCGTCCCGGGCAAGCGACGCCGCGAGGTTGGCCCCGGCGCTGTCGCCGCCCACCAGCAGCGGCCCGGCCCAGCCCCGGCCGCGCACCCAGTCCAAGGCCCGCCGCGCGTCGTCATGCGCCGCGGGGAACGGGTGCTCGGGCGCCAGGCGGTAGCCGGCGGACACCACGCG
>CALMVT010000414.1 GCA_937873175.1 uncultured Acetobacteraceae bacterium | reverse complement strand
AGAGCCAGAAGCATAATATTCAGTGTGCCAGATTGCAGCTTTCCACCAGCACTCCCCCCTCCCCAAACACCCGCAACACGCTGCAGGACCCCGCCCCAAGCTCAATCCGCTGCATGAGGTCAAGCGGCGCCCCCAGGCTATGCACCAGCACCGCTTTCAGCACGTCTTGATGGCCGACCAGCACCACCTCGCCGTCCGGAACCGCCTCCCGCCACCGCGCAAGACACCGCAACGCACGGCCCAACGCTTCCAGCATCATCTCCCCGCCCGGCGTTGGCGCCGTGCCGCGGAACTGGTTCCAGGCCTGCCACCCCGGCACTCCCTGTAATGCCTCGAACGTCATCCCGGTCCAATCGCCGAAGTCGATCTCGTTCAACCCGGCATCCGTCGCGACCTCAAGCCCCAGTGCCGCGGCAATCGGCACCGCGGTCTCCTGCGCGCGCTGGCATGGGCTGGACACCACCGCCGCGACCGCCCGACTTGCGAAGTGCCGGGCCAGCCGGACTGCCTGCTTCCGGCCACGCTCGTTCAGCGGCACGTCGGGCATCCGCCCGGTCAGCACCCGGCCCAGCAGGTCGTGCTCCGCGTGGCGGACCAGGTGAAAGACGGTCATTCAGCCTTGGTGCTGCTCCGCTTCGCGAAGGAGATGTCCAGCTTGCTGTCCCACAGCCGCACGCCGCCGGTGATGCCGGCTGTGTTCGGCACGACCTTGGCGTCCTTGGGCAGCTTCAACGTCAGCTTCTGCGCGCTGCCCCCGCCGATATACAGCATGTCGAAATTCACCACCGCCCGAAGCTGCGCCACGGCCCGCTCCACCCGGCGCTCCCACTGCTTCATGCCCACCTTGTTCAACGCCTCGACGCCCAGGTACTCGTCGTAGGTCATCTCCTTGCGGATGACGTGCTGGCTCATCTCCAACTGCGGGGCCAGCCGGCCATCCTGATACAGCGCGAAGCCGAAGCCGGTGCCCAAGGTGATCACGCATTCCAGCCCATGGCCGGAGATCACGCCCAGGCCCTGCACCGTCGCGTCATTCAGCATGCGCACCGGCTTGTTCAACTGGTCATGCAACGCCCCGGCCAGATCGAAGCCCGCCCAGTCCTTGGTGCCGAGGTTCGGCGCCGTCTGCACGACCGCGTTCTTGATCAGGCCGGGGAAGCCGACGGAGATGCGGTCATATGGCCCAAGTTGCTTGGCCAGCCCGACCAGCGCCGGCACTACCTTGTCCGGCGGAGACGGGTGCATCGTCGCCACCTTGACGCGCTTGCCCATCATGGCCCCGTCGCGGTCGAGCAGGCCCGCCTTGAGATTGCTGCCACCGATGTCGATGGCCAGAGTGACCGGACCAGGTGCCGAAGCGTCGGGCGCTCCCGGGTCCGCCGTAGAAGCCAGATCGTTCATGGCAGCTCCAGGATCTTGGGGCCGGCCTGGGTGCCGGCCACGACGCGGGTGGCCATGCCGACGAACAGCCCGGTCTCGACCACGCCGGTGATGGCCTTGAGGCGGGCGTGCAACGCCGCCGGGTCGTCGATGGCGGCAAAGGCGCAGTCGGCGATCAGGTTGCCGCCATCGGTGCGGAACGGGGCGCCGTCCGGCCCTTGCCGCACCAGCACGTCCGCCCCGGCGTCATGCAGGCGGACCAGCGTCGATTGCCAGCCGAATGTCACGATCTCCACCGGCAGGCGCACCCGGCCGAGGCTCGGCGACAGCTTGCTTTCGTCCACGATCACCGTCATGCGCCGGCTGGCGGCGGCGACGATCTTCTCCCGCAACAGCGCGCCGCCCAAGCCTTTGATGAGGTCGAGCGTGCCGGTATGCACCTCGTCCGCGCCGTCGATGGTGAGGTCGATATGCGTGTGGTCGGCGAAGCTCGCCAAGGGGATGCCCAGTTCCAGCGCTTGCTCCGCCGTGCGCTCCGAAGTCGGAATGCCGACGATGCGCAGCCCGGCCTTGACCCGCGCGCCCAGCGCCGCCACGGCGAGCGCCGCAGTGGAGCCGGTGCCGAGGCCCAGCACCATGCCGTCCCGCACCTCCGCCACGGCCGCCTCGGCTGCCTGCCACTTGAGCGCGGTTTGGTCCAGCAGGTCCGGCATCACGCGCTGCCCGGCAGTTGCGCGACGACCGCCTGCACGATGTCCATGGGCCGCGGCGCCACGGAAACGACGATGGGGTGCTCGTCGGGCATGGGTTCCTCCAGCGCCGCGAACTGGCTGTCAACCAGGGTCGCCGGCATGTAATGGTTCAGCCGGGCAGCCTGCCGGGCGGCGATCAACTGCTTGTCCCCTTGAAGGTAAACGAGCCGCACGTCGGGCCGGTCCCCTATCAGGATATCGCGGTAGGCACGCCGCAGGGCCGAGCACGCCACCACGCCGTGCCGCCCGGCGGTTCGCGTCGCGTCGATCCAGGCGGCGATGGATGCCAGCCACGGCCTACGGTCCGCGTCCGTGAGCGGCGTCCCGCCGTGCATCTTGGCGACATTCTCCGGCGGGTGGAAATCGTCGCCGTCCTCGTACTCCCAGCCGAGCCGCCCTGCCAGCAAGGCCGCGATGGTGGTCTTGCCGGACCCGGAAACGCCCATGACGATGAGAACGGAGGGAGCCGTGTTCATGGCGATGACGATAACGCGAAGCGCGCGGCGCTCCTAGCCCGCCGCGGCCTGATCGGCGAACCAATGCAGCTCCCCCACGGGACGGTAGCGCGCCGCCGGCAGGTCACCGGCGCCGGTCCGCACCTCCGCCAGCACGTCGCGCTTGTCCGCGCCGGTCACGAGGAAGGCGGCATGGCGGCAGCTTTCCAGCACCGGGTAAGTGAGCGTAATCCGCGTCGGCTCGCCGGCGGGCGTCACTGCCGCGGCCCAGGCGGTGCGCTCCTTCAGCGCTGGCGTGCCGGGAAACAGCGACGCCGTGTGGCCGTTGGTGCCCAGGCCCAGCAGCACGATGTCGAACAACGGGCGGACGGGATCGAGCGTTTGCCCGCCGTGAAAGGCTTGCAGCGTGATCTGGTAGCGCGCGGCGGCCTCCTCGGCCGACATGCCCTCGGTCGGGATCGGATGGATGTTGCCGGGCGGCGCACCGACCCGGCCGAGCATGGCCTCCACCGTCATGCGGTAGTTGCTGCGCGCGTCGTCCGGCGGCACGAAACGCTCGTCGCCCCAAAACCAATGCGCCCGGTCCCAAGGCATCCGGTCCACGAAGGGCGGCGCGGCCAGGGCCTGGTACAGCAGCTTCGGCG
>CALMVT010000413.1:2980-8121 GCA_937873175.1 uncultured Acetobacteraceae bacterium | reverse complement strand
GCTGGATGCGCGGACCGGCGCGATCAGGTGGCAGTATCAGCCGGAAGTTGCCGAGGATGTCGAGCCGTTTGTTTGCTGCGACCTTGACAGCCGCGGCGTGACGTTTGCCGGCGGCAAGATCCTTCTCGGGACGCTCGACGGCCACCTCATCGCCCTTGATGCCGTGACTGGAAGAGAAGCATGGAGATCCAAGGTCGTCGACTACAAGCAAGGCTCCGCCATCACCTCCCCGCCCACCGTGGTCAAGAGCCTGGTCATCACGGGATACGCTGGCGGCGAGTATGGCGCGCGGGGGGCGATCCAAGCGTATGATCTTGAGACCGGCAAGCAGGTTTGGAAAACCTACATGATCCCAGGGCCGGGCGAAGCCGGCCACGACACCTGGAAAGGCGATAGCTGGGAGCACGGGGGCGGCAACGCCTGGCTCGTCGGCTCCTATGACGCCAAGACCAACACGGTGTTCTACGGCACCAGCAATCCCAGCCCTTGGAACGCCGCGGTCCGCAGCACCGGGACCACCAATTACGGCAAGCTGACCAACCTTTACAGCTCAAGCACGGTCGCCTTGGACCCTGACACCGGCGCGATCAAGTGGGCCATCCAGTCCACCCCGGCAGAAGCCTGGGATTACGACGGGGTGAACGAACTCGTGCTGGCCGACCTCAAGATCAACGGGCAAACAACGCCGGTGCTGATGAAGGCCGACCGCAACGGGTTCTTCTTCGTCGCCAACCGCGAAACGGGAAAGCTCATCTCGGCAGAGCCGTTCGTCCCGGTGAACTGGGCCAAAGGTTTTGACATCGCGAATGCGCGGCCGATCGAGGACCCCGCGAAGCGGCCGCGCGTGGACTTCAAAGCGACGGACATCTGCCCGAGCTGGATGGGCGGCAAGAACTGGCAGCCGATGTCGTTCAACCCGCAGACCGGCCTCGCCTACGTGACCACGAACAACATGTGCCAGAACATGCAGGCGGCGGAGGTGAACTACCGCCGCGGCACCTTCTACCTGGGCAACGAGTTCGAGGTCGTCCCCGGCCCGGGCAACCATCTGGGGCAGCTTCTGGCACTCGACCCGGCCATGCAGAAGCCGGCCTGGACGCTTGATCTCCCGCTGCCCTGGAACGGCGGCACGATGACCACCGCCGGAAACCTGGTGTTCTTCGGCGACATCACCGGCAAGTTCCGCGCCCTGGACGCCAAGACCGGCAAGGAGCTGTGGACGATGAATGTCGGCAGCGGCGTCGGCGCTGGGCCGATGACCTACGCCGTCGACGGGAAGCAGTATGTGGCGGTGCTTGTCGGCCGGGCCGAGTCCCCGCCCGCGTTCATGGGCGAGGTCGGGAAGAAGATCCTGGCCGCGACGCCGGAAGGCTGCACGCTGTTCGTGTTTGCCTTGTAAGGGCGGCCGCGCGTGCGGTTAACGCTCCGAACGAGGGCGGGTCGGGCCAAGCGTCGGCTCGTCCTCGGCCTTTTCGCCCTGCTGTCCGCCGCGGGACCGGGCTGGGACCGGCCTGCGCGCGCAGAGCCGGCGCCGCCGCTGCGGTTCTGCGCCGACCCGGACAACCTGCCGTTCAGCAGCGCGGACGAGACGACGCCCGGCCTGTATGTCGAGCTGGGGCGTGAGATCGCGCGCGAGCTTGGGCGGCCGTTCCAGCCGGTCTGGGTGCCGACCTTTTACGCCAAGCGGCAGATGCGCATGAAGCTGCTGGCAGGGCAATGCGACGGGTTCGTCGGCCTGCCGGACGACGCCGGCTTCATGGCGCCGCGCGTGGTGCTGTCGAACCCGTTCCTGCGCCTCGGCTATGCCCTGGTCGTCCCAAAGGGGACAGGCATCGCGAGCCTGCGCGATCTCGGCGGGCGGCGCGTCGCCGTGCAGTTCTCCACCGCGCCGCAGGATCTGCTGGCAAGCCAGGCGGACATCCAGGCCGTGACCGTCCTGTCGGTGGAGGAAGCGATGCGGGATCTCCTGGACGGCAAGGCGGACGCGGCCTTCGTATGGGGGGCGTCGGCCGGCTGGCTCAACAAGACCAGGTTTGAGGATGCGTTCGCGGTGATCCCGGTGGAGGAGGGCATGGCGTGGACCGTCGGGATCGGGTTCGCGCGCGAACAGGATGCGCTCCGCGGCCAGGTCAACCAAGCCCTCGCCGGCATGGCCCCATTCGTGTCCGCCCTCACAACCAAATACGGCCTGCCTCAAGCCGCTTCGCCGGCTCCAGCGCCCGGGCCGGGCGGCGGCGAGCACAAGCCGCCCGCGAACGCCGCCGAGAGTTCACGCGCCGCCGACGGCGCCATCGGTCACAAGCTGTTCAACGAGAACTGCGCCCACTGCCACGGGACGGACGCGGTTCAGGGAGAGCGGCGGCGCAACCTCCGCCTGCTGCAGCGCCGCTACGGCGACGAGGTCCGGGAAGCGTTCATGACCACCGTGACGCACGGCCGGATCAACAAGGGAATGCCGAACTGGAGCGGCATCCTGTCCGCGGACGAGTTCAACGAGATCCTCGCCTTTCTCCTGTCCGTGCAGGTACAGTGAGGCGTCATGGCACAACAAGCTGGATCAGCGTGGTGTGCTCCATGTCGTCGCCGAACCAGGTGGAGATCGCCGCCTCCCGCTGGCCGACATACCGGGTGATCCCGTCTTCCTGACGCATCGGCAGGTCGTGGCCGGGGATGACCACCGTTCCCGGTCGCCGGCGCCAGAGCTGCCAGATCTGTTCGATGGAGCCGGCGCTGACGGCCGGGTCATAGGTCATGTCCGTCATGCGCGAAACCAGCTCCGCCCGGTTCTTCGCTGCGTCGCCGGTGAAGATCACGTCGTGCTCCTGTCCCCGCAGCACGAAAAGGAGGCAGCCCGGCGTGTGCCCCGGCGCCAGGTGGGCGGTGATCCCGGGCAGCACCTCCTCCCCGTCCGCGACCCTGGTGACGGTGGGCCAGGTCAGCAGCTCCCGCACATACAGCTCCGGCACCGGGGTCTCTCCCCAAGGCTCGGCCACTGACCATTCCAGCTCCTCCGCGCCGATCGCGATGCGCGCATGGCCGAACAGCGTCCAGTTCACCGAATGGTCGAAATGCGAATGCGTCAGGATCACGTCCGTCACGTCCCCCGGCGACAGGCCCCGGGATTTCAGGTGCGCGATCAGCGGCCCGCGTATGCCGAACGCGCCGACATCCACCAGCGCGACCCGGCCATGGCCGCGCAGCAGCACGATGCTGCTCCAGCCCAGGCCGCCATGGCAGACGGCTTTGCCCGGATAGCCTTGGACCAGGATGTCAACCGTATAGCCGCCCGCCTGCATTGGGTCATGCATGGACTGTCCTCCCCCCTGCACGCTAAGCAGCCTCGCGATCATGCGCCAGCTTGCCGCTTGGCCCGGCGGTGTGAGAAGGTCGCGCAGGCGGGCGACGACCCGCGCGGGGGAGCGTGGGATGATTTCGAGACGATCGCTGGTGGCTGGCCTCGCACTGCTGCTCACCGTATCGGCGCGGGCGGAGGCGCAGGGAAGCATCAAAATCGGCGCGATCTACCCGCTGACCGGCGCCACCGCGTCGGCCGGCACGGCGCTGCGCGATGCGGTCGAGGTCGCGGCCGACCTGATCAACAGCCCGCATCCCGAGTTGTCGGCCTTGCCGCTTGCGGCAACCGCCGGGCTGCCCGGCCTGGGAGGCCGCAAGGTCGAGCCGGTGTTCGCCGACCATCAAGGCAACCCGGCGGTGGCGCAGAACCAGGCGCTGCGCCTGATCACGCAGGAAAAGGTGGTGGCCCTTGTCGGCGCGTATCAATCGAGCGCGACGCTCACGGCCAGCGCCGTCGCCGAACGCTATGGCATCCCTTACGTAGCCGGCGAGGCCAGCGCGCCGAGCCTGACGGCGCGCGGGTTCAAATGGTTCTTCCGGCCAACGCCGATCGGCACGGATTTCGGCGCTGCCTACGCAGACTTCCTGAACGGGCTGAAGGCAACCCGGGCCGTCAACACCGTTGCTATGGTCAACGAGAACACGGAATACGGCACCTCCACCGGCGATGCGATCAGCAAGGCGCTCGATGCCAAGGGGATGAAGGTTTCGCTCCGCATTGCCTACTCCGCCAACAGCACGGACGTGAGCGCACAGATCCTGCAGTTGAAGCAGGCGAACCCGGACGTGGTGATCTTCGTCAGCTACACCTCCGACTCCATCCTGTTCATGAAGACGATGCGCAACCTGGACTGGAAGCCGCCGGTGCTGATCGGCGACGATTCCGGCTTCTCGGACACCGCGTTCATCGCAGCCGTGGGCGATCTGGCGGAAGGCGCGGTCAACCGCAGTTCCTACGATATCGGCAAGCCCGGCAGCGTCCAATACTTGGTCAACGAGATCTACAAGAAAAAGGCCGGACACGATCTCGACGACACCAGCGCGCGCGGCCTGCAGGGCTTCCTTGTGCTGTGCGAAGCCATCAACCGCGCCGGATCGACTGAGCCTGCCAAGATCCAGGCGGCGCTCAAGGCGACCGACCTTGCGGCAAACCAGCTGATGATCGGCTACGACGGCGTGAAGTTCGACGCGAACGGCCAGAACGAGAGGGCGGCGACGCTGCTGGTGCAGTTGCGCAATCGCGCCTATGTCCCCGTTTGGCCCGACCGGCTTGCCACGGCGCAACCTGACTTGCCGTTCAAGGGCTGGGGCCAGTAGCGGCCCTTGCTGATCCTCCTGCAGGTCGTCGTCAGCGGCTTGCTGATGGGCGCGGTGTATGCGCTGTTCTCCTCAGGGCTGACGCTGATCTGGGGCATGATGAACGTAGTCAACTTCGCGCATGGCGACTTCGTCATGCTCGGGATGTACGTGGCGTTCTTCGCCTACACGCTGGCCGGGGCGGGGCCGGCCGTCTCGGCGCCGTTGGCGGCGCTGCTGCTGGCGGGGCTTGGCGCCCTGGTTTACCTGGGCCTGATCCGCTCGGTGATGCGCGGGCCGATGCTGGCGCAGATTCTGTCAACCTTCGGCTTGGCGCTGCTGCTGCGCTACGGCGCGTTCTGGGCGTTCAGCGCGAACTTCGTGACGCTGCCGGACACGCTGGTCGGCGGCACCTTCGCCGTCGGCGGACTGCGGATCGAGGCGGCGCGGCTGCTGGCCGGTTCGGTCGCGCTGCTGCTGACGCTGGGAAT
>CALMVT010000413.1:0-2880 GCA_937873175.1 uncultured Acetobacteraceae bacterium | reverse complement strand
TCGAGGCGGCGCGGCTGCTGGCCGGTTCGGTCGCGCTGCTGCTGACGCTGGGAATGCACTTGATGCTGACGCGGACCATGCTCGGCAGCCGCCTGCTCGCCGTGTCGGAGGACCGGTCGGCCGCGATGTTGGTGGGCATCCGGCCAGAGCCGATGCAGGCGCTGGCCTGGGCGCTCGCCGGCGCCAGCACGGGGATCGCCGGGGCGCTGATCGCCTTGTTCTTCTACATCTCGCCGACCGTCGGCGAGGCGCTGACGCTGATCGCGTTCATCACGGTGTCGCTGGGCGGGTTCGGCAGCGTGCCCGGCGCCCTGATCGCCGGCGTGCTGATCGGCGTCATCCAGGCGCTGTCCGCCTTCTGGGCCGGGGCTGCGTATCAGGACGTGGTGATTTATGCCTTGTTCCTGCTGCTGCTCTGGGTCCGGCCGCAGGGCTTGCTAGGCCAGGCATGAGGGCTGCCCTGGTCGTCGCGGCGCTGTTCCTGGCGCTCGCTGCGTGGCCGCTGCTGGTCGGGGACGTGTTCTACCAACGGGTGGGCGCGCTGGTGCTGCTGGCGGCAATCTCGGCCTCGGCCTGGAACCTGATCGGTGGCTATGCCGGGCAGGTCTCGGTGGGACACGCGGTGTATTTCGGCGCCGGAGCCTATGCCTCGCTCATGGTCTACAACCAGCTTGGCTGGCCGCCGATCGCGGGTGCGCCGCTTGGCATTGCGGTCAGCTTGCTGCTCGCCACCGTCACGGGGCTGCCCACGTTCCGGCTGCGCGGGCATTACTTCTCGATGGCGACCATCGCGACGACGGAGCTGGTGCGCCTGCTGGTCACCAACTGGGAGCTGCTGGGCGCGGCCGTGGGTTTGATGGGACCGGCCGTGCCGCGCAGCGTGGCGGACCTGCAGTTCAATGATCCCCGCATCTACTACTGGATTTTCCTCGGCGTGCTTGCCCTGCTACTGGGTTTGACCTGGGCCATGCAGCGCGGCCGCATGGGATACTATCTCCGCGCCATCAACGGCAGCGACCGTGCGGCCCGCAGCCTGGGCGTGCCGGTGCGCCGGTTCAAGCTTTACGCCCTGCTGCTTTCGGCCACGTTCACCTCTCTCGCCGGCACGCTTTATGGCGTCATGGTGGGGTTCGCCGATCCCGACAGCGTGCTGGGCGTGCTGGTGTCGGTGAAGATGGTCATCATTGCCGCCCTCGGCGGCGCCGGCACGCTGTTCGGGCCGCTGATCGGCGCCGTCATCCTGGTTCCGCTGGAGGAGGCCACGAACGCCGCGTTCGGCGGCTCCGGCACCGGCATCACGTATGTGGTGTATGGCGCCGTGATCCTGCTGATCGCCCGGTTCCGGCCCGGCGGCCTGGCCGAGCTGGGGCACGCGCTGGCCCGCCGGGTGCGCCGTGCTCCTTGAAGCGCGCGGCATCGTCAAGAGCTTCGGCGCGTTCCGGGCCGTGGACGGCGCCGACCTGGCCGTGGCGGAAGGCGACATCATCGGTTTGATCGGGCCGAACGGCGCGGGCAAGAGCACGTTCTTCAACGTCCTCGCCGGCGACACCGCGGCGACCGCGGGGACAATCACGTTTGACGGCCGTGACATCACCCGTGCGACGCCGGAGGAGCACGCGCAGCTCGGCATCGCCCGCAGCTTCCAAGTGCCTGTGACCTTCGAAGATATGAGCGTTGCCGAGAACGTGCTCGTCGGCGCGTTCCTGCGCCACCCGGGCCGGGCCGCGGCGGAGGCGGCCACGGCCGAGGTGCTGGAGTTTACCGGCCTCGCGCCCCTTGCCGACGGCCGGGCCCGCAGTCTCGGCACGCCCGGCCGGAAGCGGCTTGAGATCGCCCGCGCGTTGGCGACGGAACCGCGGCTGCTGCTGCTGGACGAGGCGCTGGCCGGGCTGACGCCCGTGGAGGTTCGCGCCGCGATCGAGCTGGTGCGCCGCGTCCACGCGCGCGGCATCACGCTGGTGATCGTCGAGCATATCATGGAGGTGATCCTGACGCTGGCGCACCGCGCCGTGGTGTTTCATCAAGGGCGGGTGATCGCGGACGGAACGCCGCGCGCCGTAGTCGCCGACCCGGCGGTCGTGTCCGCCTACCTGGGCCGCAGCATGTCGCGGCGGGCCGCTCCCCGGTGACAGAGCTGGCGCTCGACGTGCGGAACCTCGCCGTGCGCTACGGCGACCTGGTGGGCATCGCGGACGTGTCGTTGCAAGTGCGGCAGGGCAGCGTGGTGGCGCTGATCGGCTCGAACGGCGCCGGTAAGACGACGACGCTGAACGCGATTGCCGGGCTGGTGCCCGTGGCGGCCGGGCGGGTCACATGGCAAGGGGCGAACATCACGGGCCAGCCCGCCTATGCCGTGGTGAAGCGCGGGCTGGCGCTGTCGCCCGAGGGTTGGCGCTTGTTCGTGGGACAGACCGTCGAGCAGAACCTGCGCCTGGGCGCGACCACGCTGCACGACAAGTCCCGGCTGCAAGGAGCGCTTGACCGCGTGTTCACCTACTTTCCACGCCTAGCGGAACGGCGGCAGCAACGTGCGGGAACGCTGTCGGGCGGGGAACGGCAAATGCTGGCACTGGGCCGTGCCCTGATGTCGGAGCCGCGGATGCTGCTGCTGGACGAGCCGAGCCTGGGCTTGGCTCCGGCGGTGGTGGAGGGGCTATACGAGACGCTGGTCCGGCTGCATGGGGAGGGAATGACCATGTTGCTGGCCGAGCAGTCGGTCGAACTGGCGCTCGAGATCTCGCAGCACGCGTTCGTGCTGCAAACCGGACGTAGTGTCCTGGACGGCCCGGCTTCACAGCTGGCGCGGGATCCGGAAGTGCAGCGGATCTACCTGGGGCTTTAGAGCTACCCCTCTCAAGATTTTGCTGGGCTTCCCCTCGC
>CALMVT010000412.1 GCA_937873175.1 uncultured Acetobacteraceae bacterium | reverse complement strand
GCGCTTCGAGGGAACCGCGGGGTGGCTCGGCCTTGCCGCCTTCGCTCTGGTCTGCACGGGGTTCTACGGACGGGTGCTGAAGCAGCGCTGACCGGCGTTGATGGGGCGTCCTGCCCGGCGTCAAGCGCTAACCAAGAGTCGGGGCGCCCAGGGTGCCTTGAGATGGCGTGCATCTCTCCGACCCGTCGAGCATAGCGCCGTGCTCGCGCCGTCCAGGACGTTGCGCGCCGGCTTGCGCCGGTGCCGCTGCGCGGCCACCTGGACAGCGTTTGCGCGCGGCGCTCTGCCGAGGGGCGGTGGGGACGAAGGAATGATGTTTGTTGGTTACGTCGCAGCTGGTGTGCCGTGATTGGGGCTGAACAGCGTTTGACGCCGCAGGGCAGCCTGCACCGGCGCGGTTGGTACAGGCCAGTATGCAGGACTGCCGGATGGAAGCGCAGAACCGGGGCGCCCTGCCGCGGGCTGAGCAGCGTGCTGGCCAAGACGGCTGTTCAGCACATTCATAGGCCTGGCACCGCGATGCACACGTGAAGCGGTGTGCCCGGCTGCCGAAGCCGCACCGTGCCTTTGCGGGGTATCAACGCTTGGTGTTTAGCGGTGGCGGCTGGCGCTGCGGACCGCCATACCTGGGGTCCCGCAAACAAGGCACTGCGCGTGCAATGGCGAAAGGTGTCCATGTCCCCCCACCACGCAGCAACTCAAGGCCGACATCGACGCAGTCCAGACCGGCGACAAGGTCGTGGGAGGGTTCGATCTCGGCCTGCCTACGTTGGGCACGGACGACGAGGCGGCCGGCTCGCCCAACATGCTGGAGCAGATGACGATGGCCCACGCATTGGAGAAGCGCCATGCGCCCAAGCCGCCTGCCGAGCAATCGGCAAGGGTGCCCAAGCCCGGTTGGCCCACACTGTAGATCATCGTCGGGGTGTTCGCAGCCGTGCTTGCGGTGCTGGCCCTCGCGATTCTGAATGGCCGAAGCTGAGCAGCTCGGTATCAGCCGTTTCACCTTGTCACGACATCGGCGGATTGCTTCGTGCTGCAGCCGCTGTCCCTGCATGATCAACACGGAGCAGACCAATGACGGACCAAGTTCCCAACGTGCCCGACGGGCCGCACCTGCGCACGATTGCCATGCCGCGCGACGCGAACGCAAGCGGCGCCATCTTCGGCGGCTGGACGTTGTCGCAGATGGATCTCGCGGGCGGAACCTTCGCCGCGCACCAGGCGAAAGGGCGGGTGGCCACGGTCAGCATTGAGGCGATGCGCTTTCTGCGGCCGGTCGATGTCGGGGACGAAGTGAGCTGCTACTGCTCGCTGGAGCACCAGGGCGGGACCTCGGTTGCCGTCAAGATCGAAACCTGGGCACGCGACCGCACCGGCCGCGATGCCGAGAAGGTCACCGAGGGCGTGTTTACCTATGTCGCCCTGGACGAGGACGGCGAGCCGCGTGAGCTTCGGTGACGCCGTCCTCCTTGATCCAGCGGCGGCCGCGCGGCGGGAAGGCCGGCCGAGCGGATTGCGGACCGCCCCGGGGCGCAGCGCATGGAAGGCATTGGCCTCGTTCTTTTCGCTGTGAGTGCGGGCTGCTGTTGCTGGCCGTGCTCGGCTAGGGTGCATGGAGCGGTGCAGTGTCGGTCGTTTTGCTCCGCGCGGGCTTGCGCTGTTCCAAGCGCCCTGCTTCACAACTTCAATCGCGAAGGGGACTGGCTGCCCGCCCTCGCAGTCACGCTGGACTACAACGCGCCCGCCGGGTCCGGGCGGCAAGCGTTGAGTTCGGGCCGACCGGCATCGCCACCGAGACGATCTTCCCGGCAGTGGGCCGCTGGCTGGACCTGAACGTGGACCGGGCTGCGCTCTCTCAACCGACAAGAAGAAACAGTGCGATTGCCGCCGCGTGATCGCGGACTGCAACCAGTTCGTGGTCCCTCGAACGTCATCATGGTGCCGGACTGCGTCCGCGAAAGCCAGGAATGGCGGGAACGCACAGCCAACATCGCAGAAACCGGGCTGCACTACCAGCCCGCCCACGCGATCACCTCAGGCGCCGGCGCCGGTTTCGGCGTGAGCCGGGATTTGCCCCGGCTCCGCGTCCTCGCCAGCATCCAGGTCGGCTTCGGCGGGCGGCAATGGCATGGCTCTACCAGGTTGCTGCCCGACCGAGGCCATCGCGCTTCCCGCAGACACGGCCGGCTTGCGCGCAGATCCCTGCCAAACCTCGCGACACGCCCAGGATGATCCCGACATGGCACCAGCGACCCCGACGGTGGCACCGCCCTAGCCGACCAGCCCCAACCGCTCGCTAGAACCGCAACATCCAGGCCTTGGCCAACACTGCCACCCTGCTACGGGTGCGCACGGCCAGGGCGGCGAGCGACAACGCCAGCAGCCGCATCGCCCAAAGGTGTGGGGGGCCATGGTCTTCCGTGCCCAGGCCGGTCTTCATCGAGCAGCTCAGCCGTTGTGAGACCTGCGCGCGGGTCCAGACAGTCACAAGATGCTGCAATAGCCTGCTTATTCCAAATACAACGCGCAGTACCTAGATTCACCCATGCCCAAGTGTCGGGTCTTGGCAGCTTTTGATGATTGGGGTGGCGGCGTTCCTATATAGGATGGGTG
>CALMVT010000411.1 GCA_937873175.1 uncultured Acetobacteraceae bacterium | reverse complement strand
GTTGCGCCTGGACGGTTGAGCGGCTCCGCCGAACCGTGCAGCGGCTGGCCCGCGAAGGCATCGTGGAAGCGGGGTTGCTGGGCCGTGCTCGCCGGCAAGGCGGCGACGACCGGCTGGTCCGGCTGGTGGCCGGCATCAAGGCGGCGGCGCCCGACCGCACGTTCCAGCAGATCGCAACCCAGATCGAAACCATGCGCGAACGCACGCCGCGCGGCGGCACGCGCTGGCACCCGTCATCCGTCAAGCACTTGCTGGGCCGGGCGGAGCAGCTTGGATTGGCCGGAACTGCCTCGGCGAAGGTGGCACCCGACGTGTGGCGCTGACCGTGCTCCGGACCGGACCAGCCAGTCGGCGTTAGCAAGCCTGCTCCGGCGAGTCCGAGAATGGTTAGGCCGCATCAGAGCCGTCGAAGCCGCCAAAAGCGTCGCCGTCCACGACCGGGGCGGTCTCCTCCCCTGCCCTGCTAGTCCCGCTCAGCAACGGCAGGCCGGGGTCCGGCAGGTCACGCAGGCTACGCAGGCTAAACTGGGCCAGAAACCGCGGCGTGGTCGCACACAGCGCCGGGCGACCCGGCGCCCCGCCGGCCATATTAGCCCGGCCTACAGCAGCGCATCGATGCTGCCCTGCCCCAGCGACACGCCGCGCACCGCCTCGATCTCCGGCCGGGTGACCGGCTGGTGTAGGGCGACGAGGGCCAGCACCTCCACCGCGACCTGCGGCAGGCGTCGCAACGGCACCCTCCTCGCCCGCCGGAGTCGGTCCGCAAGCTCGGGCGCCGTGCGGAACGCTAAAGCTCCGTCCGCCTCGGCCAGCACGATGCCGCGCCAGGCACAGCGGGCCTGCGAGGCGTCCAGCACGAGGTGGACGTTCTGGGCCGGGATAGCAGAGGCGCCAGGGTGCGCGCGGTAACTGGGTCGGAGCTTGCGAAGACGTAAGCCTCGACCAAGCGCAACACGTCCCCCCATCGCCAGGCCGGCTCGGACATGGGCCATGGTGGCGCCGACACGGCGGAACATACCAGGCTCTGGCGGACGGCGGCCTCATCCGCCCCAGCACTCCAAGGCAAAGTGCAGCGATAAAAAGTGAAACAACAGCTTCAGGGTAGGCGGCAGGAAAGGCTAAAACGTTAGTTAGGCCGAACTCTCTACACGCTGGCGGAGTCGCATCAGCAAATCCGGGCTCGGTGCGCACCCACTACCCCGGAGTTGATACCGGTGTCCTGACCGAACCTTGTACACGCTCCAATGGCTCCGTCGTGCATGAGTTCCGAACTTTGTGCACAAGCTGTCCGAACTTCTTTCACACACTGATCAGGCCATTTGCCTTATGCAACAACGCTTTGTAGGCGTTTTCCACCGATATCTGTTCACCAATACTATCCTATCATAAAAAGAAGTACCTCAATTGGGTTTGCGTGCACAGAGTTCGGAGACTTCCAGCGAAAAGGCAGTGAACAAAGTTCGGACTCCCGGAACCGATCGCAAATGAGCCATTGTTGGTCATGGAGGATGGCATGAAGCGCCAAAAGGACCTGTTCACCGATAGTTTGTTGGACATGACACCAGTTGGTCCCGAAGCGACAGTGCACGATATCCTCAAAGCCAAAGGCAGGTGGGGAGCTGCGGCATTTGCATCTCGAACCCAAGCGGAAACCGGGAGGCGGGCGCCTGTTGATGTTCTGACGGGGTCACGTGGAGGCCGCATCATCGCGACTGCGGCCGACGTTGCAGAAGAAACCGGGGCCCTGGGATCGGTAGTCACGGCGGCAGGGCATGTCTACTCCGGATGGTGCATGTTGGGGTTACCCTACCGCCGTCCAAAGGGCGAAAAAGACAAGATCTGGCGCATCAGCACTGATTACGCCGACATCACAGTCCAGTCCGGCACAGTCAGCCGTGACGATGGGGAAGCAGAGTACTCGGGAGTTCCATTCGGCTCCTACGCACGAATGGCCTTGATTGCACTACAATCCGAAGCCCTTGAGCAGGGCAGCCGCGACATTGAGCTTGGCGAGACGGCTTACGATGCTTTGAAGCGTTTGGGCCTGCCAGATGGTGGCAAAGTGGCAGACTCGGCACTGGCCCAAATCGAGAAGTTAGCGCGGTGCCATGTGAGCTTCCGGATCGGCTCGGATTTGAGAGGCTTACAAATCAACGAGCGCCTCGTAGAGGCCTTCGAATATGAAACAGAAGGTAAAACCTTCATCAGGCGGGTTCGCCTCAGCACGGCGTTCTTTGAGGGACTGCGGCGGCATCCGGTCGCTATTGACCGCTCTGCCGTGCAAAGAATTCGGAACAGCCCAGTGGCCCTCGATGTTTATCTATGGCTAAGTTATCGCCTCCCCGTGCTTGAACGTGAAACTCCGATTTCCTGGGGCGCCCTTCATCGGCAGTTTGGGCACGGAATAGGAATTATGCGCTTCTTCAAAAGGCCGTTCGCCGAAAATCTGGAACTCGCCCGATCTGTCTATCCTGCTGCCAATTTTACACTTACTGAACACGGCATTGTTCTCCGGCAATCACCACCTCCGCGACGGCAGAAGCTAATTGCAGCCTGAAAGGCCCGTGAGAGCGTGTACGAAGTTCGGTCGCAGGTGGAGGAGGTTCGCGTGCAAAAAGATCCGCGGCCTGGCGGCGTCCGAACTCTGCACACCTTTCGTTGAACGTCAGCATTAACATCGCTTCGGGACTGACTTCGATCATGTCCCTGGGCGTGGTGTAAGAGCGCCGCGCCTTAGCAACCCTGAGCGGGCAGGGTTGTTGCCGGTCAGGCCGCCGTTGCGGGCAACCGGCTGGAGGCAGCATCGCCGATGGGCGCCATGGTCTCACTGTCCGTCTCAGAACTCAAGTGGAACGTCCGAGCAGCCGCGTGAGCAACATGGCTGAGGCGGTGTAGAGGAAGACTGTCGCAGACGCGATTGTTACCTCGAAGTCGCGTGTGAGGCGGCGGTTGCGGCCGAGCCAGGCAAAGGTGCGCTCCACCACCCAGCGCCGGGGTTGGACGGCAAAGCCGACCTGGCCTGCCTGCTTGCGGACGATGGCAACGGCGATGACGGTGGCGGTTGCCACGCGCTCGCCCGCGTAGCCGCCATCGGCAAAGGCCCGCGCGATGAAGGGGTAAAGCTTGCGCGACGCTTGCAGCAACGCCACTGCCCTGTCCCAGTCCTGCACGGAGGCAGGTCCTGCCTGCATCACTAACAGCCGCCCATCCGTGTCCACAAGGGCATGACGCTTGCGGCCCCGCACCTTCTTGCCCGCGTCGTAGCCGCGCAGGCCGCCCGCCTCGGTCGTGCGAACGCTTTGGCTGTCCATCACCGCCGCACTCGGGCTGGCGCTCCGGCGTGCCCGCTCGCGGTCGGCCATCAACAGGGCGAAGTTCACGTCTTGCCAGACGCCGCTGTCCCGCAGGCGGGCGAACCAGCGGTAGGTGGTGCGCCAGGGCGGCAGATCCTTGGGGAGCAGGCG
>CALMVT010000410.1 GCA_937873175.1 uncultured Acetobacteraceae bacterium | reverse complement strand
CCCGCCGCAGGGCCGGGCCGTGAACAACCACCCCGCCCCCTTGCGCCCGGAGTCCGCGTGGGCGGAGGCGGCGCGCATCGACGCCGTGCTGCTCGGCACCGACCCCGGCACCGACCCCTTCGTGGCCGCCGTGCGCGGCATGCGCATGCCGGTGGTCATCTCCGACCCGCGCCGGCCCGACAACCCCGTGGTGTTCGCCAACGACGCCTTTTGCCGCTTGTCCGGCTACCCGCGGGAAGAAATCCTCGGCCGCAACTGCCGCTTCCTGCAAGGGCCGGATACCGACCTCGAAACGGTCCGCCGCATCCGCGACGCCGTGGCCGCCGCCCAACCCATCGAGATCGACATCCGCAACCGCCGCAAGGATGGCGAGCTGTTCTGGAACCGCCTCCTGGTCGCCCCCGTGCGGGACGCGGCGGGCCAGCTCGCCTTTTTCTTCGCCAGCCAGATGGACGTGACGCTGGAACGCGAACGCCTGGCCGGCCTGGAATCCCGCAACGCCGCCCTGATGGCCGAGCTGGGCGACCGCCTGCGCGCGCAGCAGGCCAGCGAAGCGCGGATGCGCTTCGCGACGGAAGCCGGGCGCCTCGGCATCTGGGAACGCGACCTGCGCACCGATGCGCTGACCACCTCCCGCATCGTGCGCGAGCATTTCGGCCACGATCCCGCCGCCCCGTTCTCCCATGCGGAGCTGCTCGCCGCCATCCACCCCGCCGACCGCGCCCGCGTGGACGCCGCGGGCGCCCGCAGCATCGAAACCGGCGACGACTTCGCGGTCGAACTCCGCGTCCTCCGGCCCGGCGGGCGGTTAACCGCGCCCGGCGGGCGCGTCGCCTGGGTGGAGCTGCGCGCCCAAGTGGTCCGCGGCCCCGAAGGCACGCCGCTGCTGATGGCCGGAACCTCGCTCGACATCACCGGGCGGCGCCAGGCGGACGCACGCACCCGGGCCTTGGTCGATCTCGACGACCGCTTCCGCGCCCTCGACGACCCGGCGGAACTCGCCTTCGCCGTCGCCGAAATCCTCGGCCAAACGCTGGAGGTGAGCCGGGCCGGCTACGGCGCCATCGACGCGCGGGCCGAGACCATCACGATCGAGCGCAACTGGACCGCGCCGGGCGTCCAACCCCTCGCGGGCACGCTGCGCTTCCGCAACTTCGGCTCCCACATCGAGGACCTCAAGCGCGGGGACACCGTGGTGATAGCCGACGTGGACCGGGACCCCCGGATCGTCGCCGCGGACTTCCTCAAGACGGTCAGCGTCCATTCCTTCATCGACCAGCCAGTGACGGAGGGCGGCGGCCTGGTCGCCCTGTTCTACCTCCACCACGACACCCCCCGGGACTGGCAGCCGGAAGAACTGGACTTCGTGCGCGAAGTCGCGTCCCGCACCCGCATGGCCGTGGAGCGCCGCCGCGCGGAGGCGGAGCTCAAAGCCCTCGCCGCCACCCTGGAAAGCCTGGTCGCCGAGCGCACGGCCGAGCTGATGCAAAGCGAGGCGGCGCTGCGCCAAGCGCAGAAGATGGAAGCGGTGGGCCAGCTCACCGGCGGCATCGCCCACGATTTCAACAACCTCTTGACCGGCATCATGGGCAGCCTGGAACTGCTGAAGACCCGGGTGGAGCAGGGGCGGCTCGGCGGCCTCGACCGCTTCATCGCCGCCGCCCAGGGCGCCGCTGCCCGCGCCGCCGCCCTCACCCACCGCCTGCTGGCCTTTTCCCGGCGTCAGACCCTGGAACCGCGGGCGACCGACGTGAACCGCCTGGTGTCCGGCATGGAGGAGCTGGTGCGCCGCACCGTGGGCCCCGCCATCGCCGTCACGGTGTCCGGCCCGGCCGACCTGTGGGCCACGCTGGTGGACCCGAGCCAGTTGGAAAACGCCCTGCTCAACCTGTGCATCAACGCCCGCGACGCCATGCCGGATGGCGGGCAACTGCGCATCGAGACCGCCAACCGCTGCTTGGACGAACGCGCGGCCCGCGCCTATGGCGTGCCGCCGGGTTCTTACGTGTCGCTGGCTGTCGCCGACACCGGCGCCGGCATGACCCCGGCGGTCGCGGCCAAGGCGTTCGACCCGTTCTTCACCACCAAGCCCATCGGCCAGGGCACCGGCCTCGGCTTGTCCATGATCTACGGCTTCGTGCGGCAATCGGGCGGCGCGGTGCGCATCCACTCGGCGCCGAGCCAGGGCACGGCGGTGCGCCTGTTCCTGCCGCGCCACGCCGGCCGGGTGGAAAACGCGGAGCCGGCCCCGGACCTATCGCAGGCGCCGCGGGCGCGGCAGGGCGAAACCGTGCTGGTGGTGGACGACGAGGCCACCGTGCGCATGCTGGCCACCGAGGTGCTGCAGGAACTGGGCTACCGCACCCTGGAAGCGGAGGACGGCGCCGCCGGGCTGCGGGCGGTGCGGTCCGAGGCGCGCATCGACCTGCTGGTGACGGATGTGGGCCTGCCCGGCGGCATGAACGGCCGCCAGGTCGCCGACGCCGCCCGCAGCCTGCGCCCCGGCCTCCGCGTGCTGTTCATCACCGGCTACGCCGAAACCGCCGTGCTCAGCCACGGCCACCTGGAACCGGGCATGCACGTCCTGGTCAAGCCCTTCGCCATGGAAGCGCTCGCCGCGCGGGTGAAGGACCTGCTCAGCCGCGGGGCCGGGTGACGGGGCGCACGGCCTGATGCCAGGCGCGGCTGCCAATCTCTTTTTCCGGGTTTTACGCAAGCGGAGTATAAACTGCCCCAATACAAGCAGGCGTCCAAGCCTGCGCGGCGGGGGAAGATGCGATGCAGCGACGGGCGTTCGTGGCGGCTTCGGCTGCAGCACTCGCGATGCCGGCAATCGGACGGGCGCAGCCGAGCCGGGTGCTCAAGTTCATCCCGCAATCGGACTTGGCCGTGCTCGACCCGGTCTGGACCACCGCCTACGTCACCCGCAATCACGGATACCTGGTGTTCGACACGCTCTTCGGCCAGACCGGGCCGGAGAAGGGCTTCAAAACGACGCCACAGATGCTGGCGGGACACCAGGTGGAGGACGCCGGCAAGACTTGGACGCTCACGCTTCGCGACGGGCTGATGTTCCACGACGGGCAGCGCGTGCTGGCGCGCGACTGCGTAGCCAGCATCCGGCGCTGGGGCACACGCGACGCGCTCGGCCAGGCGCTGATGCAGCGCACCGACGAGCTTTCGGCGCCTGACGACCGGACGATCGTGTTCCGCCTGAAGCGCCCGTTCCCGCTGCTGCCGGACGCGCTCGGCAAGGTGGCCAGCAACATGTGCGCGATCATGCCGGAGCGCCTGGCCAGCACCGATCCGTTCAAGCAGGTGACGGAGATCGTCGGCAGCGGCCTTTTCCGCTTCAAGACGGACGAACGCGTGCAGGGATCGCGCTTCGTCTACGAGCGCTTCCGAGGCTCCAAGCCGCGTGAGGATGGCCAGTCGGACTGGACCGCAGGGCCGAAGGTCGCGCACTTCGACCGGGTGGAATGGCACGTCATCCCCGATGCCGCCACCGCCGCCGCGGCGCTGCAATCGGGCGAGGTGGACTGGTGGGAGCAGCCGACCGCTGACCTGCTGCCGCTGCTCCGGCGCAGCCGCCAGATCAAGGTGGCGCTCACCGACCCGACCGGGATCTGCGGCTTTCTCCGGCCCAACCACCTGTTCCCGCCGTTCGACAACCCGGCAGTGCGGCGCGCCCTGCTGGGCGCCATCGACCAGAGCGAGTTCGTGACCGCCGCCATGGGCACCGATCCTTCGCTGTGGCACGTGCCGTGCGGTTATTTCGCGCCAAGCTCGCCGCTGGCCAGCGACGCCGGCATGGCGGCGCTGACCGGCAAGCGCGACTACGCCAAGGTCAAGCAAGACCTGCAGGCCGCGGGCTACAAGGGGGAATCAGTTGCGCTGATGGTGCCCCAGGACCTCCCGTGGATAAAGGCGGTCTGCGACGTGGCGGCCGACACCATGAAGCGGGTCGGGATGAACGTTGATTACCAGGCGGTCGATTGGGGCACCGTGGTGCAGCGCCGCGCCAGCAAGAACCCTCCCGCCCAGGGAGGCTGGAACGCCCTGTGCACCGGGTTTGCTGGCCTCGATTTCTCCACGCCGGCCACGAACCTTCCGTTGCGCGGCAACAATGGGCAGGCCTGGTTCGGCTGGCCCACGAGCCCGAAAATCGAGGAACTGCGCAACGCTTGGTTCGACACCTCCGATCCCGTGGCGCAGAAGCAGTTGGCGGCGCAGATCCAGGCGCAAGCCTTCGAGGACGTGCCGTATTACCCGATCAGCCTGCTCTACTTCCCCACCGCTTACCGCGCGGATCTCGCGGACGTGCCCAACGGCATCCCCGCGTTCTGGAGCGTGCGCCGGGCCTGACCGCGAAGCAGCCCGGGCCACCCCGTCCCATGCTCGTGGAACACGCTCAGAATGGCCGCCATGCACAGCTCCCGAATCGCCCGGACCATTGGGCCGAGGCGCCATGCTTGCCCCACGACCGGCATCTCCATCGATGGCACATCGGCGTTCACCGGCCAAACGAGCAAGCGTCGCACCGCGCCCGGCAGCGCGGGCAGGCCCTGGCCCGGGGCCGCCCGCACCGGCGCTCTGGCGGTCGCCGCGACGAGTCCGGTGGATTACGCCACATGCAGCGGGATTTCCGTCGATCCCACGGGGGAACTGTCCATGATCCCCCGCAACTGCACGCCCTCCGTGGTTTGAACCACGTCCACGTGCGCGTAAGGCCCCATGTGGAACGAGTTCGACGTGGTGGCGTTGCTGAACTGGATGGTGTCCAGCACCGCCGCCCCGGCGAACAACGTCAGGCGGTGCGTCGCGTCGTCAAAGGCGTAGGACGACGCGGTGAGGCCGCGCAGCATCACGTCCTGCGTGCCGGTGCCGGGGTCCATATGGATGTCGCCGTTTCCTTCCTGGGCCTGGATGTTGAGCGTGCCGGCGAACTGCAGCGGCTTGTCGACCAGCAGATTGCCCACATCAAGGTTGATGCTGACCCCCGCGCCGACGCGCCCGCCCAGCTCCAGCGTCCCCGCGTCGGCGAAGCCCTCATGCGACACCACCCCGCGCGTCATGCTGATCGCGCCCCCGGTGAGCGGCGCGTTGATCACCGCCTTGCCGCCATGGATGGCGGAGGCCCCCGCGTTCAGGCCCGACCTGGCGCCCCCCGTGACCGTCAGCACCGAGCCTTCCCCCACGTCGAAGCTGGTGTCCAGCGTCGCCCGCCCGGTCAGGTTCACCTGCAGGTTGTCGTGCGCGAAGAGCGGGCCATGCCCATACGGAGGAGGCGCCCGGTCGATCCCCGCATAAGCGCCGATGGCGATGTGCCCGATGCCGCTGTGCCCGCTCACGTTCAGCGTTCCGTACTCGGCCGGCGAGTTCAACGTCGTGTAAGGCTGCCCCGGCAGGTCGTTCGGCATGGTCAACCCGGCCACCGCCCCGTTGCTCAGGTCCAGCGCCGGCCGCGCCCCCGCGTCCGTGCCGCCGAGCACCACCGTCGCCCCGAACGACCGCCCCAGCACCACGACCTCGCCCCGGGCCACTACCCCCGTGTCGCCCGCGCCGGGCACGCCGCGAGGACTCCAGAAGCGCGCGGCGGTGTAGGGGCCGCCGCCGCCGAACCAATTGAACACCGACATGAACGCTTCCCCAAGACGCGGCGTGACGCGCTGCTGCCCGTCCATCCAGCAACAATGCCCTACTTTCCTTAGCCGGGCGTCTCAGTCATGCCAAGTCCGATTTCATACCGAGAAGAGTCCCATGATCGATATGGTTCTCGGCCGGAACCGTTTCTACGACGAATGCCGCGCCGCCCGGCCCCGCGCCCGGTGCCGCGCCGGGGCGGGCGGCGGCGTCAATTCCGGTCGGTAAAACGCCGCCTTGAGCCGCCCCACCGCGTAATCCTCCGCCGCCGCCGCTTCCGGCACGGTGCCGCCCAGGCCGAAGAACCCGCTGGACGTGCCCTGGAACAGTTGCGCTTCCGTTTGCACCGGCCCGGCCCGGCCCTCGCCGGGCTGCCCCGGCTGCAAGGCGCCGGCCGCGATCAGCCGGTCCGCCAGCGCCTGGCCTTCCGCGCGCAGCGGGTCGATCTCCGCCAGCACCACCGTCGCCGCCGGCAGCCCGGCCCAATCCTCGCGCCTGAGCAGGTCAAGCCGCGGGTCCGCCCGCTCCGCCCGGTCCGGCGCATACGCCCGCTGTTCCCAGCGCACGGTGCGCCGGGTCAGGGGCCGGCTTTGCCCGTTCTCCGCCATGCTGACGCCGCCCAAGGAGGACGTGGCCAGCGGCGTGACCAGCAGCAGGTGGTCCGGCACCGGCACGCCGCGGTCCCGCGCCGCCATGGCGGTGGACAGCGCGAGGTTCGCCCCCGCCCCTTCGCCGGCCAGCGCCACCCGCGTCGGGTCGCCGCCCCAGCTCCGGATCTGCGCCCGCGCCCATTGGTAGGCGGCCAGCCCGTCATCGTGCGCCGCGGGGAACAGCCCTTCCGGCGCACGGCGCGGCAGGATCGACACCACGATCCACCCGGTCCGCGCCGCCAGCTCCCGCGCCGAAAGGTCCCCGCTGTCCAGCGTCCCCGTGACCCAGGTTTCGCCGGGAAAGAACACGATCACCGGCAGGTTGCGCGACTCCTTGGGGCGATACAGCCTGCCCGGCAGCGCGGTGGCCGCCCCGCTCGCGGTGACGACCCGCACTTCCGGAACGTCCGGCTCCACCGCCGGCAGGCCATGGATGTTGGACAGGGCGCGCTGCGCGTCCGCCAGCGTCGGCACTTCCCGCGCTTCGGTGGCCGTCATCCCGGCGAGCGGCTTCGCGTGCATTTCCTGGTATTCCGCCAGCACGGCCTCCATGCCGGCGCTCGGCGCGTACGGGGTGCGCCCCTGCGGCGGCATCGGCCCGCCGCAGCCGGCGAGCAGCAGGCCGGCGGCGAGGAGGCTTAACGGCGGAACGGGCAAGCGCATGGGGAAGCCTCGCGTTGGGATGCGCCAAACTGCCCGGCGCGCGGGCCGGGGGCAAGAGGAACGGCGGCCGCGGCGCTGACGCCGCGCCGCCTTTGATGACCGGTCGCCTTCCGGACCGCACTTATTTCGGGAGTTTCCAGGCGACGCCCGCTTCGTTCCTCCAACCGGCCGATGCGGCGCGAGATGTCCGAAAAATCGGCCTCCTCAACCGAATGCATGGTATCGCTGTCCCGGTCGTGCCGTCTATTTGCTGGTGAGCTCCCCATTCGCCAGCCGAGGCGGACCATGGGAAGTTTCAACCGGTCAAGGGGGTTCTGCAAAGTCCAGGAGGGTTCCGCGGAAAGATCCTCGCCGCTTCGGGGGCGACACGGCAGCCGGCCCCGTTCGGGAACGCCCTCGCTGACGCAAAGACTGCCGGCTGCCCTCCAACCCCTACCCCCCGAACACCTCCCCGAACAACCCCTGCATCGCCGCCCACGACCGCGAATCCGCTTCCGGGCTGTAGCGGATCGCGTCCGGCATGTTGCGCTTCGCGGCTTCCTGGTTGGTGAAGCTGTGCACCGTCTTGCCATACAGGTGCACCTGCCAATCCACCCCCCCGTCGCGCATCTCCTTCTCGAACCCGGCGCGCTGCTCGGCGGGGATCATCGGGTCGTCCGCGCCGATGCACACCAGCACGCGCCCCTTGATGTTGCGCGCGTCCGACTTCGGCGCTTCGCTGCCCAGCCCGCTGTGGAACCCCACAACCGCGGCGACCTCCGCCCCCCCTCGCGCCAGTTCCAGCGCCATGGTGCCGCCGAAGCAGAAGCCGATCGCCGCCACCCGGCCCGCATCCACCTCGGGACGCGCCACGAGCGCCTCCAAGCCCCCGCGCGCCCGCGCCCGCGTCCGGCCGGGGTCCGCGAACAGCGGCTTCAACGCCGCGACTGCCGGCTCCAGATCGTCGATCACCCGCCCGTCCCCATGGAGGTCGCAGGCCAGCGCCACGTAGCCCATCCCCGCCAGCCGCCGCGCCCGCCCGATCGCGTGCTCGCCGAGGCCGAAGGCTTCCGGGAACACCAGCACGCCGGGGCGCTTCTCTGCGCCAGGCTCGAAGAACAACTGGCTCCGCATGGACAGGCCATCGGCCCCGTAGGTCAGGATTTCTTGGTGCATGGGTGTGTCTCCGTTTGGCCCGGCGCCGGGGATTGGCATCCGCTACTTCCTTTTGCCGAGATCGTCGAGGCGGGTCTGCATGCGGTGGATCGCGCGCCACATGTCGCGCAGTTCCTGCTCGTTCCGGTTGCTGATGTCGATGGCGCGGTCGGCGCGGGCGAAGTTCACGATTCTGCCGTCCCGCATTTCGGTGAACCGGTCCCCGACCTTCTCGAAGCTGGTCAACATCTCCGAGTGCAGCGCCGTCATCCGGTCGTCCAACCGGTCCACGCGGTCCATCAGGTCCACCCGGACCCGCGTCAGCCCACTCTCAAGCTGCTCGAACCGGTCG
This sequence comes from uncultured Acetobacteraceae bacterium, assembly GCA_937873175.1. Lineage (GTDB taxonomy): Bacteria > Pseudomonadota > Alphaproteobacteria > Acetobacterales > Acetobacteraceae > CAHJXG01. The sequence goes on along the minus strand of CALMVT010000410.1, from coordinate 2,127 downwards.
TCGATCTTCCCAAACCGCGCATCGATCTTCCCGAAGCGCCCATCCATCTTGGCTTCCAGCCGAGCCAACGCCGCCAGAACCGGATCAACGCCCATCCATCACCACCCTGCCAGCAGGCCGCCCCATGCCGGCCCGGCCCAGCATCATAGCCCGCCCGCCCGCGTGTCACCCCGTGCGACGCCGCCCCTACCCCCCGCGCCCCGGCGCCGGAATCCGGAACAGCCCCCATTGCCCCCGCTGCGTGCTGCCCTTCTCGTGGAACTGCGCCATGTCCTGGATGTGCGACGCGGTGACGAAGATCGAGCCGTCCGCCCCTTCCGCCAGGCTGTCCGGCCAGCGCAGCCGCGGGTCCTGCGCCACCACGCGCATTCCGCCGTCCGGCGTGCGCATCCGCACCGCGTTGGCCGCCGGGTCCGTGATGAACAGGTTGCCCCGGCGGTCCATCCACAGCCCGTCCGCGACAAAGGTGGTCGCCACCCGCTCCACCTGCGCCCCCACGTCCGCCGCCGGGTCCCCCAGCGCCGCGGTCGGCACCCGATACAGCGTGCGCCCCACCAGCGCCTGCCAGTACAGCCACTTGCCCCCGGCATCCAGCGCGATCCCGTCCGCGCCGAACGCCGGGATGCGGTTGTCCGGGCGGCGCAGCTCGTGCCCGTCCGCCGTCGGCACCACGCCCGGCTCCGGCTGACAGCGCGGGTCGCCGTCCAAGACCCGGCGCGCGGTGCCCGCCGCCACGTCCACCACCACCAGCGCCCCCTTCTGCCCGCTGTCGGTGAGATACGCGGTGCGCCCGTCCGGGCTGACCCGCACGTCGTTCATGTAGCTGCCCTGTGGGGCCGCCTGGGTGTCGAACGGGATCACCTGGGTCACCTTGTCCGTGGCGAGGTCGATCTTCACCAGCTTCGGCCCGCCGGGCTTGATGAACTCGTTGCCCGGCGCCGCCGGATCGACCACCCAAAGGAAGCCCTGGGGATCAACCGTCACGCTTTGCACGCACACCCAATGATCCACCGTGGAGGACGGGCGGAGGTTGCGCCACTCGTTCCACTGCGCGTCCGGGTAAGGCGTGAGCCGCCCGCCCGGCAGCACCTCCGCCACCGACACCGCCACGTCCTTTTCCCAGCGCGGGAAGTTCACGAAGGTCCGCCCGTTCTCCGCGACGGCCACCCCCGTCACCTGCGCGTCGAACCCGGCGACCCGTTCCAGCCCCGGCAGGGTCCGTGCGCCGCCAAGCCGCGCCGGAGCCGCCCCGGCCGCAGACGCCGCGCGTTTCGGCGATGCCGCGCCCCCCGCCATGGCCGCAGCGCCCGCCGCGAGCAGCGCCGCGCGCCGGGTCAATTGAAGCCTGCTCATTCCTGTCCTCCGCCCGAAACCCAGCCGCAAACTCGCGAAAACCGCCCTGCGGCTTGTCGCTGTCTGCGCGTTTCGGCGATGAAGCGGCGTGGCGGCGGCGAAGTTCCCGGCGGCGGCAGTTCGGCGACGCGCGCAAGACGAAACAACCACCGTCCATCTGGCGCGTGCCCCTTGCGCCCGGCGGTACACCCCCGTACACCACCGCCATGCGACGCGCCGCCGCCTGGCTGATCCCGCTGCTGCTCGCCCCCCTGCTGCCCGCCCCGGGCGCGGCGCACGCCGCCGGGCTGTACGAGGCGCAGGCCATCACCACCGGCACCGACAACCGCGAGCGTCCCGCCGCCCTCGCCGCCTGCCTCGCCCAGGTGCTCGCCAAGGTGTCCGGCAACCCGGCCCTGCTCGACGATCCCCGCGTCGCCGCCCTCGGCCCCGCGGCGCCGGGCCTGCTGGCCGGCCTCGCCTACCTCGACCGCATGGGCGACATCCCGCACCATGACGAGCAGGGCACCCGCGACCGCCCGTATGACCTGCTGGCCCGCTTCGACCCGGCCGGCGTGGACGCCGCCCTGTTCGGCCTGGGCGAGATCCCCTGGCTCGTGCACCGCGACCGCCCCCGCGTGCTGGCCGACATTTCCATCGCCCTCCGCGGCGGCGGCCCGCCCTTGGCGCTGCTCGCCGACACGGACGGGGACGAGCGCCACCGCGCCGCCCTGCTCGACGCCGCCGACCGCTTCGGCCTGCCCGTGCTGCTCCGCCCGTCCGACGGCCCCCCGC
>CALMVT010000409.1 GCA_937873175.1 uncultured Acetobacteraceae bacterium | reverse complement strand
GCGACGGCTTTGCGCCGTCCTCCCCGCCGGGGCAGGGCACGGACGTGGCCGTGATCACCTTCGCAAAGCCCATGGGCGGCCCGGGCGACGTCCTGGCGCTGGCGGACGGGCCGGCCCCCCGGGGCACCCGGCTGATGGCCGGTGGGTTCAGCCAGGACCGCGCCGAGCGGCTGCAGGCCGACATGTCCTGCACCGCCCTGGGCTACCGGCCCGGGCCGGCCGGACCCATGCTGGTGCACGACTGCGCGGGTACTCGGGGCACAAGCGGCGGCCCGGTGCTGATGCAGGCGCCGGGCGAAGCCTGGCAGGTGGCGGGCGTGCAGGTCGCCGGCAACGCGGACGACGCGGGCGGGGTGGCGGTGCCGGCGGCGGCGATCCGTCTGTTGCTGGCGCGTCCTTAACCGCGGTTCCGCGTTGCGCCAACGCGCGGCCCGTGGAAAGCTCCCGGGATGCCCGACGCCGCGCCGCTGCCGCTGTCCCGCCTGGTGGTCCTCGACCTGACCCTGGCGCGCGCCGGGCCGACCTGCGTGCGGCATCTAGCCGACTGGGGCGCCGACGTGATCCGGGTCGAGCCGCCGGAGGAGGGCGCGGAGGACATCGCCGGCGACCGCGACGGGCCGGACTTCCAGAACCTGCACCGCAACAAGCGCCTGATGCAGTTGAACCTGAAGTCGCCCGGCGGACGCGCCGCGTTCATGCGCCTGGTGGAAGGCGCGGACGTGCTGGTGGAGAATATGCGCGCCGCGGTGAAGGGCCGGCTCGGCATCGCCTGGGACGACGTGCACGCGGTGAACCCGCGGCTGGTATACGGCAGCATCAGCGGCTTCGGGCAGGACGGGCCATACGGGGCGCGGGCCGGCGTGGACCAGATTGCGCAGGGCATGAGCGGCTTCATGAGCATCACGGGCCTGCCGGGCCAGGGTCCGGTGCGGGCGGGCATCCCGGTGGCCGATCTTTCGGCGGGCAACCTGCTGGCGCTCGGCATCATGGTCGCGCTGTTCGAGCGGGAGCGGACCGGCGTGGGCCGCTGGGTCACGACCTCGCTTCTGGAAGCGCAGACCTTCATGCTCGACTTCCAGGCCGCGCGCTGGCTGATGAAGGGGGAGGTCGCGGGCCAGGCCGGCAACGACCACCCGACTGGCATCCCGACCGGCGTGTTCCCGACCGCGGACGGCCACATCAACGTCGCCGCCAGCTCCGGCCGCCTGTGGACGCGGCTGTGCGAGGCCATCGGCCACCCGGAATGGGCAGAGCGTGAGGCGTGGCGCACCCAGGCCGGGCGCAGCGCCGACCGCGCCGCCGTCAACGCCGCCATTGGCGAGGTCACGCGCACCCGGCCTGCCGCGCATTGGATCGAGCTGTTCGAGGCAAGCGGCATCCCGGCCGGGCCGATCTACAGCATCGACCAAACCTTTGCCGACCCGCAGGTGCGGCATCTCGGCATGGCGACCCCGGTGGAGCATCCGCGCCTGGGCCGGTTCGACGTGGTCGCCTCGCCGCTCACCCTGTCCGGCGTGTCCAAAGCGGTGCGCAGCCCCACGCCCGACGCCGGGGCGCATACGGCGGAGGTGCTGCGCGGCCTGGGCTACGGCGAGGCGGAAATCGAGGAGCTGCATCGCCAAGGAGCCATTTAGCGAAGGGCATCCATTGGCTGAAATCTGATACCTGCTGCCAAATTCGACGGTGGGCTCAAACGGAGAGGAAAGACAGCGATGTCGAAAGTCAGCATCTGCCTCTGGTTTGGGAAAGACGTGGAGTTGGCCGTTCGCTTTTATGTCTCTCCCGTGCCCGGCTCCAGCCTTAGATTACATCCAGCGCTCGCCAGGTCCATGGCCCGGCGGGGAAGCAGGCGATGTGATCTTGGTAGCCTTCACTCTTGGCGGTCAGAGCTTCCAAGCGTTGAACGGCGGTGCGCCAGCCAGTTACGGGACTGCCGCCTCCATCTCAGTCGAGTGCGCCGACCAAGCGGAGGTCGATCGGCTGTGGACGGCGCTCACCGCAGATGGTGGGTCGGAAATCATGTGCGGTTGGTTGCGCGACAGGTGGGGCGTTCCTTGGCAAATCGTGCCCGAAGTTCTGCCGCGTCTCTTCGCCGCTTCAGACCCGGCCGTCTCGGGCCGGGTCTTTGCCGCTATGCAGAGCATGGTCAAGCTGGATACCGCCACGCTGGAGCGTGCCGCCACCGGATGATGCCAGCTAGGGACGATGCATCAGGATTGCTTGCTCGGGCGGACGTAACGCCCACGTGGCAGACGGCGACAGGTGGCAGATTTCGACCACTAGACCGCCTGCCCGGCGCACCAGCCGCTCGACCATGCCCACTGGAAGTTGTAGCCGCCCAGCCAGCCCGTGACATCGGCGGCTTCCCCGATCACGAACAGGCCCGGCACGGCGGTGGCCTCCATGGTTTTTGACGACAAGGCGCGGGTATCGACGCCGCCTAGGGTGACTTCCGCCTTGGCGTAGCCTTCCGACCCCGTGGGCACCAGCCGCCAATCGTTCAGCAAGGCCCCCAGGCCGCGGAGCACGCGGTCCGGCAGGTTGGCCAGGGACACCGCCGGCAGGTGCGCCGCCGCCAGCGCCTGCGCCAGCCGCTGGGGCAGCAGCCCGGCCAGCACGGTTCGGGCCTCCGTCCGCGGCCGGGCGCGCTTGCGGTCCAGCAAGGCGGCGCAGGCGTCCGTGCCCGGCAGCATGTCGATCCGCAGCGGCGTGCCGGGTTCCCACAAAGACGAGGCTTGCAGGATCGCCGGGCCGGACAGGCCGCGGTGGGTGAACAGCATCGCTTCCCCGAACACGCCGCGTCCTGCGGCGGCCGTTACCGGCAGCGCCACGCCGCTCAGGGGCTGCATGAGCGCAAGCTCGGTGCCGGCAAAGGTGAGCGGCACCAGGCCGGGGCGGATCGTCGTCAATGGCAGGCCAAAACGCTGGGCGGCATGGTGGGCGAAGCCGGTGGCGCCCATCTTGGGGATCGACAGCCCGCCGGTCGCCAGCACCAGCGCCGGCGCGGTGAACTCGCCCCCATCGGTCTCGACCCGGAAAGCGCCCGAATGGGACAGCCCGGTGACGCGGTAGCGCAGCCGCAGATCGACCCCGGCCGCCGCGCACTCGGCCAGCAGCATGGCGACGATGGCGCGGGCCGAGCCGTCGCAGAACAACTGGCCGAGCGTCTTCTCATGGAACGGGATGCCGTGCCTGCGCACCAGGGCGGTGAAGTCTTGCGCCGTGTAGCGCCGCAGCGCGGAGGCGCAGAACCGCGGGTTGCCCGACAGGAAGCGGTCGGGCGCCGCGTGCTCGTTGGTGAAGTTGCAGCGCCCGCCGCCCGAGATCAGGATCTTGGCGCCGGCCTGATCCGCGTGGTCCAGCAGCAGCACCCGGCGCCCGCGCCCGCCTGCGGTCATCGCGCACATCATTCCCGCCGCCCCCGCGCCAAGGATGATGACATCAAAGCTGTTGGCGGACCGGGTCATGGCCGCTGCATGTGGTCGCCGCCGCCGCAAGCTCAACATATGGCCGCGAAGGTCTGGGCCGCGACGGTCTGCCCCGGCGCGGGAAAAGCTGCGTGGTGCAATGCAGCGATTGCCGCCGCCGAACGTTGCAACGTGCGCGTGTGATGCCCAACGAGGATCTTGCTGCATGGCCGACATCATTCCGACCGTTACCCGCCTCAAGACCAAGGTCCCCCCGGCGGAGCTGCCGGGCTTGCAGGCTCTCACGACGCTTGCGGTCGCGGTGGTGGTCGTCGCCGCGCTTTACCTGGCGCGGGAGGTCTTGGTCCCGATCACGCTGGCGATCCTGCTGTCTTTTGTGCTGGCGCCGCTGGCGGCGCTGCTGCGCCGGGTCGGCCTGCCGCGGGTGCCGTCCGTGGTGGTGGCCGTGCTGGTGGCGCTGGGCGTGCTGCTGCTGCTGGGCGGGGTGATCGGCGCGCAGGTGGCGAGTCTCGCGGGCAACGTGCCCCGCTACGCCGCCACGGTGGAGCGCAAGGTTGAGGCCGTGCGGTCCTACACCATTGGCCAAGTCACGGCGATGACCAACACGCTGGGCCGGCAGATGACGCCCCCTGCCGCCCCGCCCGCGCCAGCCCCGGCCACCCCGCCTTCCGATACGCCGAAGCCCGTGCCGGTGGAGGTGCACCAGCCCGACCCGACGCCGCTTGAGATCGCGACCCGCGTGCTGTCGCCGATCCTGTCGCCGCTGGGCACCATGGGGATCGTCCTGCTGGTGAGCGTGTTCATGCTGATGCAGTTGGAGGACCTGCGCGACCGGATGATCCGGCTGTTCGGGTCCGGCGACCTGCACCGCACCACCGCCGCGATGGACGACGCCGCCGCCCGGCTGAGCAAGTACTTCCTGACCCAGCTTGCGCTCAACGCCGCGTTCGGGGTGGTGATCGCGCTGGGCCTGCTCCTGATCGGCGTGCCAAGTCCGGTGCTGTGGGGCATCATCGCCGCGCTTATGCGCTTCGTGCCCTATGTCGGCGCCATCGCGGCGGCGGTCCTGCCGATCACCATGGCCGCGGCGGTGGACCCGGGCTGGACCATGGCGCTGGCCACGGCGGCGCTGTTCCTGGTGGTCGAGCCGGTGGCGGGCCAGATCGTCGAGCCGCTGGTGTATGGCCACAGCACGGGGCTGTCGCCGGTGTCGGTGGTCATCTCGGCCATCTTCTGGGGCTGGCTGTGGGGGCCGGTCGGGCTGATCCTGTCCACGCCGCTCACGCTCTGCTTGGTCGTGCTGGGCCGTCACATCGACCGGTTGGAGTTCATCGACGTGCTGCTGAGCGACCAGCCGGCCTTAACGCCCGCCGAAAGCTTCTATCAGCGCATCCTCGCCGGCGACGCGGACGAGGCGCTCGACCAGGCGGAGGCGCTGCTGCGCGACCGGTCCTTGTCGTCCTATTACGACGAGGTCGCGCTGAAGGGCTTGCAGCTTGCGGCCAACGACGCGCTGCGCGGCGTCCTGACCGAGGACCAACTGCGCAACATCCAGGACGCGATCGACGGGGTGGTGGTCGATCTGGCCGACCAGGACGACGCCGACGTGGCGAAATCCAAGTCCGACGCCGCCAACTCGCCGGTTGCGCAGGCGGCGACGGTCCCGCCGGTGCTGCCGGCGCCGGCCGACACGGTGCGAAACCTGCCGCCCGAATGGGCCGGAACCGCGCCGGTGCTGTGCGTGGCCGGGCGCGGCGCGCTGGACGAGGCCGCCTGCACCATGCTGGTGCAGTTGCTGGGCAAGCACGGCCTGCAGGCCCGGGTAGTCAGCCAGGAGGGGGTATCGCGCGGGCGCATCGCGTCGCTGGACGTGGACGGGGTGGCGATGGTGTGCGTGTCCTACATCGAGGCGAGCGGCAGCCCGTCGCCGCTCCGCTACATGATGCGGCGGCTGCGCCAGCGGCTGCCGGGCGCGCCGATTCTGGTGGGCCTATGGCACGCGGACGCTGCGCTGCTGGGCGACGAGCGGCTGCGCGCCATGGTGGGAGCGGACCATTACGTGACCATACTGCGGGATGCGGTGAACGCCTGCCTGGCTGCAGCCCACGCCGCGTCGGAAACGGCGCAGGTGGGGGCGCCTGCGCCGGTGCTGTCGGGGGCGGGCCGGTAAGCTGTCAGGCGCTTGCTGGGGTCGCGTGCTATAAGCTGAATGCGACACGCCGCCGGCGATGGGTGTCAGGCGTTCTAAGCTCCCCCCGCTAAACCGCGGAGTCCACCCGCAGCGTGTCGAGCGGCAGCAGGACGCCCTCGCGCTCGAAGTGCCAGAACGTCCAGCCGTTGCAGCTCGGCGCGTTCTGCAGCGCGGCGCCGACCTGGTGGATCGACCCCCGCACCGCGCCGGCCACCAGCGTGCCATCCGCGGTCACGGTGGCACTGACCCGGCGCTGCTTGTCGAACAGCGCGGTCCCCGGGGCGATGAAGCCGCGCTCCACCAGGCTGCCGAACGGCACCCGGATTGCCTCCCGCTTGGTCGGGCTGGCCGCCATGCCCTCGACTGGCGCGGGCTTCTCCCGCCACACCCGGCCGATGGCCGCCTCGGCGTAGGCGGGGTGGCGCTCAATGCCGATGAAATGGCGGTGCAGCCGCTTGGCCATCGCAGCCGTCGTGCCGGTGCCGAGGAACGGGTCGAGCACGATGTCGCCGGGCGCCGTGCTGGCGAGCAGCACGCGATGCAGCAGGGCCTCGGGCTTCTGGGTGGGGTGGAGCTTCAGGCCGTGCTGGTTGCGCATCCGTTCCGCCCCGGTGCACAGCGGCAGGAACCAGTCGCTGCGCATCTGCAGGTCGTCATTCAGCGCCTTCATGGCCTGGTAGTTGAAGCGGTAGCGGCTGTCCCGGCCGCGGGCCGCCCAGATCAGCGTTTCATGCGCGTTGGTGAAGCGGCGCCCGCGGAAGTTGGGCATCGGGTTGGCCTTGCGCCACACCACGTCATTGAGAATCCAGAAGCCCAGGTCCTGCAAAATGGCGCCGATGCGGAAGATGTTGTGGTAGGAGCCGATCACCCAGATCGTGCCGTCCTTGCACAGCAGCCGCCGGCACTCGCCCAGCCAGTCCCGGGTAAAGGCGTCATAGGCCGCGAAGTCGCCGAACCGGTCCCACTCCTCATCCACCGCGTCCACCAGGCTGTCGTCGGGCCGGCGCAACTCGCCGCGAAGCTGCAGGTTGTAGGGCGGGTCCGCGAAAACGCAGTTGACCGAGGCCGCGGGCAGCATGCCCATCAGGGGTATGCAGTCGCCCAGCAGCACCTGGTTCAACGGCAGTTCACGGGCGATGTCCACTGGCTCCAACCGGCTGTTCGGGCCGCATCGTGCCGAGGCGCCGGAAGCCGCGTCAATCCGCGCCCGGCGCGTCCCCGTGTTGCCGCAGGGTCCTGACCAGTCCGAACGCTGCCCGGTGATGCCGGCACGGCCCGACCCGGCGCAGCGCCGCCCGGTGCGCCGCCGTGCCGTATCCTGCGTTGGCCAGCCAGCCATAGGCCGGGTAGCGCGCCGCCAGCCGCGCCATCGCCCGGTCGCGCACCACCTTCGCCACCACGGACGCCGCGGCGATGGACAATGACAATCCGTCGCCGCCGACGCAGCATTCGACCGGGCAGGGCAGGTCCGGCGCCTGGTTGCCATCCACCAAGGCGAGGTCCGGCAGGCGCGGCAGCCGGAGCACCGCGCGGCGCATGGCGAGCAGGGACGCGCGCAGGATGTTGAGCCGGGCGATCTCCGCCACCGACGCCGCGCCGACGCCGATCTCGACGGGGCCGCCGCTGTGCAGGGCGTCGAACGCCGCCTGCCGGGCCGGCGCGGTCAGCTTCTTGGAGTCGTCGAGCAACGGGCGCAGCCAATCCGGCACGCCGGCGGGAAACACGACCGCGGCGGCGACCACCGGCCCGGCCAGGGGGCCGCGCCCGGCCTCATCCACCCCCGCCACACGGCCGCCATGCCGCGCTTCGCGCGTGAAGTCGGGACCCATGCCGCCGGGATAGCAGAAACCGCCCTACAACAGCGAGAGCTGATCCCCCGGCGTCGGCGGGCACCTGAATTGCGAGCAGTCCAGCGCGTCCCGGTCGAGAAAGCCGAGCTGCCGCCGTGCGCGGGCGAAGCGCTGGGCCAGCAGGTCGGCGTAGGGTCCGCCGCCATCGAAGCGGTGGTGGAAACGGCTGTCGTTCAGCGACCCGGCCCGCGTTTCCCGGATCAGCGCCAGGACGCGCCGCGCCCGGTCCGGCACGTGCTCCTGCAGCCAGGCCGTGAACACGTCCCGCAGCTCCGACGGCAGGCGCAGCAGCACGGTGCCCGCATGGGCCGCGCCGCGCTGCCGGGCTGCGGCCAGTATCCGTTCCAGTTCCATGTCGTTCAGCCCGGGGATCATCGGCGCGGCCAGGACGCCAGCGGGAACACCGGCCTCGGTCAGCGCGGCAATGGTCTGCAACCGTCTTGCGGGGGCGGCGGCCCGCGGCTCCATGCGCCGCGCCAACCCGGCGTCCAGCGTGGTGACGGACAGCCAAACCCGCACCAGCCCGCGCCTTCCCATGCGCTGCAGGATGTCGAGGTCCCGCAGCACGCCGGCAGACTTGGTGACGATGCTCAGGGGATGGTTGAACCGATCCAGCACGTCCAGCACGGCGCGGGTCAGCCGCAGGGCGCGGTCAACCGGCTGATACGGATCGGTGTTCGATCCCAAGACCATGGGCCGCGCGACGTAGCCGGGCCTGCGCAGCTCCTGCTCCAGCAAGGCCGCCACGTCGGGCTTGAACACGATCTGCGTTTCAAACTCCAGGCCGGGCGAAAAGCCGAGGTGGGCGTGGCTGGGACGGGCGTAGCAATACACGCAGCCGTGCTCGCACCCGCGATACGGATTGACCGCCCGGTCAAACCCGAGGTCCGGGCTGTTGTTCCAACTGATCGCCGACTTGCTGGCGTCCCGCGTCAGCGTGGTCGGCAGCGGCGGCAATCCTGGGAGGGTGTCGAGCGGCGTCCAGCCGTCCTCGAACGGCTCCGTCTGATGCCGGTCGTAGCGCACCGCCGGATTGATCGTGGCACCCCGGCCGTGACGGGCCATGGACAGCGCCGGCCCGGCAGGCTCAGCGTCCGGCGCACCGGCCCGGTCCAATGCCGCGAGCGCCTCCGGGTCCAAAGCGCCGCGCAGCAGCTCTGCCCGCGGGACAGCGCTACCCGACATGCCTGCGTTCCCTCTACGTTCTATGCGTAGAGTGCCTGGACCAGATCTAAGGTGTCAAGAACGCAATAAGAACAGAAACGCTACTCCGCCGCGTGGAGGTGCTCCTGCAGCCGCGGCATGAGTTCGACGAGGTTGCAGGGCCGGTGCCGGCTGTCGAGCTGCCACATCAGGATATCGTCCCAGGCGTCCTTCACCGCCCCGGTGCTGCCGGGCAGGGCGAACAGGTAGGTGCCCCCGGCCACGCCGGCGAGGGCGCGGGACTGCATGGTGGAGGTGCCGATCTTTGCGTAGCTCAGCATGCGGAACAACTCGCCGAAGCCCTCGATCCGCTTTTCCAGCACGCGGTCGAACGCTTCGGGCGTCACGTCGCGGCCCGTGATGCCAGTGCCGCCGGTGGTGATCACGGCGTCGATGGTGGGATCGGCGATCCAGCCGCGCAGCCGGGCCTCGATCCGGTCCGCATCGTCCCGCTCGATGGCGCGGGCGGCAACCTGGTGCCCGGCGCCGGCGATCCGTGCCGCCAGCGTGTCGCCGGAGCGGTCGTCGGCCGCGGTTCGCGTGTCGGACACCGTGAGCACGGCGATGCTCACGGGGATGAACGGGCGGCTTTCGTCGATCGGCATGGCGCCGCTCCTTTGATCAGGAATTGTCTTGAAGTGCCGGGTCCAGGCTCAGCCGGAGCGCAAGCAGGTCGGCCCAGCAGTCCCGCTTGCCCGCCGGACTGCGCAGCCATTGGTCCCAGGGCAGCATCGGCAAGGCGGGAATGGGGGCGTCGGCCCCGGGCAGCGCCGCTTGGAGCCAGCGCCCGCGCAGCCGGCGAATGCTGTCGCTGCTGCCGGTCAATGCCCGGCTCGGTGCGGACCCCAGCAGCACCAGCCGGTCCGGCCGCACCAGGCCGAGCAGGCGCAGCAGGAAGGGCAGGCAGGCTTGGACCTCGGCCTCGGTCGGCGCGCGTCCGCCGGGCGGGCGCCAGGGGACCAGGTGGGTGAGCAGCATGGCGCTCCGGTCGAGGCCGATGCTCCGCAGCACCCGGTCGAGCGCCTGCCCGGACGGCCCGGCGAAGGCGGTGCCGGCCCGGTCGTCGTCGGCGCCCGGCGCTTCCGCCACCAAAACGAGTCGGGCCGCCGGGTTGCCGTCCGGCCGCACGGTGGTGGTCGCCGTGGCGCGGAGCGCGCAGCCGTCGAA
>CALMVT010000408.1 GCA_937873175.1 uncultured Acetobacteraceae bacterium | reverse complement strand
GCCGAGTCCCCGGAGCGGCGGGGCCTCGGCACCCAGGTCATCTGGGGTGGCAACGACGTGGACGGGTTCTACACCTCGCACTTGGTCACCAGCGTCGGCCGGTTCACCCAGCCGGGGCGGTTCAACATGCCGGTCGGCCAGATATTCTATTCCCGCGGCATCGCCGACTGCATGGTGTTCCAGAACCGCATTTACCGGGAATGGCTGGTCCAGGACACCATCAGCCGGTTGCTGGCCCTGGGCGTCGATCCCGACGCGGTGGCGACGAAGATGGCGGCGGAGCAGGCGGCGCGGGGAGCCACGGCGCCGCCGCTCGGCGACTCCGCCCGGCTGCCGGGCCAGGAGCCGCCGCCTGAGCGCATCGACGCCTCGATCGCCGGCACCGAGCCGGAAGCCGAACTGCTGCAACTGCTGCACGAGATCTGGAACTGGCGCATGTTCGGCCGGGTGCGGGAGGCTTACGCGCCGCAGGTCCTATGGCACGGGCCGCGGATGCTCGACCTGCATGGTCCGGCAGCGGTGACGCACCAGCTTTTGAGCCTGCTGGCGATGATCCCGGACGCTTCCTGGACCCCGCATCATGTTTGCTCCGTCGAGCAATCGAATGAGGGCGGGCGCAAGCTCGCGGTGCGCTGGACTCTGGAAGGGCGCCATACCGGCTGGGGCGTGCTGGGCGTGCCGGCGGGCAAGCCGTTGACCGTCATGGGAATGTCGCAGTTCCACATGAAGGGCAGGCGCATCGTCGAGGAGTACACGATCTGGGACGAGCTGGCGCTGCGCGTGCAGCTCAAGCTGCCGCCTGCGTAACGGCCGTGCCACCGCCCCACGAGGCCCTTGCGGAGCCGGGCCGCCATTGCAACAGTGCGGGGGGAGGAGCACGAGCATGTCGATTGCGCCGGCTGGGTCCAAAGGCGATGCGATCCTCCAAGCGCGCGGGATCACCAAACGCTTCGGCCATGTTGAAGCGCTGCGCGGCGCGGATTTTGACGCCCATGCCGGCGAGGTCACGGCGCTGATCGGCGACAACGGCGCGGGCAAGAGCACGCTGGTGAAGATCCTGTCCGGCGTATACGGCGCGACCTCCGGGCAAGTGCTGGTGGACGGCGGGCCGGTGTCCTTCGCCTCGCCTTCCGACGCCCACGCCATCGGCATCGAGACGGTGTATCAGGATTTGTCGGTGTGCCCGGACCTCAGCCCGTCCGCCAACATGTTCATGGGCCGGGAAGCACTGCGGCCGGGGCTGCTTGGCCGGCTCGGCTTTCTTGACAACCCCACCATGCGGCGGGAAAGCGCGGTGGCGTTCCAGCGGCTGAAGGTGGCGCTCAAGGACATGGACGCGCCGATCTCCAGCTTGTCCGGCGGGCAGCGGCAAAGCGTCGCGATCTGCCGGGCGGCGATGTGGGCCAAGCGCGTCGTGTTCATGGACGAGCCGACCGCCGCGCTGGGCGTGGTGCAGACGGCGCGCACGCTGGACTTGGTGCGCCGCATCCGTGACACCGGCGTGGCCGTCGTGCTGATCAGCCACAACATGCGCGACGTGATCCAGGTGGCTGACACGGTGGAGGTTTTGCGGCTCGGGCGGCGGATCGCGTCCATGCGCAACCAGGGCATCACCGTGCCGGACCTGGTGGGAGCCATGACTGGGGCGCTCGACACCGTGCCGGAATCCGAACCGGGAGTTGCGGCATGAGCGGGGACGCGGCAATCCCCGGGCCGGCCGGCACGGCCGATGCGGCCGGGCTGCTGGCGCCGCAGGGCCTGGGCCGCAAGCTCAAGGCGGCGGCGGCGTCGTCGCCCTTCTACATGGGCATCATCCTGCTGCTGCTGGTCGCGTTCTTTTCCTTCCTGCACCCGGCCACCTTTGCCAGCAGCTACAACGTCCGCAACATCTTCCTTGACGCGTCCGTGCTGCTGATCCTGGCGGTGGGCACGACCTACATCATGATCGCCGGCGGGTTCGACCTGTCGATCGGCTCCGTGCTGGTGTTCTCGGGCGTGGTCGCGGCGCAGGTGATGCTGCAGTTCGGCACCGACAGCCTGCTGACCGTGGCCCTGGGCTTCGTCGTGGCGTTGGCGTGCGGCACGGCCTGGGGCGTGTTCAACGGGTTCTGCATCACCCGGCTGCGCGTGTCCGCGCTGATCTCGACGCTTGGCAGCATGGGGGCGGCGCTCGGCGCGGCCTACCTCGTGACCGACGGCAGCGACATCCGCACCGTGCCGAACGCGCTGATCGCGCTGGGTCACGGCTCGGTCGGGGGCGTGCCGTGGCTTGTGGTGATCACCGCGGTGGTGTCGGTGATCGGCGGGGTCGTGCTGCACATGACCCGGTTCGGCCGCCATACCTATCTCGTCGGGTCAAACCCGGAAGGGTCGCGCCGGGCTGGCATCAACGTGTCCGGGCACCTGCTGAAGCTGTATGCGCTGAGCGGGCTGCTGGCCGGGTTCGCGGCAATGCTGTCCTTGGGACGCTTTTCCACCACGACGCTGGAAGGCCATGCGAACGACCCGCTGGAAGCGATTACCGCGGTGGTGCTCGGCGGCACGGCCTTGACGGGCGGGCGCGGCACCATCATCGGCACGGTGGTCGGCGTGTTCATCCCAGCCGTGCTGGCAAACGGCTTCATCATCATGGGCATCCAGCCGTTCTGGCAGATGGTCGTGATCGGCTTCGTCGTCATCGCCGCCGTTTACGCCGACCAGATCAAACGGCAGAAGGGCGAGCGCCTTTGACCGCGCCCGACGCTTTTGTGCCGCCTGTCCCGAAGAAGGACCGCCCGCCCATGCGCCTGTTGCTCGCAGCCACGCTTCTCGCCTCCTTGGCGGCGCTGCCCGTCCCGGCATGGGCCGACAAGCCTTACAAGATCACCTACATCCAGGGCGTGACGGGCAACCCGTTCTACATGTCGGTCGCCTGCGGCGGGGCGGAAGCGGCGAAGCGCCTCGGCGTTTCGTTCGAGGCGCAGGGGCCGCAGCAATACACCCCCGCCCTGCAGATGCGCGTGTTGAACGCGGTGATCGCGTCGAAGCCCGACGGCATCCTGTTCACCGCGGACGACCCTGTTGCGCTCACGGCGACGCTGCTGGATGCCAAGGAGCGGGGGATCAAGATCCTTTCGATCGACGGCGACGTGAAGGACATGAGCGTCGCGGTGTCCAACATCCAGTCCGACAACTTCGACGGCGGCGGGCAGGCTGCCAAGAAGCTGGCCGAGTTGATTGGCGACAAGGGCAAAGTGATGGCGTTGATGAACTCGCCCGCGGCCAATGTCGCCCAGCAGCGCCTGCAGGGGTTCCAAGAGGAACTCGCCAAGCACCCGGGCATCACGTTCCTCGGCGTGCAGTACAGCAACAATCAAACGGCGAAGGCGGCCTCCATCGTTACCTCCACCGTTGCGGCGCATCCGGACCTCTCGGGCATCTTCACCATCACCACCAACAACACCGAAGGCGCCGCGACCGGCGTGCGCGAGGCCCAGCGCGAAGGCAAGATCATGATCGTTGGGTTCGACACCTCCGACCCGATCGTCGAGGCGATCCGCAAGGGGATCGTCGCCGCCGACATCGTGCAATACCCCTACCGCGTCGGCCAGCTTGGGGTGGAAATGATGGTGGCGGCGCTGGAAGGAAAGCCCGTCGAGCGCCAGGTGCACACGCCGTTCGTCGTTGCAACCCCGGCGAACATCGACACGCCTGAGGTCCAGCAATACATCTACCGGACGAATTGCCGGTAAAGACCGGCGCTTTGCTGGCCGGGGTGCGGCATCCGGGCCGGCCCCACCCCTTTGGGACCGGGGGCGGATGCCCGCGGGATCAGCTACCCGTGCCCGGGGCGGCCGGGTGTTGATCCTGGTGGGGCGCCGACTGCTGTGCAGGCGACGGGGCCGCGACCTGCTGGGCGGGCTTCGGGGTTTCCTGCTGCACCATGCTGCCCGAGTGGTTTTCTGCCCCGTAAGCGTAGTTGACCTTCGGTTCCTGCGCCGCGGGAGCCACCGCGTCAGCCCCCACGCCATATGCGCGCTTGTAAACCGGCGGCGGTCCCGCGTAGCTCACCCCGTCGCCGTTTCCGGCGCCATACTGCCAACTGACTTTGGTCGGGGCGGCCCCAGGGTCCGTGGCGGTGCAGCCGGCCAAAGCGGCCAACGCCGCCACGACAACGAGATTGCGCATCGAAACCCTCCTGCGTCATGTGCTTCCGGCCTCGGTCCCCTGCCGGCCTTCACTGGGAGCGTGGCCGCTGGCGCCCTGAACTTCCAATGATCATTCGTCATGACGCGGATGAATGACTTTCATTCCGCTATCAGCGGTTAAGAAGCCGGCGATGACAAACTTCGCGAACATGGACTTGAATCTCCTCCGCGTGTTCGACGCCTTGTTCGAGGAGCGGAGCGTCACGCGGGCGGGGAGCCGGTTATGCGTCACCCAGTCGGCCGTGAGCCACGCGCTGGCCCGGCTGCGCGACATCCTGGACGACGAGCTGTTTATCAAAAGCCCGGACGGCATGACGCCGACCGCCAAGGCGCGGGCCGTCGGGCCACGCTTGCGCGCCGGGCTGCTGCAGCTTCAAGCCGCCCTTGCGGCCGATGTGTTCGACCCGGCCACCGCGGAGTATCATTACACCGTCGCCGCGGATGCCTACGCCTGCGCCGTTCTGCTGCCGAGCGTCGTCCGACGCATCCGTGCCGACGCGCCGGGGGTCAATGTCCGGATCACGCCGGGCGTCGCGGACATTGCGGAGGCGCTCGACACCGGGCGGGTGGATCTCGCCATCTCGGGGTATTGTCGGGTGCCGGAACGCTTGGGCCTGCGCGAGCTGCTGCGCGACCGGCTGGTTTGGGTGCTGCGCGCGGACCACCCGCTGGCGGGGGCGCCGTTGACGCTGGAGCGCTTGGCGAGCCTGCCGCATCTCGTGCGCGCCTTGGCGGATGAGCGCACGGAGGCGATGGACGGCATGGTCGTGGAGCATGGCCTGGCACGCCGGGTCGCGCAGGACGGCGACGGCGCGCTGGCCGACGCGCTGGCCGGCATCGGGCGGCAGCGCCAGGTGCGGCTGACCGTGCCGAGCACCCATGCCGCGCTGGCCATCGTGGGCGAAACCGATCTGGCGGCCCTGGTGCCATGGCGCATGGCCGCCGGCTGGGCGGAGCATTACCGGCTGAAATGGATGGAGCCGCCCTACCCGGGCCCGGAATCGCAGCTTTCAATGGTGTGGCACCTCGGACTCGGCAGCGACCCGGCGCTGAGATGGCTGCGGGACATCATCGCCGCCGTCGCGAGCCAGGTGTAAGGCTGGATCCCTGATGTTCACGTTGCCGTGAACGTGGATGGCATTGGCCCGATCGGTGCGTAGTGAGGAAGGCTGCTCTGGCTTGTTCCGCGGAGACTCATGAAAACCTCGTATGCCTTGGCGCTCGGCGCCGTCCTGTTGGTCGGCGGCGGTTACGGCGGGTGGCGTGTGTTCGCGGGACACGGGAAGCAGGACCAGGCCGCCCCGCCGCCGCCCGTGCCGGTGACGGTTGCCGAAAGCAAAACCGCAGACCTGCCGGTTTACCTGCGCGGGATCGGCACCGTGCAGGCGCTCAACGCGGTTGAGGTGCATCCCCAGGTCGGCGGCGTCCTGATCGACGTGCCGGTGCGGGAAGGGCAGGATGTCAAGAAAGGCGACACCCTCGCCGTGATCGATCCGCGCCCCTACAAGGCCGCGCTCGACAAGGCGCAGGCGCAGCGGCAGCAGGACGTGGCGCAGCTTGAGAACGCCCAAACCGACTTTAAACGCTACTCAAGCTTGGCCCGCAGCGACTTCGCATCCCGCCAGCAGGTCGATACCCAGCAATCGTCGGTGGCCCGGCTGCAAGGCGTGATCGCGGCCGACGACGCGGCCATCGCGGATGCGCAACTGAACCTTGGCTTTTGCGTGCTGCATGCCCCGATGGATGGGCGGGTCGGGCTGCGCCGGGTGGATCCCGGGAACCTGATCCAGGCCAACAGCGCCGGCGCCGGCATCCTGCTGGTGGTGCAGGTGCGCCCGATCTCCGTGGTGTTCACCTTGCCGGAGGACGACCTGCCGCGGGTGCGGCAGGCCAGCGCGCAGGGCGAGCTTCCCGTGCTGGCCGACAGCTCGGACGGGCGGGACGAGCTGTCGCGCGGCACGCTGCTGACGGCGGACAACGCGGTGAGCGCGTCCAGCGGCACGATCCAGTTCAAGGCGACGTTCCCGAACGCCGATGACCGCCTCACGCCGGGCCAGTTCGTCAGCACCCGGCTGCTGGTCGAGACTGTGCACGGCGTCACGGTCCCGCATGAGGCGGTGCAGCACGGACAGCAGGGCCTGTATGTGTTCGTGGTGAAGCCGGACAAGACGGCGGACCGGCGCGACATCCAGCTCGGCCACGACGACGGCAAGGCCGCGGTGATCGCCAAGGGGATTGAGGCGGGCGAGCAGGTGATCGTCAGTGGCCAAACCCGCGTCGGTTCCGGCACCCGCGTCAGCCCGAACGGGCAGCCGGGCGCGCCGGCCCTGGATGCGCAAACCCAAGGCGGGCAATCTCAAGACGAGCAACCCCGGAGCGCGCAGCGTTGAACATCTCCAGCTTCTTTATCCGGCGGCCAATCGCGACCTCCCTGATGGTCGCGGCCATCTTCCTGGCTGGCGCCGCCGCCTACCCGTTCCTGCCGGTCTCGCCGCTGCCCGCCGTCGAGTTCCCGACCATCACGGTCACGGGGTCCTACCCCGGCGCCAGCCCGGCCACCATGGCGACCGCCGTGGCGACGCCGCTGGAAACCCAGTTCGGCCAAATCCCGGGCCTTGCGCAGATGACCTCGGTGAACGTCCTGGGCAACTCGCAGATCACGCTGCAGTTCGACCTCAGCCGCGGCATCGACGCCGCCGCAGTGGATGTGCTGGAAGCGATCAACGCCGCCGGCGGGCAGTTGCCCAAGGACATCCCGAATCCGCCGACCTTCCGCAAGACCAACCCGGCCGACGCGCCCATCCTGATCATCGCCGCCCGCTCCGACACGCTGCCGATGCCGGAGGTGGACGCGGCGGCCGAGAACATCCTGGCGCAGCAGCTCAGCCAGGTGACGGGCGTGTCCCAGGTGCTGGTCGGCGGGCAGCAAACGCCGGCGGTGCGCGTGCAGGTGGACCCGGCACGCCTCGCCGGCCTCGGCCTCACGCTGGAGGACGTGCGCACCGTGCTGACCCAATCCACCGCGAACCAGCCGAAGGGTTCGGTGGACGGGCCGAACCAGTCCTACACGATCTATGCCAATGACCAGCGCACCCATGCGGAAGAGTACAACAACGCCATCATCGCCTACCGCGACGGCGGCGCCGTGCGGGTGCGGGACGTGGGCCGCGCCATCGACGGGCCGCAGAACCGCGAGCTGACGGCCTGGCAGGACAACAAGCCGGTGGTCTTGCTGCTGGTGTTCAAGCAGCCCGGCGCCAACGTGATCAACACGGTGGATGCGATCCGGGCCAAGCTGCCGCGGCTCATGCGCAGCGTGCCGGCCGACATGCGCGTGGACATCGTGTCCGACCGCACGCAAACCATCCGTGCCTCCGTGGATGACGTGGAGTTCACGCTGGGGCTGTCCATCGCCCTGGTGGTGGGGGTGATCTTCGTTTTCCTGCGCAGCGTCTGGGCGACGGTGATCCCGAGCGTGACGATCCCGATCGCGCTGGTCGGCACCCTGGGCGCCATGTACCTGTGCGGGTTCAGCCTCGACAACCTCAGCCTGATGGGCCTCACCATCGCCGTCGGCTTCGTGGTCGATGACGCCATCGTCATGCTGGAGAACATCGTCCGCTACGTCGAGGAGGGCCTGTCGCCGATGGACGCGGCGCTGAAGGGCGCGGGCGAGATCGGCTTCACCATCGTCAGCATCAGCATCAGCCTGATCGCGGTGTTCATCCCGCTGCTGCTGATGGGCGGCATCGTCGGCCGGCTGTTCCGCGAGTTCGCGGTGACGGTGTCCATCACCATCGCCGTGTCCGCGATGGTGTCCCTTACGCTCACCCCCATGATGGCGTCCCGCTTCCTGTCCGCCGAGACGCGGGAACACGGGCGGCTCTACAAGGCGGTTGAGGCGATGTTCGACGCGATGCTGCGCTTCTACGAGCGCACGCTGGACATGGCGCTGCGCTTCCAGTTCGTGACCCTGATGGTGTTCATCGCGACCGTTGCCAGCACGGTCGGGCTGTTCATCGTCATTCCCAAGGGGTTCTTCCCGGTGCAGGATACCGGCATCGTCATCGGCATCACCGACGCGGCGCAGGACGTGTCCTTCCAGGGCATGCAGCGCCTGCAGCAACGGGTGAACGAGCTGGTGGGCCAGGACCCGGCGGTTTCGGGCGTCACCTCCTCCGTCGGCGCCGGGGCCGGCGGGCAGACGGCGAACAACGGGCGGCTGTATATCTCGCTGAAGCCCTGGGGCGAGCGCAAGGAGAACGCATCGGAGGTCGTGGCCCGGCTCAGCCAGAAGATGCAGGGGGTGGAGGGCATCCGCTTGTTCATGCAGCCGGCGCAGGACGTGAGCGTGGGCGGCCGTCTGTCGCGGACCCAGTACCAGTACACCCTGTCCGACCCCGACGGTGACGAGCTGAACACCTGGGCGCCGCGGGTGCTGGATAAGCTGCGCACGATCCCGAGCCTGGCGGACGTGACCTCGGACGCGGCGTCGGCCGGGCTTACCGCGACACTCACCTATGACAAGGACGAGGCCGCGCGCTATGGCATCCAGCCCGGCACCATCGACGCGACGCTTTACGACGCGTTCGGGCAGCGGCAGGTAGCGCAGTATTTCACCCCGCTCAAGGCGTATTACGTGATCCTGGAGGTGACGCCGGGCCAGCAGGAAACGCTGGACACCCTGCGGCAGCTTTATGTCCGCGCCGGGTCGGGCGGGATGGTGCCGCTTTCGACATTCGTGCGGATCGACACGGCGCCGATCCAGCCGCTGGTGGTGAACCACCAGAGCCAGTTCCCGTCCGTCACCATCTCCTACAACCTGAAGCCCGGCGCGTCCTTGGGTGAATCCGTGACCGCCATCCAGCAGGCGACGGCGTCCTTGGGCGTGCCGCCCACGGTGACGGGCGCGTTCCAGGGCACGGCGCAGGCGTTCCAAAGCTCGCTGCGGTCGCAGCCTTTGCTGATCCTGGCGGCGCTGGTGGCCGTGTACATCATCCTGGGCATCCTGTACGAAAGCTACATCCTGCCGCTCACGATCCTGTCCACCCTGCCGTCCGCGGGGGTGGGCGCGCTGCTGATGCTGCTGGTCGCGCGCTACGACCTGACGGTGATCGCCATTGTCGGCATCATCCTGCTGATCGGCATCGTCAAGAAGAACGGCATCATCCTGGTCGATTTCGCGATCAACGCCGAGCGGAACGAGGGGGCGGAGCCTCTTGCCGCGATCCGCCAGGCGTGCCTGCTGCGCTTCCGGCCGATCCTGATGACCACCATGGCGGCGCTGCTGTCCGGCCTGCCGCTGATGCTGGAAAGCGGCGCCGGGTCGGAGCTGCGGAAACCGCTGGGGTTCGCGATGGTGGGTGGGCTGGCGCTCAGCCAGGTGCTGACGCTTTACACCACGCCGGTCATCTACCTGTACCTCGACCGCGTGCAGCGCTGGTTTAGCCCAGCGCGGCAGAAGCGGGAGATGCCGCGCCTGGCCGGCGCCATGCGGGCCGAGCCGAAAGGGTCGAAGGCCTGACCGTGCCCGGCGCTCAAAGGTAGGGCAGCATGAGCCGCACGCCGGCGTCGCGCAGCCGCGCCGGCACCGTGCGGGCGTCAAGCTCCGCCTCCGTCAGCGCCGGGCCGCGGCAGGACTGCATCAGCGCCGTGAGCGCGTCCGCAAGCCTACGGTCGTAAAACTCCACGCACAGCTCGAAGTTGAGCCGGAAGGAGCGGATGTCCCAGTTGCAACTGCCGACCAGGCACCATTCGCCATCGACCACCGTGACCTTGGAATGGCGGAACGGCGGCGGGCACTGCCAGATCCGCACCCCGTCCTTCAGCATCGGCCCGATGTTGGCGCGGGTGGCCCAGTCCACGAAGAAATGGTCGCTGGTTTCGGGGATCACGACATCCACCGCGACCCCGCGCATTGATGCCAGGGCGAGCGCCGTGGTCAGCCGCTCGTCCGGCAGGAAGTAGGGCGTCATCACCGCGATGCTTTCCCGCGCGCAGGCGACGGCCTGCAGCAGGGCGAACTCGATCTTCTCCAAGTCCCCGTCCGGCCCTGAGTCGATCACCCGTGACGGCGCGGCGCCGCGGGGCGCCAGGTCCGGGAACCACGCCTCGCCGTCCAAGTCCTCGTTCGCGGCAAAGGCCCAGTCCTGCGCAAACGCCTCGGTCAGTTGGCCGACCACCGGGCCTTCGACGCGGAAATGTGTGTCCTGCACCGGCGCCGCCGGGTGGGTCGCCGCCACGTTCGCGTCGGCGATGTTCAGGCCGCCGGTGAAGCCGACCGACCCGTCCAGCACTAGGATCTTCTTGTGCGAGCGGAGGTTGAGGAACGGCATGCGCCAGGGCAGCGGCGAATGGAGGAAGCGCGCGGCCGGCACGCCCCGGCGACGCAGCCGGCGGTAGGCCGGCGACCGCAGCCAGCCGCCGCCGATGCCGTCGATCAGCACGCGCACCGCGACGCCCCGACCCTGCGCCGCGGCCAGCGCGTCGATGAACCGGCCACCCCATGCGTCATCATGGAAGATGTAGGATGACAGGCCCACGCTGCGCTTCGCCGCTTCGATGGCCGCCAGCATGGCCGGGTAGCCCTCGTCGCCATCGCGGTAGATCTGCACGGCGTTGCCCGGCATCACGGCCCGCCCGGTGATGCGCCCGATCCCGCGCTCCAGCGGGGCCAGGTGATCGTCCTCGGTTGGGGAGGGCCATGCGGAGCGGCCGCCGCGCCGGTCGGTGGATGGCCGCAAGCGCCGGGCGCGGCGCTGCACGCGGTTCACGCCAAACAGAAAATAGGTGATGCCGCCGATGACCGGGGCGAACCAGGCGAACCCAATCCAGCCGGCCGAGGACGCCACTTCCCGCTTGCGCAACAGGACGTGCAGGGTGACGAGCGCCGCGACCACGAGGCCGGCCGCGAACACCACGTCTGCGCGCACGTGGGCGAGGGAGGTCCAAAGATCGTTCATCTGTCAGGGCCGCACGGCGCCGCGCGTGTTGGTGTAAATCGCGAACAGCGTGTAGGACGCGCAGATAAACAGGCGTGCCCGGTTGCGCCCGCCGAAAGCAACATTCGACACCGTGGACGGCACCTCGACGCGGCCCAGCAGGGTGCCGTCAGGCGCGATGCAGTGCACCCCATCGGCGGCGCTGCTCCAGATGTTGCCGTCCTCGTCGCAGCGGAAGCCATCGGCGAAGCCCGGCGCGACCGTGTGGAACACCCGGCCTCCCGACAAGCGCGTGCCGCCGTCCGCCACGTCGAACACCCGGATGTGCTGCGCCGGGTCGGGCGCGAACTGCGGACCTGATTCCGAAACATACAGCAGCCGCTCGTCGGGCGAGAAGCACAGCCCATTCGGCCCGGCGAAGTCGTCTGCCATCACCCGCAGGCTACCGTCGCGCGGGTCGAGCCGGTAAAGGGTGGGCGGCAGTTCCGGTTCCTGCTTGCCGCCTTCGTAGTCCGTGTTGATGCCGTAATGCGGGTCGGTGAACCAGATCGCCCCGTCGGACGCGCAGATGATGTCGTTGGGGGAGTTCAGGCGGCGGCCCTCGAAGCGGTCGGCCAGCACGGTGATGCTGCCGTCCAGCTCCGTCCGGGAGACGCAGCGGCCGCGGTGGGAGCAGCCGAGCAGCCGCCCTTGCCGGTCCCGCGCGTGGCCGTTGGCAAAATTCGACGGTTCGCGGAACACGGACACGCCGCCGCTCTCGCTCCAGCGCAGGATGCGGTTGTTGGGCAGGTCGCTGACCAGCAGGCAATTGTGGTCCGCGAACCAGACCGGGCCCTCCAGCCAGGCGTATCCCTCGCCCAGCTTCACCAAGGGCGCGTTCGGCAGCACGAGGCGGCGGAAGCGCGGGTCGTGGATGTCGAAGCCGTCCATCGCTACCGCGCGTGGCAGGGCGCGCGTTGCGGCTCGACGTGCAGTTGCACCGTCATCAGCACCGCTGGCTGGTCACCGACCGTGCCGGAGCGGTGGCCGCGCTTCCCGTCCTGTTCCGTGCAGTTCTGGTCCTCGCCGAGCGAGAACTCTCCCGGCCCCTGCTCGATGCGGAAGCCGTCCATGCTTTCGATCCACCAACGGCCGGACAGCACGACGATCCATTGCGGAGCCGGGTTCTCGTGCCACTCGCCGATCCAGCCCACGGGCTGCACGGTGATGACGACGGTGGCCTCTGACCGTTCGTGCTTGTTGTTCCATTGCGGCGCGGCGGCGCCGACGCCCTTAAGCTCGAACTCGGTCAGCGCGCATTGCCGCTGGTGGCTGACCCCATCCCCGTCGGTCCAAAGGTGCCAATAGGGGATGGAGGGCTTCGGGCCGGATGGGCCAGGCCCGGATTGGTCAGGCCCGGATTGGTCAGGCCCGGATTGGTCAGGCATGAGGGGGTCTCCGTTCTTGCTGCGCTTGGCGTTCCGGTCTGAACTTACCGCCGCGCCCACTGTTCCATCGGGCTTGGCGGGCCTGTCTCATTTGGGGAACCTTATTCCATGACGCTGCTGAACGACTACGCCCCGTTGCTGCTGCGGATCTGCCTCGTGGTGCTGTTCCCGTTCAGCGGCCTGGACAAGATCGTGAACTGGCGCGCGGCCATGAAGCAGGCAGGGGAGGGCATCTTGGCGCCGGTCGCGCCCGCCATGCTGGTCCTGGGCATGATCGTGGAGATCGTGACGCCCGTGTGCATCGTGTTGGGCTGGTATGATCGGTTGGCGGCGTTCCTGCTCGCCGGGTTCTGCGCGGTAACGGCCGTGCTGTATCACCAGTTTTGGCGCTACCCGGACTTTTGGCGGTTCAAGGAGGGCGAAGGGTTAGAGCATTTTTGGGAGTTCCTGAAGAACTTCGGCCTGGTCGGCGGCCTCGGCTTGGTCGTGCTCGCCCCGCGCACCCTGCCGGCCACCAACTTCCTGCAGCACCCGCTGTCGTCCACCCAGGTCAGCGGCCCGCAGGCCGGCGATGTCGTGCCCAGGGCACCCTAGCGCCCGCCCGTCAGCAGCACCCGATGCCCGTCCGGGTCGCGGCGTAGCCCGACGGGGTCCCGGCGCAGCCCGGCGGGGCCGGCGGACAGCGTCACCCAGTCGGTCAGCAGCGCGTTGGCCGGCGCCGCCGGCGCGGGGCGGCCCGGCGGCGTGTAGCGCAGCAGTTCCAGACCGGGACCCGCCGGGGACGGGAAGCGCAGCCCGGTGACGCGGACCCGCGCGCCGGGCAGGCCGTCGAGCTGTGATTGCGCCGGGCTGCTGTTCCAGGAGCGCGACGCCACCCGGAAGCCGAGCCGCCGGTAGAAGCGCAGGCTGCGCGCAGTGGAGGCAACCGCCAGGGCGCTGTGGTCGATGCCGAGGAACGGCCCCGATCCCGCCCCGGCTGCGTGCTGCCACGCCGGGCGTCCGCCGCCCGGCGGGAACTGGATCAGCTCCAAGGGGTGGCCGTCGGGGTCGCGGAACTTGACGGCCACCACGCCGCCGTTGCGCAGCGGCAGGCGCTCCGGCCCATTAGTCGAGATGGGGCGGGGCGACTGCGCCGCGAGATGACGCCAAGCCGCCGCCATGTCGTCCACCACGACCGCCAGATGCTGGAACCAGCCGTCGTCGCTGCGGCTGTCGGCCGGGTAGGGCGCGCCTGGCGGGTCGAAGCGCACCAGCGCGACCTCCTCGTCGCCGAGGTGCAGCACGGCCTCCTCCGCGGGGGTGCCGGGCAGGCCGAGCAGCGCTGATGCCGCGGGGTCGCCCGGGCCGCGCGACGCGAGCCGGAATCCCAGGCCGTCGCGGTAGAACGCCACCGCCCGGTCAAGATCCGCCACCACCCGGCTGATCCGCACGATGCGGGCCGTGCCGCCACCACGTCGGCGCAGCGCCAGGACGCCGAGGGCGGCCAGCAGAACCAGCGCGGCGCGGATGGCAGTTCGCACGGTCAGGCGACCAGCCTTTCCCGGATACGGTCCCCCACCCGGAGCGCGTTGGCGATGATGGTGAGCGTCGGGTTCACCGCGCCGATGGACGGGAAAAAGCTCGCGTCCGTCACGTACAGGTTGTCCAGCTCATGCGCCTTGCAGTCTAGGTCGAGCACGGAGGTGGCGGGGTCGGTGCCGAAACGCAGCGTGCCGGCCTGGTGCGACGTGCCGTTGATCGGGATGTCCTTGCCCAGGTAAAGCCGCCGCTCGATCAAATGCGACCAGGCGCCCATCGGCGCCACCATGGCCTGCGTCTTGGCGCGCAGGCGCTTCAACGCTTCCCCGTCCGTGTCCTGGACATCCAGCACCACCCGGTCGCCGTCGTAATAAACGCGGTTCTCCGGGCGCGGCAGGTCCTCGGTCTGCAGCCAGAAGTCGATGGAATGCCGGGCCATCTTGTCAAACGTCCATTCCGGCACGAGCGGCATGAGGGGCTGCGCCGGCGCTTCCCCGCGGATCTGCTCGCCGTGCGAGGTTGCGCACATCTGGATCAGGCCGAGCGGGTAGTCCCAGTCCGGCGCGCCGAGGTAGTAGTCGCTGACCGCCAGCGTCTTTTGGAACACGGTGTCGTTCGGCTCCTTGAGCAGCGCCATCACCACGGACATGGTGTGCCGGACGTAGTTGCGCCCTACCTGGTCGGAGCCGTTGGCCAGCCCCTTCGGATGCGCGTCGCTCGCCGAGCGCAGCAGCAGCAGGGCGGAGCTGAGCGCGCCGCAGGCGGCCACCACGATGTCGGCGGAGTATTCCTCCGCCCGGTTGTCACGGACCACGTGCACCCGGCGCACGCTGCGGCCCCGGGGATCGGTTTCGAGCCGGGTCACGTGGGCGCCGGTCAGCAGGGTGAAGTTCGGATAGGCTGCCCGGGTGGGATCGACGCTAATCACCTGAGCGTCCGCCTTGGCGTTGATCGCGCAGGGGAAGCCGTCGAAGGCGTCGCAGCGGATGCAGGGGCTGTAGGTGGTGGCGCTGCCGTCCGGGTTCTGGTCCAGCTTGATGCCGAGCGGCAGGTGGAACGGGTGCAGCCCCTGGTCCCTCAGCACCTTCTCCAGTTCCTGGATGCGCGGCTCGTGCTGGATGGGCGGGTAAGCATAGGGGGTGCTGGACCACGGCTCGTTCGGGTCCTCCCCGCGCTGGCCGTGGACGTGGTACAGCTCCTCGGCCTGGCCGTAATACGGCTCGAACACGTCGTAGCCGAGGGGCCAGGCGGGGGAGATGCCGTCCTTGTGCCGCATCTCGCCGAAGTCCTGCTCCCGCAGGCGCAGCAGCGCCGAGCCGTAAACCTTGGAGTTGCCGCCGACGAAGTAGTGCAGCCCCGGGTGGAACTCCTGGCCGTCGCGGCCGTACCAGGTTTCCTTGGCTTGGTAGGCGGCGTCCACGAACACATGCTTGGAGTCCCAATTGGCGCGGGATCGCGGAAGGTAGCCGCCGCGCTCCAGCATCAGGATGCGCTTGCCGGTGGGGGCCAGCCGTTGCGCCAGCGACGCGCCGCCGGGGCCGCTGCCGATGACGATCAGGTCATAATGGCCGTTGGGCATGGCGCCTGGCTCCTGGGCGAAAGGTGGGTCGGGAAGGCAGCGCTGGACGGGCCACGCGGGCTGGGCGAGGCCGTCTGCGCGACCGGGGAACAACGCTGGACGCGGTAGGCTGCCGCGCGGGCGGATCAGGCATGCTGGTGTTGGACAAGCCGAGAACGGCATAACGTCACGTGGAAGCGAGGTTTCGCGAAGAAACGACGCAGTTCGGCTCCGGGCATCCCGCCACGGGCCTGATCGCCGGGCGTGCGGCGCGATGGAGCCGACGCCGCCCCGGCCCTGCACGGCGTTCAGCCGCCGGTGGCGAAACCGGGGTAGAGCGTCATGCCGCCGTCGACGAACAGCGTGGCGCCGGTCACGTAGTCCGACGCATCAGACGCAAGCCACACCGCGGCCTGCGCGATGTCGTCCGGCTCGCCAATGCGCTTGTAGGGCACCAGCGTCATCAAGTCGGCATAGGCGGCCGGCGTGTTCCAGGCGGCGGTGTTGATCGGCGTGCGTATGGCGCCGGGCCCGATGGCGTTGACCCGGATGAAGTGCGGCGCCAGCTCCTGCGCGACGCTTTTCATCAGCATCATGATGCCTCCCTTGGACGCGGCGTAGTTCGCGTGCCCGGCCCAGGGGATCTGCTGGTGCACGGAACTCATGCAGATCATCTTGCCGGCCGCGCACGACACGGACGGCACGACGCCGCGCCGCTTGAACTCGCGCGCCGCGGCGCGGCAGCACAGGAACTGGCCGGTCAGGTTCACGCCGATCACGGCGTTCCACTGCTCGAGCGTCATCTCGTCGAACGCGGAATCCCGTTGCAGCCCGGCATTGCTGACCGAGATGTGCACCGTGCCGAACTGCGCGACGGCGGCGGCGAACATCCGCTCGACCTCCTCCTCCTTGCTCACGTCGGCTTGCAGCGTGACGGCGCGGCGGCCCATGGCCTCGATCTCGTGCGCCACCTCGTCGGCGGCCTCCGGATGGGACACGTAGTTCACCGCCACGTCCGCGCCGGCGCGGGCCAGGCCCAGGGCGACCGCCCGGCCGATGCCGGAATTGGCGCCCGTGACCAGCGCCGGCTGCGCGGCGAGCACCGGGTAATACGGCATGGACGGTGGGCTGCGGTCGGGCGTCGCGTTCGAGGCGGGATCTTTGGCAGTGCTGTCGCTCATGGCGGGCTGCTCCCTGGCTTAAACCAGAAGCGATCCTGGCATGTCCCGCCGGCCGCAGCCACCGCACGGATGCCGTCAGCCGCGGTCCTCGTGCGCCGGGCTGCGGGAGAACAGGCGATAGGTGCTCCGGCCGCCAGTCTTGGCCTGATAAAGGGCACGGTCGGCATTGTCGAGCAGGGCCGCCGGCGGCACGCCCGGCGCCGACAGCGCGATGCCGATGCTGACGCGGACCTCGACCCTGTGCCCTTCCAGGAACACGGGATGGCTGATGCCTTCGAGCACGCGCTGTGCCAGCAGCGACGCCGCCTGCTCGGACGCCCCCTGCATCAGGATGGCGAATTCGTCGCCGCCCAGCCGCGCCGCCACGTCGCCTTCCCGCACGCAGTTGCGGATGCGCTGGGCCACCGCGAACAGCAGGGCGTCACCGGTCGCATGGCCCAAGGTGTCGTTCACCTGCTTGAAGCCGTCGAGGTCGAGGTAGAGCACCGCGGACCGGCTTGCCGCATCCGCGCAGGCTTCCTCCAGGGCGCGCTGGAACACGATGCGGTTGGCCAGTCCGGTCAGGCTGTCGTAGGACGCCAGGTATGCCGTGCGGCGCGCGTCCTGGGTCGCCTCCGTCACGTCCGCGCCGACACCGCGGAAGCCGACGAAATTCTTGAACCGGTCAAAGGTCGGGCGGCCCGTCAGGGACCACCAGCGCGGCTGCCCCGCCACGTCCACCGGCACGACGATGTTGGCGAATGCCGACCGTGCCTGGAGCTGCTGGATCACGGGTCCCGGGATGGCCGCCCCGGCCAGCAGGGTCTGCACCCGCAGCAGCTCGAAGATCGAGCGGTTCGTCAGCAGCTCGGCCGGCGTCTGCGCGATGTCGGCAAACCGCGGCGAAACGTTCTTGAGCCGCAGCTCGCTGTCGGTTTCCCACAGCCAATGGCTGCTGTTCGCTTCAAAGTCCCGCAGCAGGAGGCCGATCACGTCCGCCTGGTCCTGCAGCCTGGCCTCGTGCTTCACCCGCCTGACCAGGGTGCGGTTGATGAACAGCGCGGTGAAGAAGATCAATGGCGAGTAGCCCAGCAAGAGGCCGAAGATCTGCAAATCGAGGAAACGCCCGGTCTGCGCCAGCATGAGCGAAGCGCCAAGCGTCACCGGACCCCAGAAGACAAGGGCGACGCGCATCGGCTGCAGCACCGCCGCCGCCGAGATGACGCCGATGCTGGTCGCATACAAAATGCTGCGCTGGTCGCCGTCGGCGATGCCGTTCAGCCCGAACAGCAGCGCCGCCCATAGCAAGCCAAGCAACAGCACTGTTCCGATGTAATAACGCATGTAGCCCATGGACGCTTCCGCCCTTGCGTGCGGGTCGTGCTGGCGGCGCCAGGAGTATCCAATGTAGAGTACCGCTCCATAAACAACGACCAACCCGCCAAGCGGGGCCACCCAGCCAAGTGTGAAGGCGTTTTCGGAAAAGACCCAAAAAAGGAATGCAACAGTATTCAGGCCGGCAAAAACCATGACCTGAAACAGCCGGGCAAGCATGTCCAACTGCTCAAGGCGGAGGCGCTCGGCCGTGTCGGCCAAGCTCAGGCC
Organism: uncultured Acetobacteraceae bacterium; assembly: GCA_937873175.1. Lineage (GTDB taxonomy): Bacteria > Pseudomonadota > Alphaproteobacteria > Acetobacterales > Acetobacteraceae > CAHJXG01. The sequence goes on along the minus strand of CALMVT010000408.1, from coordinate 10,079 downwards.
GTTTTGCTTGTCGTCCATCTCAGGTCTTGGTGCCCATCAGCCGGTCGCCTCTGCCATTATCTTGCTATGGAACGAACATGCCTGTCCGGGCAGCGTAGCTCGCGTACTCCGCCCCGAGATCACTACGGGCCATCAGGCGTTCCTCCCTGCGTGCAGCTAGGACGTAGCAGGCCAATAATATAAGAGGACCGACCCAGCATGCGCTACTCGTGGTTGCAAAGCAAGTCGCAAACCAGAATGTCAAGTAGGAGGCGTAGAATGGGTGCCGCACGTAGTGGAACGGCCCGCTCACGACCAGAACCGACGGCTTCGTTGTAGCGAACGCAAAAGCAAAGCCGGCATCTCTCGTTGCATGCACCGTCCAAGCAAAGGACGCCAGCGACGCGACCGAGAGGATCAGGGTCACTGGCCAGGCTCGTGAAAGCTGGCCCGTGCAAACAAACCAGGTGAACACGGCCATGGCGGCGAGGCTCGTCGCCCCGACCACGCGCATGCCGAACGGCATGGGACCGTCCGAGCGGAAATGCCAGAACATGGCCCAGGTGAATGCCAGGAAGCACGCCGCGCCAAAGGCCAGCACCGTAAGCCTTTCCATCATCATGGCAGCACCGCGACGGTTTCACCCTGGCTCAAACGGCCGTAACGTTCCAGCCCTTCACCTTTGACGTCAAGCACCGGCACCATCCGGCGCACCATGTCATACTGCTCGCGCATGCAGCCGAGCAGGTGGGTGGAGAACTTGAGCCCATGGTAAAGGCGTGCGCCGGCGAGCTCGCGGAAGCGCAGGCGGGTGTAGAACGGAATGTGGTTGCGCCGCACACATGACACGACCACCCCCGGGTTTTGCTGCAGGATCAGGTAACCCGCAAGCCGGAACAGCAGGAACACGAGCGTCTTGTCTTCCGCCAGGTCGGGATGGCGGACCAGGCGGTTGATCTCGACAATGCTCGGTGTCGGCGTGGCAGACCCCGCTTGCAGCAAGCCTTCAACCTCCTCGGCGAACATGTGCTGGGCGGGAACGCCTCCGGACATGCTGCCGTCGGACTCGCGCTTGAGAACGCAGACCCGGGTGGACGCCACGGCGCGATCCCCTTTGTAGATCACGACGGTCTGCGCGCCGGGTTGATCGTCATACTCGTCGCTGTAGGCCTTGGTGCGGCGCGGTTCGATGTAGCCCTCGGCGAAGTAGCTCAGGTAGCGCAACTTGTAGCAGTCCTGCTTTGTCTTCCGATCAAAGGCAAGCCGGGCCGTGAGCTGCGCCGAGTCGCTCCGGCGGCGGGCCTGGCCCTGACGGGAGATCGGGGCAACAACAGGCGTCTTCGTTTGAAGAGTTGTCAAAATAAAATTCCTTGCGGATAGAAAATTATAGACAAACGACGCGCTGCGGACCGATGGAAGGCGAACCGCAGGCGATCGTTACATATTAGTAAGATTATGGCGACTGCGATGGCCCTCGAACGTGCAATCCCAATCCAGCGCGGCTTATTGAGCCAGGCCATAACCGGGCAAAACGCAAGAAAGCCTTAGCCGATCAATATTGGATCTGTTCAGATCGGCCATTCAGTCGTTGATGTATGCTGCCAGCCAGCCGTAATAACGATACCGTAACGAAATGCGGCTGTCGCTGCGCTGATCGCGAGTGCTGGTTGACAATGCGCCTTTGTCCGCAGCCGCACTCCACACGGAAGGGCGGCAAACGCAAGCAGCAGGGAGGAGTATCATCCGCGGCCACGACGCGGTTCCGGACGGTCAACTCGTAGTCCGGTCGCGGTGTGCCATTGCCTGGCGCGTCGCCGGCCTCGACCGGTCCCGCATCGCCTGGCCTCAGGCGGACTGTTTTTGGAACAGCCCGCTTGCGTCTTGACCTGTGCGCCTGTCGCCAGGCGCGCCGGCGGTCAGTTCGTGGTTACGACCTGGATGTCGCCGACGCGTTCGATGACGCTCACCGAGACCTCGCCGGGCGTACGGTTGACCACCATGCTCACCCGCGCGCCGCCCAAGGACAGGTTGCGCAGGGTCAGGCCGTCCAGGAAGCCGGGCAGGTCCGGCCGGTCGAGGCGCACGGCGCGGGCTTCCGGGTCGAAGCTGAGGCCCAGGCTGGCCTGCACGAATGCCGGAAGCGTCGCGGCCGCCCAGGCCTGTGGCGAGCACGCGACCGGGTAGGAGGTGGGTCCCTGGCCCGGCCGACGCGGGAACCCGCAGAACAGTTCCGGCAAGCGCCGCAGGTCCATCGCGCCGGCACTGGCCTGGATGCCCTCGAACAGCCGCGCGGTTTCGGCCCGCAGGCCGAGTCGGGCCATGCCGAGCGCGATCAGCGCGTTGTCGTGCGGCCAGATCGAGCCGTTGTGGTAGGACATCGGGTTGTAGCGCGCCTCGTCGGACGCCAGCGTGCGGATGCCCCAGCCGCTGAACATGCGGGCGTGCAGCAAGCCGCGCGCCACCTGGCACGCCCGCTCAGGCGCGGCGATCCCCGTCATCAGGACGTGCCCGGCGTTGGAGGAGCGCACCTGGCACTGCTGCCCGTCGCCGTCCAGCGCCAGCGCGTAGGTGCCGAGCCGCCGGCACCAGAACCGGGCCTCGAACGCTTGGCGCAGGTGCTCGGCCCCGGCGTCCAGCGCCGCCGCCTGCGTTTGCAGCCCCAGCCGCCGCGCGATGTCCGCGCCGGCCCGGCGCGCCGCATACACGTAGGCTTGGACCTCGCACAACGCGATGGCCCCGCGCGCCAGGCTGCCGTCGGAATGGGAGATCGAGTCGTAGCTGTCCTTCCAGCCCTGGTTGGCCAGGCCGTCCTCCGTGCTGCGCTGGTAACGGACGAAGCCCTCCGCGTCGGCGCGGCGGTCCATCCAGCCGAGGGCGAGGTCGATGTTTGGCCAAAGCGCCTGCAAGCTGGGTAGGTCGCCGGTGCGGTGGAAATAGGCGCCGGCCAGCATGACAAACAGCGGCGTGGAATCGACGCTGCCGTAGTAGCGGCGGAACGGCACCTCCCGCAGCACCGCCATTTCGCCGCCCCGCATCTCGTGCAGAATCTTGCCAGGCTCGGCTTCCGAGGCCGGGTCGAACGTGGTTGCCTGCTCCTGCGCCAGGAAGCGGAGCACGCCCAAGGCCAGCGCCGGGTCGAACGCCAGCGTCAGCAGGGCGGTGATCAGGGCGTCCCGCCCAAAGGCGGTGCTGAACCACGGAATGCCGGCGTAAGGGTAAGGGCCGGTCGGCTTGTCGGTCGCGAGCATGCGCAGGTCGCTGGCCGACCGGCACATGGTTTCCTTGAACGCTTCATGCGGCGAGGACACGGTGGCGGCGCGCGCGGTGCTGGCGCGCAGCCGGCGCTTCGCCTGCACGTAGGCGGCCAGGAACGCCGCGCACGGGCCGCGCGACGCCGCCCCGGACCCGAAGGCGATTTCGATGAAGACCGTGGCCCGCCCGCCCGGCTCCAGCTCAAGGTCGAACACCGCGCCGCTGCCGTTGACGGCCTGCGGCGCAGGGTCAAAGGCGAGGCGCGTCGAGCGCACCAGCGCATCCAGCCCGCAGTAGGACAGGGTGACGCCGTCGGGCGTCAGCGCGGCCGGCAGCCGGTCGCCCCGGCGCTCGCGGTGCATGCCGCGCACCTCGAACAGGTCGGCGAAGTCCGCCTCGAAGCGCAGTTCGAGACGCACCCGATGACGCGTGAAGCCGAAGTTGCGCACGGCGATCCGCCCGTGGCAGGCGGCGTCGCCCAGGAACAGCGACCGCTGCACATGGATCACCCCTTGTTCCAGCGCCGCCACGCCGAGATCCGACATGGAAGCGTTGGACAGGTCGGAGGTGAGCATCACGTTGTCAGCCGCCAGCGTGGAGCTGAGCAGCAAGGGCTGCACCCCACCCAGCGTGAGTTCGAGGCGCGAAAGGTGCCGGGTGTCCCGGAAATACAGCCCATCGGTGCCGCCCGGCACGGACAGGATATCGCCGCCATGGTCGAACACGCCGAACGTGTCGCCGCTCTTGATTGTGCGGTAACGCCGCTCCTGCAGCGAGACGGCCGCCGAAACCGAAAAGGGTTCGGGCGTTTCAGTGCTGGACTCTGCGGCGTGGCTTGCGAGTACGTTCATGGGCAAAGCCTCGGCTTCGGATAAAGGTCAGGGTTGGGCAAGTGGTGCGGCAAGGCTGGCAGTGAACGCGACGACGCCCGTCTTCCGGGCCGAATGAATGTAACCGAGGACACGTATGCGTCAGCAGGCGCCTGCATAGGATTTGAGCCGCTTGGGCATGGCGAAAAACCCACTCGATTCGATGCCGTTTGCTGATGTAGTAATGATACGGAAATAAAACAGCTGAGGCTACATCCATTCCACCAAAGCGGCCGGGCATGGGCTCATTTCGCGTGAGCTTGTTGTCGATTGTTTTCCAAAACGAATGCAAAACAGGATGTCTACGCGATGGCCCGTCTCCTGCGCCGCGGTTGCGGCATCCAGACCTGCAGCAGGGAGGATGCTTCACCGGCTTAGGTTTTGGACGATACGAATTGATAGGAAACGTGAGGTTGGGGTAGGGGCAGCCCGCAACCTCGCCGGCCACGGCACTGTCCCGGGCCGTAGAGATGTCAAACGTTGCAAAAAGTTCCACGTGCTTGTCGCGCCATGACCATCTCACGAATCAGTGTGAGCACATTTGACATCTTGCGAGCCAACGGCGTCCCCCGACATCTCCTGATCGAGGGAGCCTCAACAATGGTTCGCAATCGCTCAGAACTTTTCGGTCCTTGGCGCTTCGACCCTCAGGACATGGCCGTGATGGCGGGCTGGCTTGCCGTTGCGGCGCGTCGCGGCTACGATGCCGTGCTGGGCATCTGCGACGACGGCACGGAGTGGGTCGGCGTGGCGTCCCCCCAACTTCGGCCGGGCGACTTGTGGCAGATCCTCCCAAGTCCGAGCGAAGGCGGTTTTGTTGTGCTCGACCGGCATGGGCACCCCTGCTTTCAGTCCCCAGGAATCCGGGCCGTTCTGCACTTCGTCGCACCGCTGCCTCCGGGCGCTCCCGAGCCTCGGCTGATCCCTGGCGAACGGGTTCCGTCGATCATGTCCGGCGACGGTCCTGGCCAGGACATCCGCGGGCAGCCTTTTGCGCCGCGCAAGCTGACCGTGCACTGATCGAACAAGGGCTTACGCCCGCCGTCTCCCGACCGCCGGACCGTGGTGCGGCCAGCAGGGACGCGGTGAGCGACGCGAGCGGCGCCTAGCATGAGCGTTCCGCTTCTAACTTCTCGAAAGCGTCAGCGCCGGTGCGGGTGCCTGGCGGCGAACCATGCTGCTTTGCAGGCTGCGGGCTGTGCTGTTCAACTCGGGACGCCGGGTTGCAGGTTCAGGCTTGGCATCCGCCCGGTCTGAAGCCTCGCGCATCTTCTGCCGGTAGCAGGCCGCCGCCTCGCCCCGGCTCCGCACGTCCCACTTGTCAAGGATGCTGTGCACGTGGTTCTTGACGGTCGGAACCGCAACCCGCAATCGGCGTGCGATCAGCTTGTTGGGCAAGCCGTCCGCCAGAAGCTTGACGACCTCGCGCTCCCGCAGCGTCAGCGCATGGATGCCTGCCCGGCCCGCACGGCCGGTTGAGCGGTCAGCGAGGCGATTGAGCAGCAGCGCGGTGAGCCGCGGCGGGCAGACAACCTCTCCCGTCCCGGCGCGCCGTATGGTGGCGGCAAGATCGCGCATGGAGCTTTCCGGCCCCATGTAACCGCGGATTCCGGTATCGGCCCACGCGAGGAAGTCTTCGTCCTCTTCTCGCATCGCCAAAACGATCACGCCGATATCCGGAGCGCGTTCCCGGACGGAAGCGACGACGGTCATTGCTTCGGGATGCGACGAGTCAATGACCACCAGTTCAGGGTTGGCCTTCTTGACTACGGTGGCAGCAGTGTCTTCGGAACATGCGCTGAACACCTGGATATCGTTGCAATCGCGCAGAAGTCCCGCCAGCGCTTCCCGCAGGAATTGCACATGGCTTATGAAAAGAATGACCATGCTGCCCTCTTACTGTTGGCCATATTACGCGCGCAGAGCCTTTGTGGATGCAGCTAATTAGCAAAAGTTTGCATTAAAGCATTTACAACTATGTATTGTATTGAAGGAAACATGCACAACTTAAATCGAAAATTCAGTCTTGGAATTTCCCGTACATAATAGTACAACAAAATACTGCGGGCGCCGGGCAGGGTGTTCCTGCCCGACGATCCCATGCCATCGCTCGGCCTCTGAAATCTCGCGTCTGACTATCATGACAGGGTTCGCTGCCCACCGCACCGGCATAGCGTGATCAAAGCGGTAACGAGCGTTACTTTTCCATCATGGTGTTGCCGTACTCCCACAATCGGTGGCTGGATGCCGTGTTTGCGGCGTGCTCGACGACACTGCACGGCCTGCGGCGCTTCGGCACCGGGCAGCGCTTCCTATCTTCGGTGCAAGCCGGTACAGGGTCCTGACGCCAGCAAGGAGGTTCCGGTGGACGACGCCCGTGTTCCAGCCCGGCGCGCCTCGCAGGCCGAGCGCCTGATCGAGCGCACGATCTTCGGCAGCCGCTGGCTGCTCGCGCCGTTCTACCTGGGCCTGATCCTCGGCCTTGCGGCGCTGCTGGCAAAGTTCGTGCTGCAGGTCATCGACCTTCTCGGCCACGTGCTGTCGGGCGGTGGCGACGAGATCACCGTCGGCATCCTGTCCCTGATCGACCTTTCGCTCAAGGCCAACCTAGTGCTCATGGTCGTCTTCGCCGGCTACGAAAGCTTCATCTCGCGGCTTGACGTGGACAAGGATGAAGGCCGGCTCGCCTGGATGGGCCAAGTCGGCTTTGGCGACCTGAAGCTGAAGCTGCTGGCGTCGGTCGTCGCCATCACGGCGATCCACCTGCTTGAAGGCTTCTTGGCCGTCGAGCACCAAAGCAACCGCGCCCTGGCCTGGCTGGTCGGCATCCACATGGCGTTCGTCGTTTCCGCCGTGCTGCTCGCGCTTATGGACCGGATCTCGGGCCGTGGCCACTGAGCGCGGCCTGCCATCTCAGGGCGAGGCGGTGCAAGACCGCGATTGAAGACGCGCCGCCCCTCATGCACAGTTGCGCAGGCCCGAAGCGGCCAAACCCGGGTCAACCAGGGAAGGAGGGAGCGTTGCCGAACGTCGCGCCAGCGGAGCCGGGTCCTGTTTGGGTGGGTGTTCCCACCAGTCTTTCCTGGGCCGGCCCATGAAAACCATCAAAGGCCCGGCCATTTTCCTGGCGCAGTTCGCTGCCGACGCCGCGCCCCATAACAGCCTGGCCGGCATCGCGCGCTGGGCGGCGGGCCACGGCTACACGGGCGTGCAAGTCCCTAGTTGGGACAAGCGGCTGTTCGACCTGCCGCTTGCGGCCGAAAGCCGGACCTACTGCGACGAGGTGCAGGGCGTGTTGCGCGAGGCCGGGCTGACGCTCACGGAACTCTCTACCCACCTGCAAGGCCAGCTCGTGGCCGTGCACCCAGCCTACGATCCTGCCTATGACGGCTTCGCCGCGCCCGAGGTGCGGGGCAACCCGGCTGCGCGCCAGGCCTGGGCTGTGGAGCAGATGCGCCTCGCCGCCCGGGCTTCGGCCAACCTGGGCTTGACCGCGCACGCCACCTTCTCCGGCGCGCTCGCCTGGCCGTTCCTGTATCCGTGGCCGCAGCGCCCGGCCGGGCTGGTCGAGGAAGCTTTCGACGAGCTGGCCCGGCGCTGGACGCCCATCCTTGATGCTTTCGACGCGGCGGGCGTGGATGTCGGTTTCGAGATCCACCCCGGCGAGGACCTGCACGACGGGATCACTTTCGAAATGTTCCTGGACCGCGTGCGCGGCCACCCGCGTTGCAGCATCCTTTACGACCCGAGCCACTTCCTGCTGCAGCAGCTCGACTACCTGTCCTTCATCGACATCTACCACGAGCGTATCCGTTTGTTCCACGCCAAGGACGCTGAATTCCGGCCGAGCGGGCGGCAGGGCGTGTATGGCGGCTACCAGCCCTGGGCGGAGCGCGCCGGGCGGTTCCGCTCGCTGGGCGACGGGCAGGTCGATTTCGGCGCAGTCTTCTCCAAGCTGACGCAGCACGGCTTCGACGGCTGGGCGGTGCTGGAATGGGAGTGCTGCCTGAAAGACAGCGAGCAGGGCGCGGCGGAAGGGGCGGCGTTCATCCGACGCCACATCATCAACGTGGCCGCCCGCGCTTTTGACGATTTCGCGGCGAGCGGGGTCGATCAGGCGACCAACCGCACGCTGCTGGGGCTGGCGTAAGATGGCCGGGGCGCCGCGCCGTATCCGTTTGGGCATGGTGGGCGGCGGGGAGGGCGCATTCATCGGCGCCGTGCACCGCATCGCCGCGCGGCTCGACGACCGTTACGAGTTGGTGGCCGGCGCGCTTTCGTCGGACCCGGCGCGGGCGCAGCGCAGCGCCGCCGCCCTGCACCTGGCCTCGGCCCGAAGCTACGCCGACTACCTCGCGATGGCCGAGGCCGAGGCGGCGCGGCCGGATGGGATTGAGGCCGTCGCCATCGTCACGCCGAACCACCGGCACCACGGCACGGCCCGGGCGTTCCTCGCCCGCGGCGTGCACGTGATCTGCGAAAAACCGATGACGCACCGGCTGGAGGATGCGCTGGACCTGGAAACTGCCGTCCGGGACAGCGGCGCGCTGTTCGCGGTGGCCCACACCTACACCGGTTATCCACTGGTGCGGCAGGCGCGGGCCATGGTGGCGGACGGCGCGCTGGGCGAAGTCCGCGTGGTGCAGGTCGAGTATGCCCAGGACTGGCTCACTACCGCGCTGGAAGCAGCGGGGCCGGGGCAGGGCGGGCAGAAACAGGCGGCATGGCGCACTGACCCGGCGCAGAGCGGCGCCGCCGGGTCGGTGGGCGACATCGGCACCCACGCCTTCAACCTGGCGGAGTTCGTGACCGGGCTTTCGGTGGAGAGCCTGGCGGCGGAACTGACCTGCTTCGTGCCGGGGCGGCGGCTGGACGACAACGCGCACATGCTGCTGCGCTTTGCCGGTGGCGCGCGCGGGGCGCTGTGGTCGTCGCAGGTGGCGGTGGGCCAGGAGAATGCGCTGCGGCTGCGGGTATATGGCGGAAAGGGCAGCTTGGAATGGGCGCAGGAACAGCCGAACGCGCTGCTGTTCACCCCGTTCGGCGAACCCCCGCGGCTGATCCGCCGGGCAGGGGCCGGGGCCGGGCCGGCGGCGGCGCATGCGAGCCGGGTGCCGTCTGGACATCCGGAGGGGTATTTGGAAGCGTTCGCGCAGTTGTATCGGGACTTCGCCGAGCAGGTGACGGCGCAGGCAGAGGGACGGGTGGCGGACCCGGCTTGCCTGCTGGTGCCGGGGATTGAGGCGGGGGTGCGGGCGATGCGGTTTATCGCTGCGGCGGTGGCGTCCAGCGGCACGGATGCAGCTTGGGTAGCGATTGAGGAGTGAGACCGGATGGCATCAATACAAGCTGCGGCCGTATTGAGTGGGGAACGAACCTTGCATCATCGCGGCGGTTTTGACCGGTCGGCGCCTATGTCGGCCACTCACGGGTCAAACTGTGCGAGCCGCGCGAAACCAAGATGGAACTAGCCGGGCCGAGGACACATCTCACGACGCCTTGCCTGTCAGCTCGAAACCTTTCCAAGCTGGCGCAAAGATAGAGCGATTGGGCAACGGAACGAAGTCTTGTGACCATACAGATTTCAAAGAATGACATAACTCTTGAGCTGTTCGTGCGCACGGCGGATGACGACTATGTCACAGCTCGCTGGTGTAACATGAACGAGTTTGACGTCACATTCCTGTGGCTTGGGGTTCATTCACTAGAAAAGTACCTCAAGGCTGCGTTGCTTATGAATGGGCAGTCTGCCCGGAAATGTAATCACGACATTTCTGAACTGTACAAAAATTTGACGGGCGTAGCCGGTGAACTGTTACCTGATCGGCTTTTGCAGCCCGAGGCGCTGGACATTGCCAATTGGTCGGTGCGCACTCCTTCGGAGTTCCTGAAACACCTGTTGGCGAACGGAAACGCCGACAACCGTTACGGGATTTATGGCTACACGACCAGAGGTCAGGATCTGCACATGCTGGATCA
>CALMVT010000407.1 GCA_937873175.1 uncultured Acetobacteraceae bacterium | reverse complement strand
TGGTCGGCGCCGTGCTCGATCGCCAGCGCCCGCTTCTGCGGCGTGCTGGCGGCGCGCCTGGCGTCCGGCCGGGCGCTGCCGGACGCACTGGCGGCGGCGCAACGGGCGGCGGCGCTGGCGGTGACGCGCTTCGGCGCTTATGCGGCGCTGCCGACTGTGGATGAGTTGCGCGGGTCAGGCTGACGCTGCGGCACAGCGATCAGTCACCAAAGCAGCACAGCCCATGTCCGGGCCATGCTGCACCCCGCGTCACCCATTCACTTCAGGGACGTTTACTTCAGGTGCGCGGCGAGGAACTTGTTCATCTCGAACATGGTCACCTTGTCCTTGCCGAACACCTTTTTCAGCTTGTCATCGGCGAGGATCTCGCGGCCGTCGTCCGGGTTCTGCAGCTTGTTGGTCTTGATGTACTCCCACACCTTGCTGACCACCTCGCCCCGCGCCATGGTCCCCTCGCCGACCACGGCGGCAAGGTCCTGCGACGGCTGCAGCGGCTGCTGCAAGGCGTTCGGCTTGTGCCCGGCCTTCGGCTTCTCAACCGTGGCGCCCTTCGGCGGGGCCTTCTTCTTCTCGGGGGTTTTCGTCATCGGTTCACTCCGTGAGACTGCGTGGTGTCCTGGGGCAGGCGTCCGTAGGCCAAGGCACGCGGCTGAGGCAAGGCCCCGGGTTGATTCGGGCGCATGCCCGTCCCGCGCCCACCGCCGCCGATGGGCAACGCCCTGTGCTGGCACTTGTCGCGCGCCGTGGCAATGCGCCGGGAACACTGGCCGCCCGACTGTTGCTTAATCGCCACAAACTCAGCCCGTGCCGCCGCCCGGCCGGCCTGGCACACGCCTTGCGAGGCAGCGCCCCACCGAAGCCCGCGGAGCGTAGCCATGGACATTGGCGTCTTCATCCCGATCAACAACAACGGCTGGCTGCTGTCCGCCACCTCGCCGCAATACATGCCGAGCTTCGAGCTCAACCGCCAGGTGGTGCAGAAGGCGGAAGCGTTCGGCTTCGACTTCGCCCTGTCCATGATCAAGCTGCACGGCTTCGGCGGCAAGACGGAGTTCTGGGACCATGGGCTGGAAAGCTTCACCCTGATGGCGGGGCTGGCCGCCGTCACCTCGCGCATCAAGCTGTATGCCTCCACCGCGGTGCTGACCATCCCGCCGGCCATCGTGGCACGGATGACCAGCACGATCGCCGACATTTCCGGCGGGCGCTTCGGGGTCAACATCGTATCGGGCTGGCACAAGATCGAGTACAGCCAGATGGGCCTGTGGCCCGGCGACCACCATTTCGCCAAGCGCTACGACTACAGCACGGAATACGTGCGTATCCTGCGCGACCTGTGGGAAACCGGGCAGTCCGACCTGCAAGGCGAGTACTTCCGCATGGACGCCTGCAAGCTCAGTCCCCGCCCCGCGGCGCCGGTCAAGCTGGTGTCCGCCGGGCAAAGCGACCGCGGGATGGAGTTCGCGGCGCAGTTCTGCGACTTCAACTTCGCGCTCGGCGAAGGCGTGAACGAGCCGGCGCGCGCAGCCGGCGTCCCCGCCCGCATGCTGGAGCACGCCCGGCGCGCCGGGCGCGACGTGGGCAGCTACATGCTCTACATGGTCATCGCGGATGAGACGGACGCGGCGGCGATGGCGAAGTGGGACCACTACGTGGCTGGCGCCGACAAGGACGCGCTGGCCCACCTGCTCGGCAAGGCCGCGGAGGACCCGGCGCCAGGCACCACCTCCATGGCGGCGGCGGTGCTGCGCTCCCCGTCGCCCATCAACTTCAACATGGGAACCCTGGTCGGCTCCTACGCCACGGTCGCCGCCATGCTCGACGAGGTGGCGGCCCTGCCCGGCGTGAAGGGCATCATGCTGACCTTTGACGACTTCCTGCTGGGCCTGGACGCGTTCGGGACCCGCATCCAGCCTTCCATGCGATGCCGTGCCGAGCGCCGCTTGATGGCCTGACGCGGCCCGGCGGGTAGCGGGGGGTGGCCCAGGCGGCGCCGTGACGCGCTCAAGGCCGGCATTGCCGGGGCGGCGGCCCTGCCGATGCCGCGCCTGGCCCGCGCCGACACCTTGCTCTGCGCGCCGCAGGCCGACCCGGCGCGGCCCGATCCGGGTCAGGGCCTGTGTCGCCCGCAACACGCCTTTCGCGCTTTCGACACGCTTGAATGCTGCTTTGCCGGCCTGGTTATTGTGTAAGTATCGTAAACCTGGTCTAGCACGAAGAAGCCTTTTTCGATAAGTCGGTTTCATGCTGACAACACCGGACGCGCCTTCAAGGACAGAATTGTGTTCTGGAAAGAAAACGATATATCATGAGCCGTGGTGGCTGGATATTGCGACCTCTCGAACCTGGGACATGGTAAGCATCGAAGAGAGTCGCCGATGTGTTGGCTGGATGCCTTATGTGCTGACGAAACGTTTCGGGTTTGTTGAAAACGTCATGCCGTTGGTCACAAGTTTTCTTGGTCCGGTGTTGGAAGAGCATCGGGGAAGTGCGGTTGCCAAGACTCGCAGGCAACTGGCGCTCACCACGGAGCTTATTTCAAAGCTGCCTAAATCAGACAGGTTTTACCAGAAGTTCCATTCTTCCACAGAGAACGTCATGCCGTTTCAGGCGTCAGGTTACAACTCGTTTGTGCAATTCAACTTCCTGGTCGCCCCCGACACGGAGAACGCTCTCTGGATGAACATGCGCGACAAGGTTCGGAACGTCATCCGTCAATCGCGACAACGCGAGAAGGCTGAGACCATAGTCGATGTTGACGAGTTCTTTGCAAGGTATTCCAGCAATCTTTTGACACGCGGACTTGAGCCCGATTTTGAGTTTCATCAGGCTAAATTGTTGATGACTGAGTGCCTGCGACGTGATCGGGGCAAGATTATTGGCATACGAGATCAAGATGGCAACTTGATGTCCGCGTTGGTCTACGTCTGGGATGATCAAACCGCTTACTATAAGCTCTCAACCCGTGATGCCAATGATAAGAACAATGGCGCGATAAGCCACTTGATTTGGGAAGCCATAAAGGACGTTACCAATAAAGGAAAGACGTTCGACTTCGATGGCGTTCCAAATATTGGATCAGCAAAGTTCTTTTCCGGGTTTGGAGGACAAATCGTCCCAAGATACGGCGCAGAAAGAAGCTCTTACGTTTACAAGATTTATCATACCCTGGGCCGGCACGTTTCTGGTCGCCAGAAAGCCGTAAAGTTTTATTAGAAGGGTATCCACGTACCCAAATCCAAAACCCTTGCCCGGCTCGGGCGTAACTGGCGGCCGGCTGCACGCAAAGGTATGCCCGCTGAGCGGCTGCATGGCATGATCGTTCAGGCTTGAGCGCCGCGGCGCAGTTCCGACACCAATCAAGGTGCCCATCCGGCCGGGGCAGGAACCATCCTGCAAGCCTCGCATCCAGGCATGGCTGCAGCGTGGACTACGGCCCACACGCAGCGTGCGCCGGAGATGGCTGGCGGCTTTTGCCGCGTCATGGGCCGCCCTGTGACCCGCGGCCGCGTTCTCCGGCGGCTACGACATGAGCACGCCAGGCAGCCGCCAGTTGATGCGCGGCAACGGGGACGGCGCCTACAACGGCTGGCCGAACCTGCCGGAGCTGGAAACGCTGCGCGACGAGTGGCTGGTCAAGGAGGACGAGGCCGATAGGCGCGCCCTGGCCCGCCGGATGCAGGAGCAAGCTTTGCAGGACATGCCCTATCTGCCGCTGGGGTCATACGACCAGCCGGCGGCCGACCGGTCGGACCTCGCCTGCGTGCCGAAGGGCCTCGTGCTGTTCACCGGGGTGCGGCGGGCCTGACCGTCGGGCGATTTGCTGTGGGGAGGCGCTGCGCAAGGACAAGCGGCCCGTCGTGAGAGAGCGCCGACCTCAGCGCCCCGCCCCGCGGACCCTAGCCACCGTGCGTTCCAGCCCGGTCCAGCCCGGCTTGTCCGGCGCGAAGCGTGCGCGCAGGTGCGCCAGGAGGTCCGCCACCTGCCTGTCGTTCAGGCTGTCGGCATAGGCCGGCATGTGGCCCGGCGCGGTCCGCGTTGCCGCGACCCCGCGCAGCACCGCCTGGACCAGGTTGTCGGGCTGCGCGCTGTGCAGGCTGGAGTGCAGCGCCAGCGGCACCACGCCGCCCGCCTCGTGGCACGCAGCGCAGGCGCCGGCATACAGCCGGGCGCCCGTGCTGTCGGCGGTCATCGCCGGGCTGCGCGCCTCAGCCGCCCGTGCGAGCGCCGCCTCGTCGATTGCCCCCTCTTGCCCGGCCACCGACGCGAGGTAGGCCGCCATCGCCCGGATGTCCGCGTCCGGCAGCGCCGCCAGCCCTGCCACTACCGTCGCCATCGGCCCGGCTGCCGAGCCGTGCGCCGCCGCTTCACCGGTGCGCAGGTAATCGTAGAGCGCCCTCGCCGTCCAAGGCACCGGGGCGTGCGAGGCCGCGGTGAGCGCCGGTGCTTCCCACCCGTCCGCCATTCCGCCGGCCAAGTGGTATGCGCCGCCCCGCTTCTCCGCGCCGAGGGCGTTGCGCGGGCTGTGGCATGCGCTGCAATGGCCGAGCGTTTCCACCAAGTAAGCGCCGCGGTTCCATTCAACCGTGCGCGCCGGGTCCGCCTGCCATTCGCGCGCGCGCAGGAACAGGGCATTCCACACTGCCATCAAAGGGCGGACGCGGAACGGGAAATGGAGGCGGGTCGCGGGCGGGGCGGCGTCCACGGCCGGCTGCGCCATCAGGAAAGCATACAGCGCCTGCAGGTCCGCGTCGGTGGACCCGGCAAAGGAGGTGTAGGGGTGCGCAGGGTATAGGTGATGGCCGTCGCGGCTGATGCCGTCCCGCATCGCGCGCTCGAACGCCGGGTAGGACCAGGCACCGATGCCGGCCTCGGGGCTGGGCGAGATGTTGGTGGACCAAATGCGCCCGAACGGCGTGTCGAGCGGCAGCCCGCCGCCGAACCGCGCCAGCTCGGAACCGGTGTGGCACGCCGCGCACGCGCCGAGGCCGACCAACTGGCGCCCGCGTTCGACCGTGGCGGCGGAAA
>CALMVT010000406.1 GCA_937873175.1 uncultured Acetobacteraceae bacterium | reverse complement strand
GGCCCATCAGCCTGAGACGAACAAGCAGGCTGCCCCAGGTTTTTGACACTCCCCTGCCTAAGTCAGGCTTGGCGTTAACGTACACGGCTGCAGAAAGTCCCACGCATCCCCATTCTGCACTTCCCCACCCGTTCATCACCCTAACCCCGGCGATCTCGCAACAGGCTCTCGGTCGTTGGGAAAATGCAGTCCACAAACGTGGAGCCACGCCAAACCTCTGCACGCGCCGTGTTCTTAACCATTTTTCTCGCCAACATTAGTGCTTCACTTTCGTTGTAGCACATGCGACGGCGACTCAGTATCAGCCGTCCATCATCGTTCACTAAACAGATTTTGTATACAATCATGACACTGCCACGGACCTTATGATTGGATTGTATTACAATTGTAGTTTGTAGGAAAAACTTAAGCGAGTAGGTGCAGAGAAGTGGCATCACACAAAACTACATCTCTCTGATCTACGGAGTTCATGGACTGACTGAGAGCAGGAGTAACTACCTGATGCACCGAAAGACCGACAAGGAATGGATAGTGGAAGTCTGACACGATGAAGGAGTAGCAATTCGTACCGGCTTCAAGCCGTGCGCAGCTATCCTACATGGCGCCAGTCCGCTTCAGAACGGCTGGCACAGTTTTGGCGAGAATCACAATGTCTCGCCAAAGCGTCCAATTCTCGACGTAGCGTACATCGAGCTGCACACGCTGCTTATACGTCGTGCTGCTGCGTCCGCTGACCTGCCATAAACCAGTCAAGCCGGGTCGGGTTGCGTAGTAGTAGGCGATGTCATCCCCGTAGTGCTCGATTTCGTCATCCACGATTGGACGTGGCCCCACAAGACTCATTTCCAAACGTAGTACGTTCAGGAGCTGCGGCAGCTCATCCAAGCTCGTTTTGCGCAGGAAGGCACCAACCTGGGTGACACGCGGATCGTTGCGCAATTTCCGTGTCGTGGCCCACTCAATTGCAGCGGCCGCATCGTTAAGGAGCGTGTGTTCCAGCATTGCCGCGCTGTCCGGCTTCATCGAGCGAAACTTCAGGCAACGGAACTGGCGGTTGCCCACACCTATCCGTGGATGAGCGTAGAATACTGGGCCGCCATCAAGCTTGACCACCGCTGCAATCGCCAGCAGCAACGGTGACATAACCAAGATCAGGCTTGAGGCGCCAGCCAAATCCATCAGGATTTTTCCCATTTTGGACAATGATTGTGGGAGGTAGTTATGGGAAGAGTGTGCAATTGGAGATAGTTCGCAAGGATCGGTGTGAGATACCTCCATTTGGGCTCCTCTGGGTGTCTATTTTGTCAACATACCACTGCTGTTGACTTAATCAAGACTGTAGCAATGAGGGTAGAGGTGATGGCTGTTGATTCTTTACTGTTTCCATTTCTGACCAACAAAAATTATTCTGTCTTTCTACTGTCATGAAATCAGCCTTTGCTAGAATGAGAAGCTGGGCTTCGTTCTGCAAGGTATCGCTCCTAGGCTTGGTCCCCATTAAACAGATGAGGCCAGCGTGCAGCCGGCCCGTCTCTGGGCCGGCTGCGTCAGGCATCAGGCGGCAGGCGTCTTCTCCGGCAGTGCCGACAGGGCGCGCGGCCGGCTCTGGTCATCCACCCGGAACAGCATCTGCCCGGCCACGCCCGCCAGCGCCGCCCCGGCGAGGGGCGCCAGCCAGAACAGCCAAAGCTGGGCCACGTAGGCGCCGCCGGCGAACAGCGCGGGGCCGGTGCTGCGGGCCGGGTTGACGGAGGTGTTGGTAATCGGGATCGAAATCAGATGGATCAGCGTCAGCGCCAGCCCGATGGCAAGGGGCGCGAAGCCTGCCGGCGCCTGGGAGCTGGTGGTGCCGATGATGACCAGCAGGAAGAAGAAGGTCAGCAGCACCTCGATCACCAGGGCGGAGGTCAGGTTGTACTTGCCCGGGCTGAGGTCGCCGTAGCCGTTGGACGCGAAGCCCGCCATCTCGAAGCCGGGCTTGCCAGAGGCCACGAGGTAGAGCGCCCCGGCCGCGACGACGGCGGCCACCACCTGCACGACGACGTAGGGCACCACGTTCGCGGCCGGGAACCGCCCGGCGACGGCCAGGCCGACCGTGACCGCCGGGTTGAAGTGCCCACCGGAAATGTGGCCCACCGCGTAGGCCAGGGTCAGCACCGTCAGCCCAAAGGCGAGCGCGACGCCCGTGAAGCCGATGCCGAGCTGCGGAAACGCCGCCGCCAGCACCGCGCTGCCGCAGCCGCCAAAGGTGAGCCAAAAGGTGCCGAGGAACTCGACCGAGAGTTTCTGCGTGGTGGTCATGGGTGTTCTCCTGGGTGTTGAACGGGTTACGCGACCGCTCCCAGTGCCGGCGCAGGCAGGGCGGGGTTCTGAGCGAGGCCATGCTCGCTCAGCCGGACCTGCATCCGGTCGGCCAGGCGCAGCACGCCAAGCATCAGCGCGGTGCGCTCTGTCCGCTCGTCGTCGGCGTTGCGAACATTGAGGACGCAGCTCAGCTCGACCCCGATCCCGTCCGGCCCGATGGCGGTTATGCCCGCCGCCACGGAGCCAGCCCGGACGTGCGGCGCTTCCGCCGCCAGTGCGAGCAGCCCGTCCAGGAAGGCCGCGAGCGTGCTCGGCGCGACGGGGTGCGTGACCAGCAGCTTCGCCTTGAACACCCGGTGCCGCCGGTTGCCGAGGTTGTTCACCGCCGCGTCGGCCAGCTTGCCGTTGGGCACCACCAGCAGGCTGTCCTCCCCGGTGCGGATGCGGGTGGAGCGGATGCCGACGTGCTCGACGGTGCCCTTCGCCTCGCCGGCCTCGATCCAGTCGCCGCGGCGGAACGGGCGGTCCGCCACCAGGATGCCGGCGCCGAACACGTTGGACAGGGTTTCCCGGGACGCGAAAGCCACTGCCAGGCCGCCGATGCCGAGGCCCGCGATCACGCCCTCGTAGGGCAGCGACAACGCGTCGGCGATGAACATCAGACCGCCGGCGAGCAGCACGAGCTTCAGAGCGCCCATCACCAGGGACACCACGATCTCGTCCAGCGTGCCCGCAGTCGCTTGGGCGCGGCAGGTAGCGCCGGCGCCGAAAGTGTCGATCAGCTTCCAGCCGCCCCACATCACGGCCAGAGCCAGGATCACGTCGGTGGCGCCGGTCGAGACGCGCTTGGCGTCGTCCGGTAGGCCAAGCACCGGAGCGGCGAAGTGGTAGAGCAGCAAGGCGCTGGCCAGGCGCAGCGGCCAGCGGAACTGGCGCTCCGCCGACACCTGCCGCCCGCCCACGGCCCGGCGCAGCACGGCCAGCGCGACCCAGGCGGCTGCGAAAGCGACGGCAAAGCTTCCCGCCAGCAGCGCCAGCACGCCGATGCCCTGCCACGCCTCCAACGAGCCGACCCGGGCCGACAGCACGGGGGCGACCTCGCGCACCCAGCGGCGGAGGCGCATGTAGGTGGAGGGCACGTCAGGCAGCGCGCCGCCCTGCACCTCCGGCATGTCCTCGATGGCCGTGTAGAGATCCCGCGCCGAATGTACTGTGTCGGCGGTGAAGCGCCAGCCGGCGGCCTCGTTGCCGGGTCCGGACGGTGCGGGAGCGAGCACCATGCGCCCCGCCGGATGGCTGAAAACGGTGTAGGGCACGCGGCTCCCCGGGTCGTCCGGGATCTCCTGCGGCACGATCTTGCCGATCCGGTCCATGGCCTCATTCAGGTAGACGGCGGCCAGCTCGCCCTCGTAGGCGCGGGTGGCGTTGCTGAACCCCGACACGTCCATCGAGTCCAGCACCTGCGCGCGTCCGCTGCCGTCCCAATCCTGGAACCCGGCGGCAAAACTGCGCATCGCGTCGCGGGCGGTTGCCCGGCGCTTGAAATCATCGGGCGGCGGCAGGCGCCCGCCCGACCGCGCAAGCAGGGCCTCGCGCAGCGGGCCAAGGTCGCCCTCCGGCATGGCGACGCGCCACAGCCCGTCCGCCCCGCGCACCAGGCTGAGCGGCAGCACCACGCCGGTGCCGGCCTGCTTCAGCTCCAAGTCGAGCCGGCTGCCGGCGGCGCGGCGGCCCGGAATGGCAAAGAGCTGGAAGGTGGTCTGGTCCACCAGCTCGAACAGGGCACGCGCGGCGGCGAGCTTTTGCCCGGGCGCCATGGAGTGGCCGGGCTCGCCAAAGTCTGTCACAGCAGCGGCCGTGGCCCATTCGTTCAGGTTGCCCGACCGGGCGGCGCTGCCGGCCATGACAAAGGTCCGCAGCGCCTGGCGCGCCCCGGCCTGGTCCAGCGCGACGCCGCCCACGACGGCCTCCGCGCGCGCCCCGGTCCACCATTCCCCGGTCTCGAAGCGGCCCATGAAGCTTTGGCCGTCCGGGGCCAGCACGAAAGTGACCTGGCCGGAGCGCGGCCCCTCGGTCCATGTGCCGCGCAACTCGCGCCCCTGCACCGTGCCCTCGATCGCCCCGCCATAGGCCGGATACGACCCGGTGACCTGGTTGTCTCGCTGCCGCAACTCCATGCGCGCGCCGCCCTCGCGCCAGCGCGTGTCCCACTGCCCGGTCCAAGACAGCTCGGCCGCCCAGGCGGGCAAGGCCGCGAGCAGCACGGCGATGGCGATCAGCAAGCGCTTCAATGCATCCTCCTTGTCGGCCTTGAGCCAAGATCCTCGTCTCGATTGTCCAATCGGTTCAGCAACCGGCGTGCCTCGTCGAGCCGTGCGACCGCCTCGCGGAGAAGGCCGTCGCGCCGCGCGGGATCGTCGCATCGCACCGCTTCGCGCAGCAGGGTTGTCGCGTGGTCCCGCAGGTCCTTCGCTTGGCGGGCGCTGTCGCCGTCGCTCATGTCGGTGCCGCTTGCAATCACGGCGGAAACTTACCGCGCCAGCCTTGTCCAACCTTGGAGCGGCTTGCGACTCTGTGTTGGAAGTTTGCGCTTCAGCCTGACGCGGCGCGGAAACGTCCGGGCGTGGTGCCGATCTCCTGGCGGAACGCGGCGGTGAAATGGCTCTGGTCG
Organism: uncultured Acetobacteraceae bacterium; assembly: GCA_937873175.1. Taxonomy (GTDB): domain Bacteria; phylum Pseudomonadota; class Alphaproteobacteria; order Acetobacterales; family Acetobacteraceae; genus CAHJXG01. The sequence continues at coordinate 5,690 of CALMVT010000406.1, read as the reverse complement.
GCAAAGCCCACCGTCGCCGCGATGCTGGCGAGCGAGGCGTCACTGTGGCGCAGCAGCGTCTTGGCGCGCTCGATCCGGCGCTGCACCGTGTAACGCTGCGGCCCGGTGCCGACGGCCTGCTTGAAGCTGCGGCTCAAATGGCACGGGCTGAGGCACGCGATGCCCGCCAACTCCGCCAGGGTCAGCTGCTGGTCAAGATGCGCCTCGATGTAGTCGAGCACGCGGCGCAGGCGTGGGTGCGGCAAATCTGGCACGAGCGGCGGCGGCATGACGCGCTGGGCCACGCGCATGGCGAGCGCGGCCATGAGGCTGTCGGCGAGCAGCCGATCCATCGTCCCCCGGCCAGTTTCCTCGACCAGGCTGCGAGCGAGCTGACGAAGCAGCGGGTCGTCGAGGAAAGCGAACTCAATACGCGGAGGATCAGGCAGGTGGGGCGCGATGGTGCGGTAAAGTTCTGGGTTCCAGCAAACCTGGACATAGCGTGAATTGGCGGCAACCGTGCGCGCACGGACGCCGGCGGGGTAGATGCCGACCGCCTCGGGAGTCTGGTGCAGGTCGGTGACGGGGCCACCACCCAACTGCAGCAGGAGGGGCGGACGGGGTGCCGGTGAAAAAACCAGCCGATGCTGGTTGCTGTGCCAAATTCCTTCTCCGTCCCCGCGGTCGAACACCCCAGCGCTGAACAGGTCCCAACTGCGCCAGGATACAATCTGGCGTCCCGGCAGAGACCAAAGACTGCCGGTTGCCGGCAACTGAAACCTTGGAGTCTCGGACTGTCCCCGTCGCATTTTCCATACCTTGCGATCACAACTGTGCAAAAGCTGGATCACGTCTACATTAGTGCAAGGGTGATTTAGTGAGGCTGGGTTCGCGTCTCGGCGATCCTCTATTTTTAGACAATTCGAAGTTGCAAAAGGTTTGAAAGTTCGAGGGATACGAAGCAGGTGAGCAATCACTGTCGCTTTTCAGCGTTGATACTTAACTCAAGCAGACCGTGTGAAAACGCGGTTGCGCTGTAGCGGTGGTGACGTCGACTGGCGGAAGCGCATGGTGGGGCGCTGGTGAACCCCGGGGCGGCTGAAGGAAAAACACCGGTTCGGCGTCGCGGCTTTGTGCGAGATCCTGCCGGTCAGCTTGGCAAAACCGGCACGCCTGCGCCTTTCAGGCCGCTACGGCGGCCATCAGGCCGGCAAACCCGACGATGTTGAGGACCCGCCGTAGATTGTAGGCGAGCGCGGTCAGGCTGAACTCGGCACGGACCTGCTCCAAGCCGCACATCAGAAACGCACCCTGGTTCATCCATTGTTTGATCGTGCCGAACGGGTGCTCCACCGTCTCGCGGCGTCGGTCGAGGACGTCGGGGCGCTCCGCCAGCCGGGCTTGCACCCGGTCCAGCACCGCTTCGTTCTCCAGGCGGGACACCGTGCGAAAGCGGCCGTTCGTGCAGCGCGAGCGGATTGCGCAATCGTCGCATGCCAGCTTGTTGGTGTAATTGATTTTGCTGAGCCCGCGCAGAAACGATGACGAGTAAGGATGGAGGTGCTGGCCCGCCGGGCAAACAAAGCTGTCGCTGGCCGCGTCGTAACTGAACTCGTCCTTGCGGAACAGGCCCGCCTTCACCGAAGGGCCGCGCTGGGGCCGCGGCACGTAGGGCACCATCCCGGCGTTCTTGCAAGCCTCGATGTCCTCGATCTTGAAGTAGCCCTTGTCGGCCACGACCGCGATCGTCTCGACACCCAGGACCTCCTGCGCCGGCTCGGCGGTCTGCGTCATCTGGCCCATGTCGACGACCTGGTTGGTGACCTGCTGCTCCACGATCAGCTTGTGCTTGGCATCCACCGCAACCTGGACGTTGTAGCCCACGGCGACACGCGTGTGCGCCGCCATCGCCCGGCTGTCGGGGTCGGTGAGCGAGATTTGGTCTTCTCCGCTCCGGTCCAGCTCTGCCAGCATGTCCTGGCACCGCGTGCGCCGCTTGCGGATCGCGGCGATCTTCTCGGCCAGGTTCTCGACCCGCGAGCCGGCAGTTCCGTTCTCGGTGACATCGCCCTGGTCGAGACGGTGCAGATAGTCGTCGAGCTTGGCGTCGGCCACTTCGATGAACTTTGCCAAGGACGCGCGGGTGAAGTTGCGGTCCTTGTTGTTGACCGCCTTGATCCGGGTGCCATCCACGGCCAGCAGCTGCCGGCCGAACAGGTCCAGCTGGCGGCAAAGCAGCACGAACTCGCGGAAGATCGGGCGAAAGGCGCGGCGGTTGTCGCGCCGGAAGTCGGCGATGGTCTTGAAGTCGGGCTTCAGGTGCCGCAGCAGCCAGATCACCTCGATGTTCCGGTGGGTCTCAGCTTCCAGCCGGCGGCTGGAGCGCACCCGGTTGAGGTAGCCGTAGACGTAGAGCTTCAGCAAATCCTTCGGGGCATAGCCCGGACGCCCAGTTGCTTGGGGCATCACACGGACGAAGCCCGCCCCCGTCAGATCCACTCCGTCAACAAAGGCGTCGATGAACCGCACCGGGTTCTCGGGGCCGACATAGTCGTCCACGCTCTCGGGCAAAAGTAGCGTTTGGGAGCGATCGTGACCAACGATGTGCGACATGCTGGATGCTACCAACTCTCACGCGGCGCTGGAATCCTGCTGGCGGCGTTTTCACACGGTCTGCAAGACTTTTGGAAAACAGCTCAGCCCGCGTAACATCAATGAGTTGCGGTTTCCGCAAGATATGACCAAAACCAAACGCAAATTGGAGATCGAATGCAAAGTGGCACGGGCTGGCTTGCCAAATTGGTTGCAACACCGTGGGTCCAGAGCGTCATAAAGGCAGAATCCGTCTTGCCAAGTTCTAGACCCGCTCCCGCTGGCATCTCCGAATGACCACAACAACCCATACGACATGTGGGAATTGTCTCATGCAGTTGCCCTGCTGGGGCGTACCTCAACGGCACGATGACAGCCCTGGAGGCGGAACCTCTGCCTACATTTTCGACGCACCCTCGTGCGGCTGCGCCATGAGATCCCTGATGCGGCTGGCCAGCGTCTCCATCGCGAACGGCTTGGTCAGCACCTGCATCCCGGGCTCCAGGAGGCCGTTGCCAACCACGGCGTTCTCGGCGTAGCCCGTGATGAACAGCACGCGCAGCCCCGGCCGCACCGCACGCGCCGCGTCGGCCACTTGGCGCCCGTTCAGGCCGCCGGGCAACCCCACGTCCGTGATGAGCAGGTCGATACGGGTGTCAGACCGCAGCACGCGCAGCCCCGCCGCGCCGTCCTCCGCCTCGATCGCGGTGCAGCCGAGATCCTCCAGAACCTCGGCCACCAGCATGCGCACGGCCGGCTCGTCGTCCACCACCAGCACCGTCTCGCCCTGCCCGACGTGCGGCGCCTCGTTTCGCGTGTCGTCCAGTTCGTCAGCGCTTTCCGCCTCGCCGTCGTGGCGTGGCAGGTAAAGGCACACCGTCGCGCCATGGCCGGGCTTGGAGTAGATGCGTGTCGACCCGCCCGACTGCTGGGCGAAGCCGTACACCATGCTCAGGCCCAGGCCTGTGCCCATGCCGATCGGCTTGGTGGTGAAGAACGGGTCGAAGGCGTGCGCGATCACGTCGGGTGTCATGCCCACGCCTGTGTCGCTGACGCACAGCGACACGTATTGCCCGGGTGCCAGGTCGCGCTCGCGCGCCGCGCGCTGGTCCAGCCACGTGTTGCCGGTCTCGATTGTCAGCCGCCCGCCGTCCGGCATGGCGTCGCGGGCGTTGATGCACAGGTTCAGCAGCGCGTTCTCCAACTGGCCCGGGTCGATCAGCGTGGCCCACAGGCCGACCGCCGCAACCACCTCGACTGTGGTCGCCGGTCCCACCGTACGGCGGACCAACTCCTCCATGCCCGTGACCAGCCGGTTGACGCTGGTCGGCTTGGGATCAAGCGTTTGCCGGCGCGAAAAGGCCAGCAGCCGGTGCGTCAGCGCCGCGGCGCGCTTGGCCGCGCCCTGGGCGACCACGATGTAGCGCTCCAGGTCGTCGACCCGTCCCTGGCTCAGCCGCGCCTGCAGCCGCTCCAGGCTGCCGGAGATGCCGGTGAGCAGATTGTTGAAGTCGTGCGCGAGGCCGCCCGTGAGCTGGCCCACCGCCTCCATCTTCTGCGCCTGGCGCAAGCGTTCCTCGGCCTGGGCGCGCTCGCGCGCTTCTGCGTGCAGCGCGTCCACGGCCCGGCGCAGCTCCGCCGTGCGCGCCTCGACGCGATCTTCCAGCTCCGCATTGAGCCGCTCCAGCTCCTCCTGCGCGCGGCGCAGCGCGGTCACGTCGGCCAGGCTCTCCACCACCGCAGTGGCGCGTCCGGCCTCGCCGCATCGCAGCGCCTTGTAGGCGGCCACGACCAGGAACGTGCCGTCGCGCCGCACGTGGCGCAGGTCGCCTCGCCACTCGCCTTCGCGCAGCAGCGCCGCCTCGATCTCGGCCGGGGGCATCGGGAACTCGGTCCGCAGCAGCTCATGGGCGCTCCGGCCCACCGCTTCCTCGGCCGTCCAACCGTAGAGGCGCTCGCAGCCCCGCGACCAGAAGCGGATCGTGCCGTCCAGATCGCGCGCCATCACGGCCGCGAGGTCGAGCGTGCCGACCAGTTCGTGCAGCCGCGCCTCGCTCGCGCGCAGCGCTTCCCCGGCCAGCCGCTGCTCGGTGCGGTCGCGCAGGATCTTGAGAAAGCCGAAGAGGGTCCTGTTCTCTCCCCGCAACGGCATCATCTCGCCGCTGGCCCAGAAGCGCGAGCCGTCGCGCCTGAGATGCCAGCGTTCGTCGTCTGCTCGCCCTTGTTCCCGGGCAACGTGCATCTCGGCTTCGGGCACCCCCGCATCCCGGTCCTCTGGCGTCCAGAACATCCGGGCTTCGCGGCCGAGCGCCTCCGCCTCGTCCCAGCCCAGGATGTTGCGCGCGCCGACGTTCCAGCCGGTGAGGTGGCCATCCAAATCGATGGTGACGATGGCGAAGTCGGTAGCACTTTCCAGGACAAGACGCAGCCGCCCTTCGCTGGCCTGCAAGGCAGCGTTGAGCGCCTCGCTGCCGGCGAGTTCGGCCCGGCCCGCAGCCGCCGCCGCCCGGTGGTCGGAAGCGGCCCGGACGCCATCGATGCGCGCCTGACTGGCTTCGTGCCGGGCGCCGGTCACCTCGCGTTGGCTGGTCGCCAACGCGACGCGTTGCTCCTCGGCGAAGGCGGCCGTGTCCGTTGCCACTTGGGTGGCCAGCAACTTGGTCTCGACAAGCTGTCGGCGCAGCTGCTGGTTCTCGGCCAGCAGCGTTGCTCCCCTGGCCGCCGGCCCGTTCTCCTCAGTGTGCATCGGCCGCCCCCTGCCTCGTGGCCGCACCTGCGTACAGCGGCGGCGACGCGCCCTCCCTTTCCTGCAACAAGCGCAGACCGACCCGAATGCCCTCGCTGGCACTGGCATATCGTCCCGACGCGACCAACGCTGCGACGAAGGACGCCAGTTCAGGAGGCATGGAAATGTTCAGGGCCGTGCGTCGTGCCATAACGTATTAGTAACATTAGTGCCGAGCGAATGCTACCTTGTGGCACAGGCGAGTGCTGCCCCGGCGGACCTTGCTCGGCAGCCAAACGGGCCGAAGGGCTGGCTCAACGGTGCTTACACGGCCAAGTCATACCCGTTGTCATAACGGCTGACTCTGATGTGATCCCTAGCTTGGCTGAAGTGT
>CALMVT010000405.1 GCA_937873175.1 uncultured Acetobacteraceae bacterium | reverse complement strand
CCGGTCAGCAGCACGGTGCGCAGGCCGCGGCGGCGCAGGGCGGCGACGGCCTCCGCCGCGCCGGGCTTCACCGCGTCGCCGAAGCCGAGCAGCCCCAGCAAGCGCCCGTCGGCAGCCAGAAAGGACACGGTGCGGCCCGCAGCTTCCAGTTCGGCCGCATCCGGCGCGAGCGGGGCGGCGTTGATGCCCGCTTCCTTCATCAAGCGGCGGCTGCCGAGCAGCAGCGCCCGCCCCTCCGCCGTTCCTTGCAGCCCGCGGCCCGGCAGGGCGCGCACCCCGCTTGCCCGCGGCACCTCCTGCCCGGGGGCACGTGCCTCGGCGGCATACGCCGCTTGCACGGCGCGGCCCAGCGGATGCTCGCTGCCCGCCTGCAACGCTGCGGCCAGCCGCAGCACCTCGGCCTCCGCGACGCCCGGCGCCGGGCGCAGCGCCACCACGGTGGGCCGGCCTTCGGTCAGGGTGCCGGTCTTGTCGAACACCACGGTCCCGATCGCCCGCGCCCGCTCCAGCGCGGCGGCATCGCGGATCAGGATGCCGTGACGGGCGGCCGCCCCCGTGCCGGCCATGATCGCCGCGGGCGTCGCGAGGCCCAGTGCACAGGGGCAGGCGATCACCAGCACGCTCACGGCGTTCACCGTCGCGGCCTCCAGCCCGGCCCCGGCCAGCCACCAACCCAGCAGCGTCAATGCCGCCAGCCCAACCACGACGGGCACGAACACGGCGCTGACCCGATCCACCAGCCGCTGCATCGGCGGCTTCGCCGCCTGCGCGTCCTCGACCAGGCGCACCATGCGGGCCAGCCGGCTTTCCGCGCCGAGCGCGGTGGCCTGCACCAGCAGCAGCGCTTCGCCGTTGAGGCTGCCTCCGGCGACGCGGCTGCCGGGCTGCTTGGATACCGGAATGGCCTCGCCGGTGAGCAGGCTCTCGTCCACGCCGCCCAAGCCCTCCTGCACCACGCCGTCCGCCGGGATGCGCTCGCCGGGCCGGACCAGGAGGAGGTCGCCGGCGCGCAAGGCGGCGACCGGCACCTCGTGCTCGATCCCGTTTCGCCGCACCCGGGCGCGCTCCGGGCGGAGCTGTTCGAGGGCGCGGATCGCGGCACCCGCGCCGCGCCGCGCCCGGCCTTCCAGCCACTTGCCCAAGCGCACCAGCGCGATCACCGCGGCGGACGCCTCGAAATACAGGTGCTCGCCACGCCCGCCGGCCAGCTCCCACAGGCTCAGCCCAAAGGCAGCGGTGGTGCCCAGCGCCACCAGCAGGTCCATGTTGCCGACGCCGGCCCGCAGCGCGTGCCACGCGCCGCGGTAGAACCGCGCGCCGAACACTGCCTGCACCACGCCGGCCAGGACGAGCTGCGCCCAGCCCGACAAGGCAGCGTGCACCCCGAACGGCATCGCCAGCATCGGCAGGAGCAGCGGCAGCGCCAGCGCGCAGGCCCAGGCTGCGGCCAGGCCGTCCCGCCCCGGCCGCTCCTTTGTCACGCCAACGGGCGCAGGCACGGACGCCTCGTATCCCGCCGCGCGCACGGCGGCGGCCAGTTCGCCAGCGCCTGCGATCCCGGCCGCGACGCGCACCCGCACCTGCTCGCTCGCCAGGTTGACTTCGGCCGACAGCACGCCCGGCACGCTTCGCAGCGCCCGCTCGACCCGGCCGGAACAGGACGCGCAACTCATGCCCGATACCGAAAGGTCCACCACCGTCTCGGCCACGGGATACCCGGCGCGTTGCAGCGCCTGCGCCAGGGCGGGCAGGCGGAAACCGGCCCCGGGGGTAACGGCGGCCCGCTCAGTCGCGAGGTTCACCGCCACATCCTGCACGCCGGGCACCGCCGCCGCGGCCCGCTCGACCCGGCGGACGCAGGCGGCGCAGCTCATGCCGGAAATCCGCAGGTTCAGGCGCGGCGCGGCATCCTGCGCCCCTGCCTGCTCCCGCTCGATGATGTCCCCGTCCATGCCGACCGTCCCCGCCGTTATGCTCCGGAACTGCACATGGTGCTTCCCATTGTGGGAAGGTCAAGAGAATGCAGGAATATGCCGCGCCGCCCGGTGTGATGGCCGCGTGACCTGCCCAAATCGGAAGGTCGCACAACCACGGCGGCAAAGGAGTTTGACCATGCAAGAATTCAAAGTCACCGGCATGACCTGCGAGCATTGCGTGCGCGCCGTGGCCGAGGCCGTGCGCGGCGTCGATCCAGGGGCCGCCGTTTCGGTTGATCTGGGCGCCGGGCGCATGACGGTGCAGAACGGCACGGCACCTGCCAGCGGCATCATGGAGGCCGTCGCCGCAGAGGGCTACGCGGCCGAGCCGCTCGCGGCATGAGCGCCATGCGCCTGCGTGTTTGCGGCGTGCTGCTCGGCCTCATGCTCGCCGGGCCGGCCCTTTGCCGCCCCGCCGCCGGTTGCCGGGACCTACGCCCCGCCTGACGGCAAGCCGCAGGTGTCCGCCACCCTGGCGGTCACGCCGGGCACGCCGTCCGTGCTGGACATCGCCATGGCCCGGATCGGCGACGCCCGGCCGGTCGCGCGCTACGACGTGGAACTCAGCAAGCGGCTGCATGTCATCGCGGTCGGCGAGGACCTCCGCGTGTTCCTGCACGAGCACCCGGAACGGCCCGGCGTTGACGGGCACTTCCGCGTCCCCGTCCGCTTTCCCCAGGGCGGCGGCTGGCACGTGTATGCCGACGCCGTGCCGTCCGCTCTCGGCCAGCAGGTCATGCGGTTCGATGTCAGCTTGGGCCCGACCGGCGCGAAGCTGCCCGCGGGCCTCCTGCTGCACGTCACGGCGCCAAAGGCCGGCACCCACTTGCTTCGGCTGCAGTTCTCGGCCGGTCGCCGGGTCCGCACCGTGCCGTTCGTGGTGGCGGTCGCATAAGGGGCGGCCAACTCACGCCTCAGCGCCCGCCGTCGCCCGGGCGAGCCAGTCCACGACGGCGCCGGTCGCTTCGCGCTCGTCCAGGCCGCGCCCGCGCGCCGCGTCAAAGGCGGCGGCCTGCCGGTCCGCGCTGGTGCCGCCGGCCACGATGTCCCGCGCCACCGCCGCCTCGCCGGCGCAGCCCAGGGCGTCGGCGTCCTCCGCCACCTCCTCCAGCACCGCATGGAGGCAGGCGGCGAAAGGCCGTGCCTCGCCGGTGAACACGTCGATCAGCTCGGCCCGCACCCCGTCGCTCTGCGTGCGCCACAGGTTTTCCGCGACAAGGGCGCGCGATGCCCCGGTCAGGCCCCGGTTCCATTCGGGCCGCCGGTCTGCAAGGCGCACCAGGCAGCGGTACAGCGCGGCGATGGCCAGCGTGTGCGCCAGCAGCGTGCAGCTATCGGCCACCCGCAGCTCCAGCGTCGGGTAGCGTATGGACGGGCGCAGCGTCCACCACAGGAAGCTCGCGTCCTGGATCGAACCCGCCCGGGTCATGGCGTCCACGTAGCGCGCGTAATCCTCCGGCCCGTCGAACAGGTCCGGCAGCCCGGAGCGCGGCATCTCGCCGAACACCGACATGCGGTAGGCCGCCATCCCCGTCGCCCGCCCCTGCCAGAACGGCGAGGACGCAGACAGCGCCAGCAGCAGCGGCATGGCGGGCAGCAGCCGGTTCATCAGATCGACGCGCGCCTCGGGCCGTGGCACCTCCACATGGACGTGCATGCCGCACACCACGCTGCGCCGTCCGGTGATCCGGGTCTTTGCCATGATCTCGTCATAGCGCCCCTTCTGCGTTTGGCTTTGGCGCGACCAACGGGCCAGCGGGTGGGTGCCCGCCGCGAGCACCAAAACGCCATGGTCGCGGCCGACCTCCGCCAGCCCGGCGCGCAGCGCGCCCAACGCTTCGCGCGCGGTCTCGAAGCTGGTGGACGGCTCCGAGGAAACCTCGATCTGGGACTGCAGCAGCTCGCGCTCCGCCGCCGGCAGGCGGGCCTGGGCCGCCGCGTGGAACGCCGCGACCCGGCGCCGCGGCGTGCCGCGCGTCGCGGCGTCCGCCAGGAAATACTCTTCCTCAATCCCGAACTGGTAGCTCGCGTCCATGGTGCTTCTCCAAGCCTGTGCCAAGGAAGAAAGCACGGGACCGGCACGGACGCGACCGGAGCGGGCTGGGCCGGGGATCAACGCTCCGAGGGCGTGATGCTGACCTCCTCCAGCCGCCCGCCCCGCAGCACCACCAGCCCGAGCGGCAGGCCCACGCGGTCCGCGCCGAGCAGCCGGATCAGGTCGTCCGCGCCGCCAACTGGCTGATCGTCGAGGCGGAGGATGATGTCGCCCACGCGCAGCCCGGCGCGGCTGGCGGGACCATCGGGCAGAACCTCGCCCACGCGCACGCCGCGCGGCTTGGACGCGGCCGCAACCGCCACGCGCCGGGGCAGCGGCACGGTTTGCGCGGCGATGCCGAGGTGCGCGCGCCGGACCCGCCCGTGCCGGAGAAACGCGCCGACCACGAACAGCGCGGTGTTGCTGGACACGGCGAAGCACAGGCTCTGCGCGCCGCCGATCATGGCGGTGTTGATGCCCACGACCTCGCCCCTGGCGGACACGAGCGGCCCGCCCGAGTTGCCCGGGTTGAGCGCGGCGTCCGTTTGGATCACGTCGTCGATCAGCCGCCCGCTGCCCGACCGCAGCGAGCGGCCCAGCGCCGACACGACGCCCGCGGTGACGGTGGACTCGAAGCCGAGCGGGTTGCCGATGGCGACGACCAAGTGGCCGCGCTTTAGCAGCGCCGAGTTGCCCAGCGCCGCGGCGGGCGTGCCGCGCGGCAGGGCGGTCCGGAGCAGCGCCAGGTCGGTGTCGGGATCGTCGCCGATCACCTCCGCCTCGGCCTCGCCTCCGTCCGGGAACGCCACCCGGAGCTGCCGGGCGCCGGCGGCGACGTGGCTGTTGGTGAGCACCAGGCCGTCATGGGCGATAACGACGCCCGACCCCACGCCGCCCCGGCGCCCGGCGCGATGCTCGACGCGCACAACGGCCGGGCCGACGCGCTCGGCCACGTCCGCGACCACGCGGGAATAGGCGTCGAGCGGGTCCTCGCGCGGCGGCGCCGGGGTCGGGCAGGTCAGCGGGGTCGAGCATGGGCGCCTCAAAGGTGGATGACGCCGCGCCGCGCCGCATGGGCGACCGCGCCGGCGCGGCCGGGCGCGTCGAGCTTGTCGAGCACCTGGCCGACGTGAAACTTGGCCGTGTGGACCGAGATGCCGAGGCGGCGCGCGATCTGCTTGTTGGACGCGCCCTCGGCCAGCAGCGCCAGCACCTCGGCCTCGCGGGCCGTCAAGCTGGCCTCGCCATCCCGGACGGTTTCACCGTTCTCCGGCGTCCCGATGCCGGGCGCGGTCAGCAGGAGGTCCGCAGGCTCGCCGCCCGCGGCCAGGCGCAGCCCCGGCACGTCGGTGAGCACGGCCGCCGCCCGCTCGGCCAGGCGGGCATCGCCGATCCGCAGCGCGACGACCAGCGGGCCGGCCATGCTCAGCCGGCCGGCCGTTCGCCGACGGTCAGCGTCAGCTCAACCCGCTCGCCGGCGCGCATCGCAACCACGGCGAACGCCTGGCCCACGCTGTCCGGGCCGAGGGCGCGCAGCAGGGCATGAGCGCCGCCCACCGGCTGCCCGGCCCAGCCGGTGATCACGTCGCCCTGCCGCAGCCCGGCGGCAGCGCCCGGCCCCGCCGCGTCCACGCCCATCACCATGGCACCTTCCCCGCCGCCATCCACCGGCACGGTTTGCAGGCGAAGGCCCAGGTAGCCCCGCGGCACCCGGCCGTGCCGCTCCAAGGTAGCGGCGACGCGCCCCACGGTTGCGGCGGGGATGACCAGGACCCGGCGGCGCGGCCCCAGCACGGCCATGCCGAACGCCAGGCCCGCCGCGTCCAGCGCCAGCCCGCCCTCCGCGTGGCGCGGCAGGCGCAGGTCGAGTTCCAGGCGCGCATCGATGCACC
>CALMVT010000404.1 GCA_937873175.1 uncultured Acetobacteraceae bacterium | reverse complement strand
CGCCACGGCCCGTGACGGCGCGCGTCGCCGACCTGGCGCGGGGGGTCGAGGATCGCGCCTTGGCGCTCAGCCTCGACGTCACGGACGCCGGGCAGATCGCGGCGGCAGTGCAGGCGGCGGAAGCGCGGTTCGGCGGCATCGACGTGCTCGTCAACAACGCGGGCTACGGCTACCAGGCCGCCATCGAGGAAGGGGAGGAAAGCGAGATCCGGGCGCAGTTCGACGCCAACGTCTTCGGCCTGTTCGCCCTGACTCGGGCCGTGCTGCCCGGCATGCGCGCGCGGCGCCGCGGCCACGTGCTCAACCTGTCCTCGGTGGCCGGCTTCATCGGACTCCCTGGCTCGGGCTACTATGCCGCGAGCAAGCACGCGGTCGAGGGCTGGTCGGACGCGCTGGCGGCCGAAGCCGGGCCGCTCGGGATCAAGGTGACGTGCGTGGAGCCGGGGCCGTTCCGCACCGATTGGGCTGGGCGTTCCTTGCGGCAAACGCCGAGCCGGATCGCCGACTATGCGGAGACGGCGGGTGCCCGCCTGGAGGCCACCGCCGAGGGCAGCGGCAACCAGACCGGCGACCCGGTGCGCGCGGCCGAGGCCATGATCCACGTCACCAAGGTTGACAACCCGCCACGTCACCTCGTCCTTGGTGCCTTCGGCATCGATGCGGTGACAAAGGCCTTGCGGGCGGCCTTGGCGGAGATCGAGGCGTGGCGCGACGTGGGCCTTGCCACCGATTTCCCAAAAGAGTGAGAACGCGCGCAGCCCCTGCTGCCTGGCTCAGAACACAAACAGCTCCGAGCAACCGTATTGGGACGGAATCGATATGAAGCGGGTTTTCGTCGGCCACGGCGCAGTGTGGCCAGGAGCGGCAGGTGAGAAATGCAGAGCTTCGTTGCAGCAGCCTGGCCGTCCTTGTCCGACCAGATCTGGTCGAGGGTTGGACGCGGCGATGCCCTGGAAGCGGGGCCTATCGGACCGCTCACAAGGCTTCCCAATCACGGTTGGTCCTGACTGACCACCGCCGCCTCGGGCACCCCGGCCCAGGACGCGATCATCGTCAGAAGCCGCGTCATGTCATCGTGCGCATGTCCCTGCGCCATCGCGAACTGCCAGAGCCGGGCCGACTGCTCCAGCGTCCACATCGGCACGCCGAGCGCCTGGGCTTCCGCGATGCCAAGCGACACGTCCTTCGCGATGATCGACGTTGCGGCGCCGAAAGCAAAAGTGCCGGGCAAGACCGCTCGCGGCACGATGTCGGTCGTGACCCAACTCGACCCGGTGCTGGCGTTCATGACTTCGATCATCGTCACGGCATCCAGCCCAGCCTTGGCCCCGAACACCATCGCTTCGAATGTGCCCGCCATCGTGTTTGCCAGGACCAGGTTGTTCACCAGCTTCATCGTTTGCGCGGCACCGACGCGCTCGCCCACGGGAAACACACGACTGCCCATGCGGCTCAACCAGGGCGCGACAAATGTCATGGTCTCTGCCGACCCGGCGGCCATGATGGCCAGCGTCCCAGCCCGGGCTCCTGCCGGCCCACCGCTGACAGGCGCGTCCACCGTGGCGATGTCGCGTGCTTGCAGGCCACGCGCGATCCGCTCGACCGCCTGCTGCCCGATGGTGGACATCTCGCCGTATACCCGCACGGCTTTGCCCGAACTGACACCATTCGGGCCGAGCGCGACGAGTTCGCTGATCTTGGCCGATGGAAGGCACGCGAAGACGCAGGTTGCGACATCCGCAACGCTCACCGCCGAGGCGTGCCCGATAGCGCCGCGCTCGACCAGGCGTGACGGCCGCCGGGTCATTTTCGAAGATGTGCAGCCGGATGTTTGGAGCCAGAAGCCGCTCGGCGATCGGCGCGCCCATGTTCCCCAGACCGATGAAGCCGAGATCGGTCGCCGCCACGGCCATCACAGCACGGAGTCCTTCGGGAAGTTCGGCGTCCGTTTCTCCAGATGGGACGCGAGGCCTTCCTGCACGTCGGGGCTGGTGAAGCCCAGGAACTCCATGCCGAGCGACGCATCGAAGATCGGGCCAGCCTGGCGCAGCCAGTTGTTGAGCGCGATCTTGGTCCAGCGGATCGCCGTCTGTGCGCCGTCCGCCAGGTTGCCGGCCACCGCGACGGCCCGCGCGTCCAGGTCCGCGTCCTCGGTCACGAGGCTGATCAGGCCGATCCGCTCTGCTTCCGAGCCGAGCAGCGGCTCGCAGGTCAGCAGGTAGTACTTCGCCTTCGCCATGCCGCAGAGCAGCGGCCAGATGATTGCCGCATGATCCCCCGCGGCGACACCCAGGCGCGTGTGGCCGTCCACCAGCCGGCACTGCGGCGTCGCGATCGAGACATCGGCCAGCAGCCCGCAGACCAGCCCGGCGCCGACGGCCACGCCGCGCATCGCGGAAACCACCGGCTTCGGGCAATCGACCATGTTGTAGACGATGGCCCGCGCTTCTTTCCACACCCGCGCACGGGTCTCGAACGATGCCATAATCTCTTGGATCATCCCGAAGTCCCCGCCCGCGGAGAACATCGTGCCGGCGCCCGTAATGATCGCCGCGTTCACTGAAGGGTCTGCCGCCACGTCGGCCCAGATCCGCGCCAATTCGGCATGCATGACGGCATCGGCGGTGTTCATCCGGCCATTGTCCATCGTGATCCGCAACACCTTCGGGTGCGGCCGGTCGAAGCGCAGGCGTTGGTAGCTGGCATATCGATCCTCGGCCACATGGCCCGGTGCCGCAACGTTCATCGTTCCACTCCCCTATTACTTCCCGTTGGTTGCGGGCTCTTATGGATGCACCACGTCCGGCTTGCGCCGAAACTATCCAGCACCTAGCGTCACTGACTAGCAGGCCGCGTGAAGTCGGTCATCAGGGGAACGAACGTTCATGGTCAGCTACGTCAAGCAAGGCGTGTCCGCTCGCCGCGGCGCTCGCTGCTTCAGCGACATCGAGGCAGCGCCGCCCGAAGCGGTTGCGGCCCTGCAGGAGCGCAAGCTGCAGGCGCAGTTGGGCTACCTCCGGCAGCATTCCCCGTTCTATCGCGACCGCCTGCGTCATGCGGGCGTCGACTGGGACAAGCTCCGCGGCGAGCGTGACCTGGAGCAGGTGCCCCTCACCGTGAAGCAGGATCTCCGCGACAGCCTGAAGGCTGCGCCGCCCTTCGGCCCCACCTGGCAGCGGACCCGGCGTCGCTGGTGCAGATGCAGGCCTCGTCCGGCACCACCGGCAGCCCGTCCTACGTCGGCTTGACCGAACCGGACCTGGAGCAATGGTGCGAAAGCAGTACCCGTAGCCTGTTCGCCTGCGGCATCCGTCCTGGCGACCTGGTGGGTGCTGCATGCCTCCTCGCTCAGCAAAGGGTTCGTGGGCGGGCTGCCGATCTTCCACTCGATCCAGTACATGGGCGCGGTGGACGTGCCGATCGGAGCCGATGCCGGGCCGGACCGGCTGCTGGCGGCGTGCCGCGACACCAGGCCGCGCAGCATCGTCGGCATGCCGAACTTCCTGATCCACCTGGCCCAGATCGCGCCGGACATCATCGGCATGTCCGCCCGTGACCTGGGGTGCGAATGCCTCGTGGTCGGCGGGGAACCCGGCGGCGGCACCCCGGCCATCCGCCAGCGCCTGGAAGAGACATGGGGTGCGACGGCCTGCGAGATGATGGGCGGCACGGACTTCGGGGTGATCTACTGGGCGGAGTGCCATGAGCAGCGCGGCATGCACATGGTGGTGCCCGACCACATCCGGGTCGAGTCGATCGAGCCCGGCACCGGCGCGGCTATTACCACGCGGCCGGGCGCAGTCGGGGAACTCGTCTACACCGCATTGGAGCGTCAGGCCTCGCCGGTACGGCGCTTCTGCAGCGGCGACCATGTCGAGATGCTGGACGACCGCTGCGGCTGCGGGCGGACCGGTCCGGTGGTCCGCTGCTTCGGCCGCACGGACGACATGTTGATCGTCCGCGGCGTCAACCTGTTCCCCTCCGCCATCCAGGACGTGATCGGGCGGATGCGACCGCGGACCAGCGGCGTCGTGCGCGTCCTCGCCGATTTCGCCGGGCACTCGACCCAGCGCAACCTGACGATCCTGGTGGAACGCGGCGAGCAGGCGAGCCCGGATGACGACGAGGTCTTGCAACGGGAGATCGAGCGACGGGTCCGGGATGCGCTGGTGGTGAAAATGGAGTCCGTGATCGTGCCCGTGGGGTTCTTCGAGACGCCCGGGGCCAAGAAGGTCGCGCTGACCTTGAGAGAAATGCCGGAGCTGCCCGCCGGCACCCGTCGTGACCCCGCCTATGCGGGCCGTGGCGAGGCGTGATGGAGGGCGATGCGCCAGCCGTCTGGCGTGTGCCGGAAGACTTGCGAGATGCGGTAGGCGCGTTCCTGCTCCTGCCCATCCACCCGAACCACGAACGCCACGGTACCCGAGGCGGCGAACAGCCCGGGTCCCAGCGGCAGGATATGCGGCGGCGCGTAGCGGGCGGCAACAAAGACCGGCACCAAGCCCTCGAAATACGACTGCACGCCGGCTGGGTCCGTATGGAGCGCCGGGGTGGAACCGTAGAAGGCGGTCTCCGGCGCGTAGAGCGCAGCGATCGCCGCCCAGTCGGCGCGCGCGAAGGCAGCCGCCCAGGCGGCCTGCATGGATTGGGCCACTTCGCTGAACGCTTCTGTCATCTGCTGCTCCGTTGAGACCCGTACCCCGGGGCACGGCTGGCCTGAACAGCACAAGCCTGGACCAAACCAGGCAGATGGGAAACGCTGCAATGAGGACTGCCATCCGCTTCCTGGCCGGGGCTGCCCTGGCCGCCTGCATGGCTGCATCCGCGCCGGCTCAGACCCGCATCAAGGTCGGCGTCCTGACCGACCTGTCGGGCGCTTATGCCGACCTGTCCGGTCCCGGCTCGGTCGTTGCCGCCCGGTTTGCGGCGGCCGACTTCATGGCGACCAACAAGGGGTGGAGGTGGAGGTCGTGTCCGGCGACCACCTGAACAAGGCTGACGTCGCAACCACGATCGCTCGGCGCTGGATCGACCAGGACGGGGTTGACGTTATCGCCGACGTGCCGAACTCGGCGGCGGCCCTGGCGGTCAGCGGGGTCGTGCGCGAAGAAGCGGATCTTCCTGAACTCCGGTGCGGGGACCGCCGACCTGACCGGCGCGCGTTGTTCGCCCTACATGGTGCACTGGACCTACGACACCTGGGCCCTGGCGCATGGGACCGCGCGTGCCATGGTGCAGCAGGGCGGGACGACCTGGTTCTTCATCACGGCGGACTACGCCTTCGGCCATGCCATGGCGCGGGATGCCGGCGCGGTGGTGCAGGCTTCGGGCGGCACAGTGGTCGGCCAGTCGCTATATCCCCTCCCTAGTTCGGACTTCCCCTCCACCCTGCTGCAGGCGACGTCCTCGGGGGCCAAGGTCATCGGCCTGGCCAACGGCGGAGCGGACCTGATCAACGCCATCAAGCAGGCCGGCGAGTTCGGGATCATGCAAGGCGGGCAGGCATTGGCCGGGCCGGTCGTGTTCATCTCCGACATCCATGCCTTGGGAACGCAGGCCGCGCAGGGCCTGGTGCTGACCGAGGCCTTCTACTGGGACCTGAACGACGCCACCCGCGCCTGGTCGAAGCGGTTCGGGGCGCAGAATGGCGGCACCATGCCGACCATGGTGCATGCCGGGGTCTACTCCTCGATGATGCACTACCTGGCAGCGGTGCGGGACACCAACAGCAAGGATGCCGACGCCGTCATGCAGCGGATGTGCGCAACCCCGGTGCATGACCCGCTGTTCGGCGACGGCGAGGTGCGGCCCGATGGCCGGGTGACCCATCCGATGTACCTGTTCCGGGTAAAGATGCCGGCCCAGTCCAAGGGACCCTGGGACCTTTACGACACCCTCGCCACCATCCCGGCCGCCGACGCCTTTCGGCCGCTCGGAGAGCGGGGGTGCATGCGATGACCGCCGGCCACCTGCGCCCTGACGACAAGGTCGCGCCGACCACCGACGCCGGAACAGGCATCGATCGCGCCACGGCGTTGCTGTTCGCATAGGAGGGTGCACGGGCCGTGCTCGCCGAGATCGACTCGGGGGCTGGCGCACGCACGCCGGCCAGCCTCCATGCGGCGGGCGGCGAAGGTATGATCGTCCAAAAGGACACCACCGACAGAGCACCACGAGGGCGATGACGTCGGATGATTGTTGGGCTACGTTCAGCAAGGTGGTGGTGCGCCTGCCACACTGGCGGCAGCGGAACCTGCGATACCCCTGGGCGGTGCGTTCGGGCCACCCGGTGATCGCCGCTGCCCCACATCTTTTGCACTGCATCCCCGTCTGCCCCGCCGATGTGAGGCGCCTATGCCGAGGCAGTTCCTCGCCGGCCATCTGCGCTGGCGCAAACCGCTTCCCAATGCGGGAAGTGCTGCGGAAGCGTGGCCGAGCAGCCCGTTGCTGCCGGAACGAGCGGCCCGTCAGCAAGGCGTTGCTTAACCGGTCAGAAATCGATCAAGGCTTGGTGCCAGCAGGAACCAACCAGGCGCCAGCGGTCGCAAGCATCGCTTCGATGTCAACGCGCAGCGTCGGATCTATGACCGGCGCGAACTCGGGCGAATGGTTGGATGGAAGCTCGTTCAGGCGGCCGGTCTTCTCGGCTTGCGCGCATGCTTGCCGATCGGTGCCGCCAACAACCCGTACACTGAAGGCACGTTTCACACGCGGGCGAGTTCGCCGAAGTCTTCGCTCCCGGACGACGGTACCGTTTCCTGCACCGGCTCGGCGCCGAGACGGCCCTTGAAGACGTCCACCACCTTTCGCGTCGCCGCTTCATCGTTATAGGTCAAGAGAAAGTGGCCCTGCACGGCGAACGTGGGCGGCTTTGGGGCACCCGATGCCGCAGCCTCTGCGTTGCTGATGCGTTTGATCGACGACAGCACGGTTTCCCGCGCCTGGTCGTCGTACGTCCGGGCATTGAGCCGGAGCAGCGCCGCGTTCGGGATGATGTTCCCGCTGCTTCCAACCTGTAGCGCGCCGACCGTCACCACGGCGCTCTCCGCCATGCCGATCTCGCGCGGCACGATTGTCTGCAGGCGCATGACGGAGGCGGCCGCCATCACCACTGGATCGATGGTCCGCTAGGGCATCGAGCCGTGCCCGCCGCGCCCGAACAGCGTCACGTCGTAGTTGTCCGACCTGGACAGCAGGATTCCGGAGCGAGTGCCGATCTGGCCTGCTGGCAACGGCATCACGTGCTGGAGCTATGCCGGGATTTGGGTGACGCCGTGATCAGGCGGCGTTCTGTGCTG
>CALMVT010000403.1 GCA_937873175.1 uncultured Acetobacteraceae bacterium | reverse complement strand
CCCCTTCACCCCAACAAGCGGCGCCGGCTGCTCCGCAGCCCGCTCACGTGGCCGGGGAGCGGCATGTCTCGTCCGTCGCCGGCAGCGGCGGCATATTCACCAAGAAGCAGGGTGCGATCCTGCTCGTGGGCGCCACTGGCCTCGCGCTCGCCTTCGTGTTGCTGCGGCCCCAAGGTCCGACCTCTGATCCGAGCAAGGCCCAGGATGACCGGATGCGGGTCCAGGCCCTCACCCGGTATGAACCTCCGCCGCCGCCCACGGTGCCTGCTTCCTTTCCTCGTCCCCAGTTCCCGCCGCCGGTCGTCCCTACCCAACAGACGCTCATGCCCAACTTGGGGCAACAGGTCCCGCCGGACCCGTTGGCGAAAGCGCGGCGGGCGCCGCTGCTGGCCTTTGGGGCGAACGGCGCCGGCAGCGGCGGAGCGCAGCAGGGCGGCACGGAAGAAGGGGGCGGGCCGTATAGGCCGGGCGTGGCGTCTCCGAACGAGCTGACGGCCCGGCTGCAAGCCACTCCCGTCAACGCCGTCGGCGCCACGGTGCTGCCGCACCAGCCTTACCTGCTGACGAAGGGCAACACCGTGCCCTGCGTGCTGCAAACGGCCATGGACAGCACCTTGCCAGGCTTCGTGACGTGCAAGCTGCCCAACGACGTGATCGGCAAGACGGGCATCACCCTCCTGGATCGCGGCACGCTCGTCGTGGGCGAGACGCACGGCGGGATGCAGCAAGGTCAAAACCGCCTGTTCGTCCTGTGGACGCGCGCCGAAACGCCGGCCGGCGTCGTCATCAACCTGGACAGCCCGGCGGCCGATCCCCTCGGCCGAGCGGGCTTCGATGGTGAGGTCGATACCCACTTCTGGTCCCGGCTTGGCGGCGCCCTGCTGCTCTCCGTTGTGCAGGGCGGGTTGCAGGCCGGCGTCGCGGCGGTCAGCCCCCAAGGCAGCACGAACATCAACACCGGCGCGGTGGACAGCGTCGCGGCGGAATCGCTCCGCAACTCCGTCAACATCCGGCCGACGCTGAAAAAGAACCAAGGTGAGCTGGTCAGCATCTTCGTGGCCCGGGACCTGGATTTCTCCACCGTGTATCAGCTCCGCACGGTTCCAGCGTCCCTGACGGGAGGCGCCCGATGAGCCGCCCTGGCGAGCGCACCTTGCGCTTAATGCTGACGCCGATCGCCGGCTTCCTCGCGGATGACAGCACAACCGAAGTCGTCATCAACCGGCCCGGGGAGGTCGGAGTTGAACAGCGCGGGCAGTGGACCTGGCACGACCTGCCGGAGCTGGATTATGACCGGCTGGACGGCATCGCCACGCTCTGCGCGGCCATGTCGCAGCAGGACGTGGGACCGGATCGGCCCTTGTGCGCGTCCGTGCTGCCGGACGGGCAGCGCGTGCAGATTTGCCGGCCGCCGGCCGTCGCCGCCGGCACGATCAGCCTCACCATCCGGCGGCCGTCGTCGTTTGCGCCAAGCCTGGGCGCACTTGCGGCGGCCGGGCTGTTCTCAAACACGGATGTGGCGCAGCTCCGCGCGCATCCGCTCGATGCCGAGTTGGCAGAGCTGCACCGGGCACGCGATTGGACTCGGTTCTTCCCGCTCGCGGTGCGCGCCCGGAAAACCATCATCACTACCGGGGATACCGGTTCGGGCAAGACAACCGTGGCCAAGGCGCTCGTCCAGGAGATTGCCCTTGATGAACGGCTGGTGACGATAGAGGACACAGCCGAGTTCATCGGTCTGCCGCATCGCAACCTCGTCTCCCTGTTCTATTCCAAGGGGGATCAGGGCGTGGCCCGCACCAGGTCGGAGGATCTGATCGAGGCGGCGTTGCGGATGCGGCCCGACCGAGTGCTGATGCAGGAGCTGCGCGATGGCGCCGCCTTTACCTTCATCCGCAGCATCGCCGCCGGGCACCCGGGCAGCATCACAACCTGCCATGCGAAGAACGCGGCCGGCGCATTCGATGCGCTCCGGCTGATGGTCAAGCAGCATGACGCCGGCAAGCACCTGGCGGACGCGGACGTGCGCGTGCTGCTGCGCCAGCTCGTGGATGTGGTGGCGCATTGCGAGAAGCGGCGTGACGGAAGCCGGGTCATCTCGGAAGTGTTCTTCGATCCGGGTGCCAAGCTCTCGTCTTTTTCCTCCCCCGCCCTCGCGGCTGAGTAGAGGTTCCCCATGCAGGACTTTTCGGAATGGCCCGCCCTGGCGAAAGCTCTGGCGGGCTTGTTCGCTGCCGCCCTTTTGGCGGCGCTGTGGTCCATCCTGGCATCGCTTGTGTTCCTCGGCGGCACTGGACTGCTGGCAGGGCACCAGGGCATCCCCTTTGCGGATTGGGGGCTGTATTGGTGGTTCTACGGCTTCAATCACCAGCCCGTCATTGGTCCATGGCTCAAGATCGCAGCCGCGGTCGCCACGGCCTTGCCGCTGCTGCTCGTCGCCGCCGGCTTGCTTCGCAAGGGCCTGCCCGGCAGCACGCGCGACCTGCACGGGGAAACGCGCTGGGAGAAGGAGGGCGCGCTCAAGAAGGAGTTCCGCGCCCGCTTCGCCGGCCTCTATGTCGGCTACACCGGCGCGCACCGCTACCTGCGGTTTGGCGGGCCGGAGCACGTCGCCTGCTATGCGCCCACGCGCTCCGGCAAGGGCGTGGGCTTGGTCATTCCAAACTGCCTGCTCTATGAAAGCT
>CALMVT010000402.1 GCA_937873175.1 uncultured Acetobacteraceae bacterium | reverse complement strand
CCCGCCATGACCAGGTTGGGCACGTTGGCCGGCAGGATGGAGGTGGACAACTGGAACGTGCCGAAGCCGACCGCCAGCGCCAAGCCGATCCGCCCCCGGCTCCCTTCCGCCAGCCCGGCTTGATCCGCAAGCGCCATGGCGACCGGCATCAGCAGCGCGATGCGGCCCATGTTGGACGGCATGACGAAGGCCAGGGCATAGGCCAGCAGCACCACGCCGCCGACCAGGCGGGGCCAGGAGCCGGACAGGTGCGAAGCCAGCAGGCGCGCGGCGCGGTCGGCCAGGCCGACCTTGCGGATGGCGACGCCCAGCACGAAGCCGCTCAGCACCAGCCAGAAGGCCGACGACAGGAAGCCGGAGAACACCAGCTCGGCGGGTGCGACGTGCAGCACCATCGCCGTCGCAAAGAACAGCAGCGCGACCAAGTACTCCGGAAGCCGCGCCGTGGCCCACAGTGCGACTGTTCCCGCCGAAAGCACCGCGGGCAGCAGCAAACCATTCATCCTGTGTTCCTGCCCAGTGTTGCTGGTCACGAAGGTGACAGGCAGCGGCTTGGGAGAAAATGTGCCGTTGTGCGACCTATCCTTCGCGCGGCACGAAGGACGGATGCGTCTTGACCTCGACGATCTCAGTCTGTTTCGCCACGTCGCCGAAGCCGGCAGCATCACGGCCGGCGCCGGCCGGGCCAACCTGGCGCTGGCCGCCGCCAGCACGCGGGTCCGCAACATGGAGGCCGCTGCCGGGGCCAGGCTGTTCGAGCGCAGCCGGGGTGGTGTCACGCTCACGCCAGCCGGGCATGCCCTGCTCGCGCACGCGCGGGCGCTGCTGGCGCGGGCCGAGCGGATGCGGGAGGAGCTGGACGCCTATGCGGGCGGGGGCACGGCCGGACACGTCCGGGTGCTGTCGAACACGAACGCGCTGACCGAGTTCCTGCCCGAAGCGCTGGGCCGGTTCCTGGCGGCGCACCCCCAGGTCACGGTGGACTTGCAAGAGCGCTTGTCCGACGAGATCGTGGGCTTGGTTGCGGAAGGCGTGGCAGAGCTGGGCGTCGTGGCGGCCACGGCAGACACGGGTGGGCTGGAAACCTACCCTTTCCGCACCGACCGCTTCGTACTGGTCGTGCCACGCGGCCACGCATTGGCCGGGCGTGGCGGGATCGCCTTTGCCGACGTGCTGGATCACGACCTGGTAGGGCTGGACCAAGGAAGCGCGCTGCAACGCTTCCTGGCGGCGCGGGCAGCGAAGATCGGGCGGCGGCCCAAGCTGCGGGTGCGGCTGCGCAGCTTCGACGGGGTATGCCGGATGGTGGAGGCCGGAGTTGGGGTTGGCATCGTGCCGGAAACGACGGCGCGGGTTTCAGGCCGGACGCTTGCGATTGAGGCCGTGCCGTTGGCCGACGAATGGGCGGTGCGCGAGCTGCACATCTGCGTGCGCGACCTCGCCGCCTTGACCACCCATGCCCGGCGATTGGTGGACCACTTGCGGGAGTGAAGGCTGTACCACTTCGTCAAACGACCGTTTGACGAAGTGGTACAGCAAGTGTAGATTTGTAGGACGCATACAACCGAGGTTCGGTCCAATGGCACGCAGCAAAAGCGCATCTGCTCCTCATCCCCCGAAATCGGCTGCGCTGACCGCTGTTCAAGCAAGGGAGGCAGTCCCGAAGATTGAGCGGAGGATTACCGACCTGTCCTCCCTGGATCTGTCCTCCCTCAACGAGGAGACCGGATCGGCGATGCTTTCAGGGCTGGAAAGCAAGGTCAACGCGACGTTGCGAGACGTATTTGGCGAGGGGACTGTCGAGTATCAAGAATACAAAGTTGAGAACCTGCTTGGCACGCTTCCCATCTACATATCTGGGATGGATATATCCATCAGAGGAAATCTCGACACAATTAAAAGTAACATTAGTTCTGCCGTCACAAAACTAAATGCCATTGTGGAGATCCTGAAGGAGAAGGCGGAAGATGATGGCGCCAACGCCAACACGCGCGTGCTCCGGGCCTATGAGGGTTTGCAGCTTCACACCGAGATCGCACGGGTCGCAACTCCTCGATATCGTGCTGGCCACTACGCTGACGCGGTGGAGGCGTCCGTGAAAGCCCTCAATGGTTTAGTGCGCCTCCGGAGCGGCTTGGAGTTTGATGGCTCGACATTGATGGAGAGAGCTTTCAATCCCTCCAATCCCACGCTGAAATTCAACGCCTTGCACGATCAGTCGGATAAGGACGAGCAGAAAGGATTCATGATGCTATTCAGTGGGGCCGTGGCGGGACTTCGCAACCCGCGGGCGCACGGCTTTGTTGAGGATGATCCTGAGCGCGCGCTTGAGTTCATTGCCTTTGTAAGCCTGCTGGCTAAGCTTCTGGATAGGGCGAACCTCTAGAACGGGTGCGAGACGATGGCTGCCGAAGAGGTGCCGCGGCGCTTCGTGGCCTATCTCCGCGTCAGCACCGAGAGCCAGGGCCGCTCCGGGCTGGGCCTGGACGCGCAGCGCCAGGCCGTTGCCGCCCACCTGGCGCAGGCCGGGGGCAAGCTGCTGGCCGAGTTCCAGGAAATCGAGAGTGGCAAACGGGCCAGTCGTCCCCAGCTCGCGGCGGCGCTGGCGTGCTGCCGCACTCGGCGGGCGGCGCTGCTGGTCGCCAAGCTGGACAGGCTGGCACGCGATGCCCGCTTCCTACTGAATCTGGTCGAGGGTGCCGGCGAGGCAGGGGTGGTGTTTTGCGACCTCCCCCAGGTGCCAGCGGGGCCGATGGGGCGCTTTCTGCTGACGCAAATGGCGGCGTTGGCCGAGTTGGAAGCCGGGTTGACCGGGCAGCGCACGAGGGCGGCGCTGGCGGCAGCGAAGGCGCGCGGAACCAGGCTGGGCAACCCGCGGCTACAGCCCGGCACGCCGGCCGGGGCGGGGATGGCGCGGGTGGCGCATGCCGATCTGGCACAGGTGCGGGCGGCCGAGCTACGGGCGGTGCTGGACGGGCTGCGGATGGAGGGTGCCGTGCCCGAGGAGGCCAGCTTGCGGCAGATCGCCGCGGCGCTGGAGGCGCGCGGCGTGCGAGCGCCCCAGGGCGGAGCCAAATGGTCTGCGGCCCAGGTCCGGCGAGTGTTGGCGCGTAGTGCTTGATCCGGCGTACGCTGGTTGTTGGGAGGTTCAGTTTGATGGACGAAACGCCTACACGCAGCACCAGGGATGAACGGCTAACCCGGTTGTTGGACGCGAGCCACCTCATTCACGGTGAGGAGCCAGGGCCGGTTCTCTATGCACATACGGTGTTCTGCCAAACAGGCTTGCCCTACCGGAACCCCGGTGACGTGCGTGAGTGGGAGCGGGCGAACGGCGCAGCGCGAATGGAGATCATCGCAGGAAAGGCGATGCACCCGGATACGGGTGAATTCGTGAAGGTGGGACTTCCTTATGGGCCAAAGCCCCGGCTCATCCTGGCGCACCTCAACGGCGAAGCATTGCGGCGTCAGTCCCCGCAGATCGAGGTTGAGCGAAGCCTAACGGCGTTTGTGAAGCGGCTGCACCTTGATCCGGGTGGGCGCACTGTTGGGGCCATCAAAGATCAACTTGCGCGACTGTCGGCATCCTCAATCCGGCTTGGCTATATACGAGATGGGCGGGCGGTTACAGTCAACAGCCAGATCGTGACGGCGTTCGATTTATGGTTCCCGAAAGTGGACGGACAGCGGGTGCTATGGCCGACCACCGTGAAGCTTTCCGCCGACTACTTTGACAGTCT
>CALMVT010000401.1:1369-5889 GCA_937873175.1 uncultured Acetobacteraceae bacterium | reverse complement strand
CCTGCTCAGCACTGGGTCGCAGGCCGCCATCGGTTTCAACGATGTCAGCCCAGCTGCACCGCCGCCCAGCATGGGCACCACCACCACCTTGGGGCCGGCAACAGGCCCTGACACGCTGGTCCTCAGCCTCAACCAGGACGCCTACCTCGGCAACGCCCAATACGACGTAGTCATGGACGGGACCAAGCTCAACGCCGCGCCGCTCACCATCAACACCGCCTCGCTGCACGGCTCGGCGACCAGCGACACCGTGAACATCAAAGGCAGCTTCGCCCGCGGCGCCCACAACGTCACCGTCACCTTCCTCAACGACCAGTACGCCGGCACCGCGGCCACGGACCGCAACCTGTATGTCAACAACGCCACCTATGCCGACGATGCCGTCACCGGCGGCCCGGTGCTCCTGGCCAACAGCAGTGCAGCCCTGCTCAGCACTGGGTCGCAGGCCGCCATCGGTTTCAACGATGTCAGCCCAGCTTCGTCTCAGATTTCAACTACGACCCTCGGCACCGGCGCGCATCGCCTGACGTTCCAGGTTGAGCAAGACCCCTACCAGGGAAATGCACAGTACGACGTCAGCGTTGACGGGACAAAACTGAACAATACGCCCATCGTCGCATCTGCCTTGCGCGGCTCTGGCCAACGAGATCTGGTAACACTGTTCGGCGACTTCACGGCCGGGATGAACCATACGTTGACCATAAACTTTCTGAACGACAAGTATGACGGTACGGCACAGACCGATCGCAACCTCTACGTCAGCGGAACGACCTACGATGGCGCAGTTGTAGCGAACGGCACCTTGGCTCTACTTTCACAGGGACCACAAACCATCACCTTCTGACGAAGGGCCGTGCGTCCGAATCGTAGCCTATTGTCATAAGGAATTTTCTCCTGATAGATCAGAGCATTGCAGGAGTACCGATACGATATAACACGGACCTCGATGGATGATGCGAGACTTACTTCAAAGATGCATGGCTTCCATGCAGGATTTTTGCTGACGCTAACTTATTAAAAGTACACATTCAGAATTTACCGAATTACGGTGTGCGAATGTATCAAGTTCTGCACGGTCGCTTACGACAGTGCACCGTACCGCTCAGACGCACGGGCCATCCCCGCACCCCTCCGCTCCTGGGCGGCACCCCATAACTTTACCGCTTTTTCCCCACGACCTCCCTACTCATCCCATAATGCACATTCGGCATTGCTGCGATGCAGCATGAAGCGGTGTGGCCGCCTGCATGTGCGGTGCTGCCTTACTTCGCGACCTGCTGGTTTTGTCCACCACAGATGACGATCACCGATCGATGCGGTAGCAGCAACCCGCATCCCGGCAGCGCGTTCCGGACCGGGAAGTTCCTTGCCTGCCCACGACACCTGGGCGACGTCAAACCAGTCCACCTTCGCGCGTCGCAAGGTGGCCAGCCAGGAGCGAACCGCGGTTGGCTCAACGAAACAACGAGGTCGGGAACAGCGCCGCGCCTGAACTGGCGCAAGCCCTATATCCTGCGCCGGCCATGGAACAGCCGTTCAGCACCGCCTGGCTGCGGGAGTGCATTGGTCCCCAACCGCAAAGCAGCAAGGACATTGCCTTTCTGGCCTTGGCCGACGAAGTGGACCGTCTGCAAGCGGTCCAAAACCTTGCCATAGCAGCCCTAGATGAGGCACCGGACCCTACCGGCCGTCAGGCCACCAAGCAGGAAGCGCAGGCCATTCTAGCTGCAAGCCAGCGCGCGCGAACCATACTGGTCAGTGGGCGCAGCCCGCCCAGCACGCACAACCGTGGCTGACGGCTACCTTTGTTGTCGCTCATCACGGGGCCAACTCTGCATAATGCACATTCGGCGTTACTGCGATGCAGCATGTTTCGGGCTTTCCCTGATAGCTGGGCCGTGGTGGGATGCCCGTCTGCGATGTTCGCAGAAATATGTTTGATCAGTCAGCATGGAGTATCAGATTGCCTCCTTTAGGAATTTATATTCCAGTAGAGCTAGATGCCGGTTTTAAGTGTGCGTTGTTCCGCTTAGAAAGCACCAGGGTCATGTTTCAGGTTAAGATTGATAGCACTACTGGACGTAAGTTTGATAAGTATCGGATGCCTGTTGTGTGGTTTGATGGTAAAGCCGAGGTTGACCTTTGCCTTGCAAAGTCCACCGATGAACTTATGAGAAGTCTGGACCCAGGTGGTAGTGTACATTTTAGTTTTGAGGAACGCGACGTATCTGGAGTTATCTGGCACGGATTGGTGAATGAAGGCACTGGTGCAATTGGCAAGCTTCTCAAGGCAAGCAATGTTTCTGTCCGCATCTACTTTGATGATTATACCATAGAGGATTTTCTAATATCTTCACCCAGGCTTGCAGCCTTAAAGCAAAGCATCATGTCAGACATCTTGAGGCTTTGATACATAAAAAGGGACCGCTAAATATTTTCCTGCATATCGCTGGTTTAGTCCAATCCTAAGTTCTATCGAACTAACCAGCGCACTACCCGGCCCCGTAGTCCTGGTACTTGCCGGAACTGTCCCGCCTCTGCCCGGGGGCACATGTGTGGACATCGGGTAATCGCGATGGAGGCATAGGTCCTGGGGTTCCGGTAGCAATGGAGCCGATACTGCATTCCAGCGCACTTGGCTGCAGGGTTTGCTGGTCAGAGATAGATGCACGGGCTGATGCACGCCAGACGCCGCCGAAACCCGTGCCGGCACGGAAGTACCACCAACCTGCATCAAACGGTGTTTTTCTGCGTTGCCCAATAAGATCAACAGCTTGCGCTGATGGTTCCGCTGAGATGCACTTTTGGCTCCATTGCTACCGGAGCCCCGTCCTCCATGATGCTGCGATCCGGGCGCTGTTGCCCGGCGGTTCGCACCATGGGAGGTGGTTCGATGACCCAATTTGTTGCAGCGTCTGTGCTTCGGACCGGATGTTGCGGCGGCATACGCTGACCGCGGAGAGAACCGTGACCCTGGCACGGCGACAACAGCAGCAACAAGCAAAAGGCAGTTGACAGAGGAGGCGCGATTAGAGAACGGCACCCCTGGTGCAAGGGGACCTTCCACACACGTGCCCCCAGTAGCTGCATAACGCCCGTTCGGCGCTGCTGCGGTGCAGCATAAAGTGACAAAGAATGCAGATTAGCTTGGTTTGTTCGGACGTTAGCTAAGACGAAGGGACAATGTCGGTCTGATCGGGGTTCACCCGCACCATCCAGTAAAATGGATAGGCCCGACGCTGACGTGGAAGCAGTGAAACTCGGCTGGTTCTGCAAGCTTTAACATCATTGATCAATGGAGGAACCTTAACTATGAAAACTCTCGTTCTCGCGTTTGCCATCCTGGGCGCTGCCTCGGCACTTGCGCAAAACTCTCTTACTACCACCCAAAATCCACCTGCAGGAGGGTCAAGCGAGTCGTCGCCGAACACGACGAACAGCTTGCCGCAAGCTGCAGGTACGGAACGGCCAACGAACCAACCGGGATCGAGCGTCGGTGGAGCGGCTGTAGCACCATCTCCGGCGCCGGCTTCGCCTAGCAGTGCGGGTACGACCACAGTCCCACCTTCGACAACGCGATAAGGCGCTGTCTGGCCAGACTACAGTCGCCACATGGCGCTGTAGGCTGGCCAGCAACCAGTCGGTCACAAGAGACCTGCCGTCGATGCAGTTCGGACAATCGCTTTACTCGCAACACTACGATGACCCAGACAAGCTGCGGGGTAGAACCGCCCCGTGGCTACGTCCAAAACCTTGGCGTCAGGTTAGCCTCTCGTACCTAAGCCGTCACCTCGACCAACTCGGCTGCCTGGCGCTGGACGCGTCAGTTCCACCTTTGCCGTATGCCAACGCTCGCCGTCCTGTTCTGCTCGTCGTGCTTGGCCTTGTCCATGCTGTCTTCTGCTTGCTCATACCAGGCAGGCAGGAGCAAGCTCTTGCTATGTTCGCCGTTGATGAAACAACCGCTTCTGCAATCCGCCAAGCCTGCCAGGATGGAGGCGAGCTGTTCGGCATAATCGAGCTGCGCCGGCATTTCCCGCTCATCACAGACAACGCACGGGCACGATTGTGCTTGAGGGTAATCATGAGTTGGGGGCCGCCGACGCCTTCCCCGGAGCAAGGGACAGCACCGGGCAAGGTACGCCCAAGACCTCGGCGCAAACAGG
The DNA here is from genome assembly GCA_937873175.1 of uncultured Acetobacteraceae bacterium. Classification (GTDB taxonomy): domain Bacteria; phylum Pseudomonadota; class Alphaproteobacteria; order Acetobacterales; family Acetobacteraceae; genus CAHJXG01. The sequence goes on along the minus strand of CALMVT010000401.1, from coordinate 1,723 downwards.
TGACGTAGCTGCACGCAGTCCGGGAAAGCGTTCCATCACATCAACCAAACGTTTGGTGAAATGGGGCGAGAAACCGACTTTCCATATCTGCATTCGGCAAATCGTTAAATGCAATGAATCCCGTTGGGGTTCACGCCATGGAACGCGCGGAATAGCACGGTCGATCTCGCCGCACTGCGCATGTCACGGGCCAACACGCCACGCGGGCCGCCAGCTTAGGCCGGCCAGGGTCCAGGGTAGCATGGATGCCACCCTGGACCGAGTGCTTAAATGATATGCCGGCGTATGGCAGCCAAGCCAAACAAGCCCATGCCGAGCAGCGCCAGGCTCATCGGCTCCGGCACGGCTGTTGAC
>CALMVT010000401.1:0-1339 GCA_937873175.1 uncultured Acetobacteraceae bacterium | reverse complement strand
GTTGTTCGTGGCGCCGTCGATGTCGAAGCTGATCAGCCCGGCCGCACCCAGCGCGCCAACCGTGTTCAACGTTCCGTTGTTGGGCGGAGCCTGCATGGCAAGTGCCCCATTTGCGGGGTCTAGGTCATACAGCACGGTGCTGGCGACCGAGCCCGGAACCTGGTTCGTGTAGGCGACGCCCGTCACCCCTGGCGTGTTGCCGGTGTTCGGGTCGTTGCCGTTCTTGTAGGCGATGGCGCCGTCCACGGTCACGTCGCCAGTGTCTACGTTGATGCGCAGGTTCTGCCCGGTGCTGCTCACCACGCGGAGGCGGTCCACGGCCGGGTTGAAAGCGATGTCGAAGCTAGTGCCGCTGAGGCCGACATTAAGGGTCGAAGCGCGCGTGGCAGCGCCGGTGCCGACGTTGATCGTGTATAGGCCGCCAGTGGTGCCCAGGCCGTAGAGCACGGACGTGGTTGGCCGGTAATCGATGCCAAACAGCGTTTCACCGCCTTGCAAGCCAGTGATGGTGCGCAATGCACCAGTTGTGCCGGGCGTTGCGGTGTCGAAGCTGAACAGCGCGGTGCCACCGGCGAGGCCGGTCGCCGGGATGGCGTGGGCAACTGGGATCGCGCCTACAACGGCCAAGGCAGAGGCGGCCAGAAAGAGAGTTCTCACATACATCAGGTGCTTCCGTTCAGACTGTTTTAACGTCTACGGAGCACCGCCTCAGGCGGATGCGGCTCAGCACGACATTTCTTGACGTTCACGTTTTTGTGATAATACTTGAAAGGCGTTTTTTAGGGTGCCCTCGCGTCGTCCATATTCAGCATGGTGCTACTCTGTTTCATGATGCCGCTACTGCCAGCACTCAAACGCTGCACATAGCTCGCTGAGCAAAGGACATTCGAAGAGACAAGGAAGAGAGTTGGCTTTCCATATCTGCCGATATCGGAATGTAACACCCCCAATCTAAGAAGCTAGTCAGAACGGGTTCGGCGACCGGCTTCTGGGCTGCCGCGATCTGATCGGCCTGCTCCAGCTTGGCCGCGGCCTGCCGCAGCTCAGCCGCGGGCATCGCCTCGACTGTGGCGCGCAGATCAGCCTTGGCCTTGGCCAGAAGGGCGTCGAAGCCGTAATCGGACAGCAGGGCATGGGGGTGGTTCGTCTTCCGCCACACCCGCATACGCTCTTGCAACACCCGGTCGCGGGCCGGCGCCAGCGCCTCGTGCTCGGCCTGGCGCCGCTGCTCCTCGGCCTCGCGCGCGGCCCTGGCCCGCCGCTCGGGTTCCGCCGCGGCGTAGGCCTGAAACCCCGGATGATGGGCGCACAGGCTCTCGGCAGACCAGAGGGTGTCAGC
>CALMVT010000400.1 GCA_937873175.1 uncultured Acetobacteraceae bacterium | reverse complement strand
CTACGATACCGGTGCCGCCCATGACGGCCTGGCGCCCGGCGAGGGTGCCTTCCTCGCCTGCAGCGTCTGGTTGGCCGACAACCTGATACTGCAGAACCGTCGCGAGGAGGCCGAGGCGCTGTTCGAGCGGCTGCTCGGGTTCCGGAACGACGTGGGCCTGCTCGCGGAGGAGTACAATCCCCATGCGTGCCGCATGCTGGGCAACTTCCTCCAGGCATTCTCCCACGTGGCTCTGGTCAACACCGCCCTCAACCTGACGCGCACGGACGCAGCCGCCGCCAAGCGCGGGATGAACGAGGTCGGATGACCCCTGGCCAGTCCATTCGTTGGGCGAGCGGCTTCGGCCAATCGCGTCCACCCACTGGCCGAGAGCGACCTCCTTGTCGCGATTGATTTCCTGACCACCGATCAGGCCGACATGATCCACCAATCCGGCACGCAGCTGGCGAACTCGATGAAGTGCTCTGGCTCCGACTTCGCTCCCGGGTCGCCGACCGAAAGCTTATGCTTCTCCGCGACCATGGACGCGTGATAGGCGCGTTGTGCTTCGTCGAACACCAGAGTCTGTTCGGGCGGCGGTGCCCAACGGTTGTTGCACTGCTTCACTTGGTTCTTCACGGCACGAACAAAGATATTGCCGCCGCCGGCTCCCTTCAGCTCGTACTACTCGTACTATAGGACCTCTACGAGCGGCCCGTTGCCAGAATGGAAGACTGCCGGCGCGGCAGGCTTACGTCCTTGTTTCAGCACGGCAAGATCGTCGAGCATCTGCGCGTGGACGGCACGGGGCACCACCAGTGTCTTGCCAGCACCGGGCACACCGCAGCCTTCCGCGATCGCGATACAGGCGTTCCATGGGGTCCACCGTCGCTCTTGCCACGATTTGTTGCCCGGGCAATCCCGAACTTCCTTGCTTTGATGGTGTTCGTCCCGTGGCGGCGCGCACTGGAGACGATTATGAGTCCTGACGACTTGAGGCGGTGTGACGCCATTCCCGACCGCGTTGTGAACGCTCCGTCCAGCCCTGAGATCTTGTTAGTTGCCGCCGAGCCAGACAAAGGCGCACCAGATGACACGGCATCGCATTCCTGGGTGGGAAGACTAGACTGGCGTGTCATGCTCGCCCTTGCAGCGACTTACATTTCTTTTGGCTCCGGCCCTGCCGGCGCAAGGGCTGCTCTCGCCAGCCTGCCCCCGCTCACCCTTGTGGCGGTGCGAGGCTTGCTGGCCGGTGCGCTCCTACTCGCCTGGGCCATCAAGTCGGGAGCGCGGCCGCCCAGCCGCCGGCAATGGCTCCCTTCCGTTGCCATCGGCGTCCTGATCCTGGCCCTGGGAGCCGGAAGCGCCACCGTCGGCCAGCGCAGCATCCCTTCCGGGGTCGCCGGCGTGCTGTCCGCCATGCTGCCCTTGATCGCCGCGTGCCTCGGCTACGCGCTGTTTCGTGAAAGCGTGCCGCGCCGCGCCGTGCTCGGCCTCGTGGTGGGCTTTGCAGGCCTCGGTCTTCTCCTCAGGCCCGGCTCGAACTTGGACCCGTTCGGCGTCGCGCTCATCGTCGCGGGCCAGGTGTCTTGGGCGTTTGGAGCGGTGCTGACACCACGTTTTCGCCTGCCCGACGACCCCCGGGTCGCCGCGGGTGTGGAGCTTCTGGGCGGCGGCGCCGTGCTGCTCATCGCGGCCGTGATCCTGCGCGACTTCGAAGGACTGCAGCTGGGCGCTGTGTCCCTGCAGTCATGGCTGGGCTTGGGATGGCTCACTCTGAGCGCCGTGGTCGGGTTCACGGCGTATGGCTTCCTGGCCAAGACGGTTTCTCCCTCCGTCGCCACCACCTTCTCCTATGTGAACCCGGTCGTTGCGGTCGCTCTCGGGTGGCTATTGTTCGGAGAGCCAGTGAGCACGCGCATGCTGCTCGCTACGGCGGTGATCGTCGCCGGCGTGTGCTTGATCGTCTCAACACGGACACAGGCGCCTTCCCGGGTGCGGCACCCGCTCACCTCCGGTCACGGCCACGTTTATGTCGTGAGCGGCCGAGCACGACGGGCATAAGGCCCAGCCCATGACGGGCCGAGCACGGTCAAGCTGACCGTGCTTCATTCGGATAGGCCCCCGATGGCGAACACCCGGGCGGGAGCACCGTCGGCACCGGGAATGAGCAGGGGGGCGGCGCAAAGGAACGTGCGCGGCCGGGTGAGCCGTGCGGTGTTGATGAGGTACTCGATCAGTGTGACGCCGTGCCGCAGCAGGACGTCATGCGTGACGTGATCCGTCTTGGGCGGCCGTTTGCCCTCCAGGAGCAGGCGGATGGTATAGTCCTGCGGAAAGTCAAAAGCGACCGCACTGGGGCGCCGGGAGGCCAGCCATTCGGCCGCGCCCCGCGTGAGCCAGGGCGCCTCAGTCCAGAACAGTGGCGTTGTGTAGTCCCGTTGCGCGTTCCAACCCACGGAAAGCAACAGGATTTCGCCGTCCGGGCCACCGGGATCCGCGGCCTCGAGCTGTGCCGCGTCGATCGGAGTGTTGGGCGCGGTGGCGCGAAGGTTCAGCACCCGGCAGGGGCCGACCACCTGGCCGAGCGGCGTGTGCTCGATCGTCGGTGCATCCGCGACGAAATGGGCGCGGGCGTCGACATGCGTGAACCCATGGCATGTCGTGCGCAGCCGCGTCACCCGAAAGTCGTCGCCCGCGCCGATGTCGCCGGTGACCGCCACGTCGGTGGCCCAGCGGAAATGCCGGCCGACCGGCATGCTCAGGTCGATCATTTCCAGGGCGGCCATCCCGTGCTCCTCGATCCCCACGTGCGGGGCAGCTTGGTCTGCAGGCCCCATCGGGTCAAACCGGCGGGCCGAAACTTGACGCTCCGGGGGCCGCGGACGAAGCTTCGACCGAACGACCGCAACCCGGACGAGCGCCGGGCATTGCCCGTCGGGCGGTTTCAACGAAGCACGCGGCGCACCGCGGCCGAAGGGAGGGGTGAGATGGAACTTACGCGTCGCAGCGTCGCGAGGTCCGTACTGCTCGGTGGCGGGGCGCTTGCCGCACCCGCGGTGTTTTCCCGCCCGCTGAGGGCCGCGGAGTTCAGCTACAAGTACGCCAACAATTCGCCAGCCACCTGGCCCATGAACACGAGGGCGCAGGAAGCCGCGGCAAAGATCCTCGAAGAAACGCACGGTCGCCTCGACATCGCTATTTTCCCGAATAACCAGCTCGGCAGCGATACCGACATGCTATCCCAACTGCGAAGCGGCGCGATTGAATTCTTCACCCTGTCGGGCGTCATCCTGGCCACGCTGGTCCCGGTGGCCTCCATCTCCGGCATCGGCTTTGCCTTCAAGGACTACGACCAGGTCTGGGCTGCCATGGATGGCGAGCTGGGCAGCCATGTGCGCAAAAGCATGGAAAAGGTCGGGATCGTTGCGATGGACAAGATCCTGGACAATGGCTACCGCCACATCACTACCAGCACGGTGCCAATCCGCACGCCCGATGATGTGAAAGGCTTCAAGATTCGGGTTCAGGTCAGCCCCTTGTCGATGGGCACCTGGAAAGCGCTCGGAGCGGCGCCGACCGGCATCAACTGGAGTGAGGTGTATTCGGCGTTGCAGACGAGGATCGTGGATGGGCAGGAGAACCCGCTGTCGATCATCGAGGCCTCGAAGATATTCGAGGTGCAAAAATTCTGCTCCATGACCGGCCATTCCTGGGACGGATTCCACTTCCTTGCCAACAAGCGGCGGTGGGAAGCCTTGCCGCCCGATGTGCGTGACGTCGCCGCCCGCAACATCAATGCGATGGCGATGGCGCAGCGGGCCGACATGGTAGTTGCCAATGAGGCCTCACGCGGCTCGTTGGAGAAGCTCGGGCTGAAATTCAATAAGGCGGACACCGATCAATTCCGCGCCGTGCTGACCCAGTCGGGTTACTACCAGGACTGGAAGGCAAAATACGGCCACGAGACCTGGGCGATGCTCGAGAAGGTCACGGGGACGCTCAGCTGATGCCGGGCCGGCTCGAGGGCAAGACGGCGATCATCACCGGCGCGGCCGGCGGTATCGGCTCGGCTACGGCCCGCCTATTCTGCCATGAAGGGGCGCGTGTGCTTGCCAGCGACCAGGACGAGGCGGGGCTGCAGGTGCTGACGGCGGCCATCAACAGCGACCAGGGTGCTGGGCGTGTCCACACCCTAGCTGTGGACATCGGCGACGAAGGTGCGGCAGCCAGCATTATGGGAGCAGCGGAGACGGCGTTCGGTGCGCTCGACGTCCTGGTAAACATTGCTGGCATGCGGCTGCACGGTCCGCTGGCCGACGCAACCGCCGCGTCCTGGGATGCCATCTGGCGGGTGAACCTGC
>CALMVT010000399.1 GCA_937873175.1 uncultured Acetobacteraceae bacterium | reverse complement strand
GGAACATCGACTTCGACCTGGACAACAAGTTCCTCGCCGACGTGCGCGTCCGCCGCGCCATTCTGCTGGCGATCGACCGCAAGGCGATGAGCGAGAAGCTGGCGGGCGGGCGCCTGACCTTGGCCGCCACTTGGGTTCCGCCGAAGGAGCCGATGTTCGCGCCGGGCTTGCCGGTCGCCCCGTATGATCCTGGGCGGGCGAAGGCGTTGCTGAAGGAGGCCGGCTACACACCAGGGCCGGACGGCATCCTGCGCAACGCGCAAGGCGAGCGGTTCAGCATCGAGCTGCACATGGGCCTCGGCGTGCGCCTGATGGAACTCGTGGAATTGGTCGTGCAGAACCAGCTCAAGGCGGTCGGCATCGACGTGGTGCTGCGGAACGAGGTGGCGCGCACCTTCTTCGGCACGACGCTCAAGCACCGGCAGTACGGCGGCCTCGCGCTCTACAACTGGCTGTTCAATGTCAGCTACCCGCCGCGCCAGCTCTACGGACTGACCGCCATCCCGACCGAAGCAAACGGCTGGGGCGGCAGCAACTACATGGATTGGCGGAACCAGGCGTTCGAGGACCAGCTCAAGATCGCCGAGACCACGCTCGGCCCGGCCGAGCAGAAGGCCGCATGGGCGGAGATGCAGCACATCTACGCGGAGGACCTGCCGGCGCTGCCGCTGTTCTTCGTGCCGCAGGCGCATGTCGTTCCGACCTGGCTCAAGGGCTACGTGCCGTCGGGCATGGTCGACTACACGACCTTGCGCGCCGAGGACTGGCACGCCGAGTGATCCGGACGGGACGCTGGAGCCCGGCCACGACGGTGTGCCGTCGGGACTGCCGCAGTCACTGCCGATGCAAGCATCCGCACTGTCGTCGCGGACGCCTGAGGGGCGACAGGCTGCTTTCGGTCAGCTCCGGTCATGAGGCTGTGGTCAAGCCGGATGTTCAAAAGGGAGCCGATGGGCAGGCCGATCATGCTCCGGCTCGCGATCTTCGGCCTTGAACACGCCCCGACCATGTCGAGCAGCGGCAGCTACGCGGGCAGCCGCGCCTTGCCGAGCACGGTCCTGGCCCCGCTGACCACGGGCGTCCTGTCGCCAAGCCGGCAGCCTCCCGCGTCGAGATACTCGACCTGGCCGATGTGGTCGAGCATGGCGCCCAGGGCGCGCTCAAGCTGCACGATGCGCGCCACGGCCTCCGCGACGTCCGCCTGGGCGACGATGAAGCCGCCCTGCTCGCTCAAGCGTCCAGCCAAGCGGTGCAGCCGGTTGACCAGCGGCGGGGCGGCGGCACCCGTCACAACCGCACCAGGTCGGCTGTCCGCGTGGCCAGGGCAGCATGGGTCGCCGCGGCCGGACACGGTTGCCGTGACCAGAAGAATATGCCGGAATGCAGTGTGGAGCGGAGCCGGTCGATCAGCATGGGAAGAGCGTAAGACGGCTTGCATGAACAAATCAAGAACTAGTAGGCTCTCATCCGGAGCGGTCGTCGGCACCGCCGTGGCGGCCGGGCCTGGCGCTCGGCGGCGGCGGCGTCGCGCAGCACCTCCGCGTGGATGCGCCAGGCACGCACGCGGGCAAGGCGGGGCGCGTCGGCAGGACGATGGAGGCGGGATGGGCTGCGCATGGCGGTCTCCTGAAGCGAAAGCGGCCCGCGCGGCGAGGCCGGCGGGCTTGGGTGAACAGGACTGGTGACGGCCTGCTTCCCGGACGCCCGATGCCGAGGCAGAAAGCGCGGATGCCAACGACGCTGGAGCGGCGCGCGTCAGGATGGATGGAAGACAGGTGGCCCGAGTAGCCGGGCGCCGGCGCCCAAGGGCGGCGTCACGGCGGCCGGGGCCAGGTCAGTGGATAGAACAGGTCCGCCTGCACCCCGGACCGGCCATGGCGCAAGGCGTCCATCATGCGCGCGTAGGCGTCGCATTGCAGGCAGCGCCAGTGCCGCAGCTGCCCTGCTTTGCTGTCGTTCCCATCCCAGACGACACGCCAGGCCACGCGGCCATGGCGGTCGCGCTCAGCGATGGCCACGAAGCGGCATGCGGCCTTTGACGGGCATCGCGACCTGGAGGTGTGTGCGGTCCCAAGGAGGGTCGCCTAAACGAACGACATGGACGTTGAGCGACGCCGCCCTGAGCGCATGTAGCATGTTGGGGATCGAACGGGGATCGGAGGCGACGTGGGCCGGCAGGCCCGTGCGCCGGCGCCGGGCACGCGGGTCGGGGTCGAAGTCCTGCGGCCGTGGCCGGGCCAGACAGGAGGGCAAGGCCACGGCGTCCACCCACAGGTCTGCCATGGTGGACGGCGCATTGGAGCGCCTGGCCCAAGCAGCAGCATGGAGGAGCCAGGTGCGCTTGCCCTGGGCCAAGCCGATGCGGTCGGCGGCCTCGCGGAACTGGCGGTGCAGCTGCATCTGCCGCTGCCAGTCCGCTTCGGCGTCGGCCACGGCGCGGGCGAGGACCTACAGGCGCTGCTCGTGCTCGTCGCGGGTGCGCGGCTCGCGGCCGGGCACGCGCTCGCCGTGCAAGCGGACGTGGACGTCTTCGAGCACCTGGGTGCGGGTCCGCACGACCTCGACAGCCAGCACGTCGCCGGGTCCGTAGGGGCCGGTGATCTCGCCGACCAGCGGCAGGCCGCGGCCGGTGCGGTGGAGGAAGTGCAGGCCGATGCGGCTGGTGTAGTGGCCCGTGAGCGTCTGGCCGCCGGCCAAGGTGAGGCGCACGACGGCGCGTTCCTCGCAGGCGGCCCAAGGGTCGGAGCCGTCCGCAGCGGCCACCGGGCTGGAGGGTGGGTGCATGTCGGGTCTCCAGAACGACGAAGGCCCGCCCCCGTGCGGGCCTTGGGGCATCCGGGAAGCAGCTACTCGTTGGCCCGGCGGTCGCGGGTCTCCGACCACTGATTTTCACCGAACGTTTGTCGTCAACCAACGTGCGTGCGGTGTTTGCATGGCGGCGTGGCTTGTCCTGTTCCGGTCCCCGAGCCGCACCCGGCAGCGCAACGCCCTTGCGCAACACCATGCAAAGCAAGCAGGCGCTCGCGTCTGCGAGGATGGGCAGCACTCGGCGCCAAGCGGCACAAACCCGCCAGCATCTGGCCCCGGCGCCCACGCCCAACACGCGGCATCAGCTTTGACCTGATCCCGGTCAGGGAAGGTCGCCATGTGCAGAAGCTCGCCCTCAACCAAGCAACCCGAACTTCCAGTGTTGAACTGGAGGCGGTTCAAGGTATGAACGGCGTTGGTGCATGGATGCCTGAGTAGCCTGACTCTGGCGGGATAGGTATGTTCC
>CALMVT010000398.1 GCA_937873175.1 uncultured Acetobacteraceae bacterium | reverse complement strand
CCGCAATGCCGGGATCGGCGCGGCGATACAGCGCGTCGGCCCGGCGCAGCAGGCGTTCCACGACGCCGGCCAGCGCCGGGCTGAAACCCGGGCGGGCCAGCCAGGCGTCGGGGTCGATCCCGGCGGCGCGCAGCCAATTCTGCGGCAAGTACAGGCGGCCCGCCCGGGCGTCCTCCCCCACGTCGCGGGCGATGTTGCTGAGCTGCATGGCGATGCCGAGGTCGCAGGCCCGGGCCACGCCCGCCGCCGTCCGCTCGCCCATCAGGGTCGCCATGGCCGCGCCCACCGTGCCGGCGACCCGCGCGGCGTAAGCTTCAAGCTCGGCCAGGCTGTCGTAGCGGCGTGCGGCGGCGTCCCAGGCGAAGCCTTCCAGCAGCGCATCCAGCAGGGCGCGCGGAATGGCGTGGCGCAGCACCACCGCGGCGAGCGCCCGGTCGGCGGCCACCGGCCGGGGCCGCCCGCCATAAGCGGCATCCAGCCGCGCCCGCAGCTCCGCTAGCGCCGCCGCCGGGTCGCTGCCATTGTCGATCAGGTCGTCCGCCACCCGGCAGAACGCATACAGCGCCGTCGCCGGCTCATGCACCCGGCGCGGCAGCAGCATGGCGGCGGCGAAGAAGGAGCGCGACCCGCCGCGCAGCAGGTTTCGGCAAGCGAGGAGGTCGGCGCTATCGAGCCAGTTCTGACGCATGCGGCACCACGGCATCGAGGACACGCGCCGAACTCAGGACGCCGGGCAGGCCGGCGCCGGGGTGAGTGCCGGCGCCGACAAGGAACAGGCGGTCGACCTCCTCGCTCCGGTTGTGCGGGCGGAACCAGGCGGATTGGGTGAGCAGCGGCTCCATGCCGAACGCGGCACCGCGGAAGGACAGCAGGCGGTCGTGGAAGTCCTGCGGGGTCATGACGTGCTGCGTCGCCACCGCGTCCTCCAGCCCCGGCAGGATCGTGTCGCTCAGCACGCGGGCCAGGGATTTTCGATACGTTTCGGCGGTCACGGCCCAATCCGTGCGGCTGGCGAGGTGCGGCACCGGGGACAGGACATAGAACGCGTCGCAGCCCGGCGGCGCCAAGGACGGGTCGGTCGCGGTCGGGCGGTGCAAGTAAAGGGAAAAATCCTCGGCCAGATGGTGGCGCTTGAAGATGTCCCGCAGCAATTCGCGGTAGCGCGGGCCGAGCAGTATGGTGTGGTGCGCCACGTCCGGATACTGCCGCCGCGTGCCGAAGTACCAGACGAACAGGCTCATGGAATAGCGCGCCCGCTCGATCCGCTCGTCTGTCCAGCGGCGGCGGTGCTGCGGCGCCAGCAAATGGCGGTAGGTCCAGGCCGAGTCCGCGTTGGACACCACGATGTCGGCCGGGACCAGGGCGCCCGAACGCAGGCGCACCCCCGTGGCGGCGCCCCGGTCCACGGTAATCTCCGCCACCTCTTGGCTACAGCGCACGGTGCCGCCCTGGCCGCGGATCAGGTCCACGAGGCCCGTGACCAGCGCCCCCGTACCGCCCATGGCGAAGTGCACGCCCCAGCGCCGCTCCAGAAAGGCGATCAGCGCGTAAATCGAGCTGGCGCTGAACGGGTTGCCGCCGACCAGCAGTGGGTGAAAGCTGAGCGCCACCCGAAGCCGCGGGTCGCGGATGTGCTTGGCGACCAGGCGGTGCACGCTGCCGAGGCTGCCGAGCCGCAGCAGGTCCGGCACCACCCGGGCCATGTCGGTCCAACGGTCGAACGGCTTGTCGCCGAGCTGCTCGAACCCGACCCGGAAGATCGCCTCGCTGCGCGCCATAAAGCGCTCGTAGCCGGAAATATCGGCCGGGTTGAAGCGGGCGATCTCGGCGCGCATGGCGGCGGGGTCGCCGGTGTAGTTGAACTCGGCGCCGTCATGGAAGCGGATGCGGTAGAACGGGGTGATGGCCCGCAGCTCCACGTCATCGGACAGGCGACGGCCGCACAATGCCCATAGTTCTTCCAGAAGGAAGGGTGCGGTGATGATGGTGGGGCCGGCATCAAACGTGAAGCCGTCCTGGCGGATCACAGAGGCGCGTCCGCCGGGCGCGTCGAGCTTTTCCAGCACCGTGACCCGGTAGCCCCGCGCGCCCAGCCGCACCGCCGCTGCCAGCCCGCCGAAGCCGCTGCCGATGACAACGGCGTGGGGCCGGGGCGGAACCGTGGGCGCGTCGGGGGGAGCGGCAGCAAGTAGCGTGGACATGACACATGGACTGTAACAGCATCTTGACAGCCGCGGCCAGCGATAAGGACGAGGAACAAGGAGCATGAATGCAGATGGCGTCGAGACTGGCAGTGGCGGTTCTGGCGGCGGCAGCTATCCTGGTCGGGCTGTGGCAGTTGGAGGCGGCGCAGGCCGGGCTGGTGATCGCGCCGGGCCGGGTCGGGACCATCCCGGTCACGGTGTTTGCGCGAACCGAGACGGAGCCGACGCCGGTCGTGGTGGTGGCGCACGGGTTCGCCGGGTCGCAGCAGCTCATGCTGCCGTTCGCCGTGACGCTGGCGCAGAACGGGTTTCGCGTGGTGACGTTCGACTTCCCCGGCCACGGCCGCAACCCGGCGCCGCTGACCGGGGGCCTGGCCGACAACGACGCGCGCAACGCGGTGCTGATGGAAGCAAT
>CALMVT010000397.1 GCA_937873175.1 uncultured Acetobacteraceae bacterium | reverse complement strand
GCACTATGTTGGATGCAAACAGGTCTACGAGCGCGTGCGCATCAAACAGGTCAAGGGTAGCGCTGTGGAGCCGCCCCAGGATGCTTATCAGTGTGCTCCCATCAATCGGCGTTTCAATCCCCAGGCGGATTCGAGCCTCTCCTGACAATGCGCCCCACAGTTCAGACGATCCGACGAAGGCCCGTGTACTGCCTCCACCCGCTATACCCATCTCAATCTCGATCGGATCCGTCATGAACTGTGCGGCCTCTGGCCCGTGACTCCTACCGTTATCGAGCGGGTAATCGCTAAAAATGTCGAGCAGCCGTATCAGCGATGATAAGGAGGTGGCGATCTGCTCTGCCGAGTAGGGGTGAGGGCGCAGACCTTCCCATAGGCAATCCACCGCGGCCTGTGCGGTGCCATTTCTACGCGGGAAATTAGGATCAACCACAAGCAGGTCGGTGCTGCTGCGTCGCACGGCGACAAGGTCCGCAAGGTCGCTCGGGTTGACCTTGATACGCTCGACGGACCAGGAAGGCGGCATCGACTCTATGTCAATAGCAGCCCAACGCTCGTCCGGGCCGGCACTCCACTGCCGTTCCAGCGCCGTTGAAGCAAGACCTGGCAACCGATCGCCCAGAGGGTGTTCGAGGTTGATGTGGAGCACTCCCGTAGCTTCGATCAGGTCCCGAAGCGCGACCTTTCCGGTTCGTTGCACGCGATAGTCCTCAATCATTTGCTCAAGATGGCTGCGCCGGTCGGGGTAGATGCGGCGCTTCTCAAGCGCCGGCACCGCTCCGGTCTGGGCAAAGACGATCCGGTCAAACGGCCAGATCCAAGCAAGATCACACTGTGCCTCCAAAAACAGCCCAGACTGCGCCTGAAGGCGCCATAGATTGGGTACGTCCACCTGTAGGAATTTGACCACAGGCCCTGAGCGGGTCACCGCTTCGAAGATCCCGCTAACTTCGTCTGGATTGACAAGGTAGATGGCGCCATCTTGACCCGGCACACCTCTTTCGGTCGCAAACCAGCCGGCGACAACAGGTTGCGTTGAAAAGTCGATGAGGGTGGTCGGCGTCACTTGATGATGCTGTGCGGCCGCGATGATCTTGTCTTCATTATCCAGGTAAGGCACAAGCCTCTCGGCTCCGCGCACCCACTCGGCGAACGCGCCGATTTCCTTGCTCGCCCTGAGCCGCCCTGCGGCGTCCTCACGCGCTAAGCTTGAGGTCACCTCCCAACGAGCGTCGCGTTGGCCGCGAAAGTAGTGGTATCTCCCAGCGGCCCTGAACCGCTCAGCGAGCGCGATCGCCTCCCCGACGTCCGGCACGTCGAACTGGACGAAACCTCCTGGCATCTCGCGCCCGAACGGAAGGACGGAAGCAAGGTCATCAGACCCAGAATGATCGCCTCCGGCCTTGGTGCCCGCTTTCGCGTCGTCTCTCATTCATCCCCCAAATGACTACACAGGGCTGACTAGCACTTCCCCCATTTGATCGGCAAAACAGCAAGGCTATGAGCTTAGGGCTCATCCGGAAACAAGTGCTCGGACTGGCGGGTTGGTTGGTTGCAATGTGTAGTGACCTTGGTTCATAAATTGCAGTCGGATGGCTTCAGCCGCGTGTGGGACAGGCGTATAGGGCCGCTCCTTTGTTTTCCGGATGACCGATGCCCTTCAAGGCCCACTGGCAGCATCCGTGCGAATTTTTACGGTAAGGGCGTGAGCGTTGCTGTGTTGGCCGGCGACGGGCATCAACCCACGACAACCATGGAATTTCCATCGTTCAAGGACCCAGCTGCCCATAGTCAGCACCACGTCATCAACCTCGACCTGGTTGCTTCAGTTGAGGATGGCAAGCTGATGCTTCCCGTGCCAACTGCCCGGGCCATGCAGAAGCAGAAAACGTTTCAGGACTGACCACGATGGTTAGATCGGACAGGAGTGACTTTTGTCCATCACGGCCAGCTACCCGACTGGCAGGACCGTCAACCTGGCTGTTGGCCGGCTTGCGAGACATGGCTGAACCAGACAGCCGGACAGGGTGGCGGCACCTGCTCGCCCAAGCCAGGGTCAAGAAGCAGGACGCTTCCCACGCCTCACGGCGCCTGGGCGTGACTGGCGTTCCAAAGCAGCTTCCTCCCAGGTCATCACGTGTTTGACCAAGGTGCGGAGTGCGAAGATCGCCGTGAACGTGGCGATCTGCTCCCAGCTGTGGAGTTCAATCGTCTTGAGCAGAGAGGCCGCCGTCTTCAGGCTCAAGCCCCAAAGCGAGCCCTGGATGACCAGCAGCCTTGTGGCTGCCAAGTCCCGTGACCGGGCCAGTTCAACAAGTGCTGCGATGCAGTGGCCGACGATCAGCAGGGCACCGGCGAACTCGATCGGCGCGGTCAAGGCCTCCATCGGCGGCACATCAGCCTGGCGCCGGCTCGACACGGCGCGCTTCCGCCTTGTCGATCTCCGCTTGCAGGAAGTAGTTGAGCACGGTCCGCAGCACCACGATGGCGGCGAGCTGGCCGATCTCGTTCCAGGTGGGTGCCACGGCGGTGCGCAGGATGTCCGCGGCCAGCTCGAACTCCAGCGCCACCGCGAGCCAGCGGCCCAGCCGCAGCCGCACTGCCTCCTTGGCGTCTTGGGGATGCCCGGCAGCGTTGCTGAAGTAGTCGCGGCCCGGCACGAACAGCAGCAGCGAGTGCCATGTCGCCTCGACCGCTGCCAGGCCGATCAGCACGGCTGCCGCGCCCTCCACGCCGGACGCGAGCCAAATTGTCAGCTGCTTCAGGATGTCCATGTCAAGCCCACATCAAGGCAACAGCCAGCTTGCGATGGCGAGCCGGAACCTCGCTCGCCTCGGCCAAGCAGGCCAGCCCGCTCCAGAAATCCATTCTCGACGCACCCACAATGATCGAAGGCCGGAAGGCACCCGGGTTGGTTGATGTGCAGCATGCAGCGAGATGCCTCCGCAACGGCCCGGCCCGGGACCGAAGCCGCTGCGGAGGCTCTTGTCGGCCTTGGCTAGTCCGCGGTGCCCGACACCGGCTGCTGCGGCGCCGGGCTGGTGCCGTGCACGCGCGGGTCGATCATGCCCAGCACCGGCGCGTCGCCCAGCGCCGGCACGTCTTCGATGTAGGTGAACTGGCCCCGGCCATCCATGGACGGGCCGGATGCCCAGCGTCCTTCCATGCTTTCCGTGCCGCGCGAATGGTTCAGGAAGGTGTAGGCGGCGTCGTGCTTTTCCAATTCCTGCGGGAAGTTGCCGGGGCACAGCGTGTCCTCCAGCCCGTCCAGCTTGAGCTGCTCGATGGCGGCCAGCCATTGGTTCTGGTGCATGGTGTCGCGGGCGATGTTGAAGTGCAGCATGTCGCGCACGCCCCGGTCCTGCGTCATCTCGTACAGCCGGCACGCCTGCATGCGGCCCTGGCTTTCGGCGGCGACGTTGTAGCGGAAGTCGGCCAGCATGTTGCCGCTGGCCACGACGTAGCGCGCGGTGAACGGGAAGCCGTTGCTGTCGTTGGGTGTGGCGCCCAGCCCCGAGACGATGAAGTGCTGCGGGTCCATGCCGGTCAGGATGGCGTCCTCGATCCGGCTGCCGCCGAGGATGGCGCCGACGGCCGGGTTGCTGGCCGCGTGCTCCTGCGCCTCGACCGGCGAGCTTTCCAGCAGGCGCGCGACCATGGTGGCCAGCATCTCGACGTGGCCGATCTCCTCTGTGCCGATGTCGAGCAGCATGTCCTTGTACTTGGCGGGACCGCGGCAGTTCCAGCCCTGGAACAGGTAGGCGGTCATGACGCTCATCTCGCCCCACTGGCCGCCGATCAGCTCCTGGAGCTTGCGGGCGTAGATCGGGTCCGGTCGGTCCGGCTTGCAGAAGTAGGCTGTCTCTTTCTGGTGATGGAACATGGGTCGCATCCTTTCTACAACACAGGGACGACCGCCAACGAGACTTCCCCTGCGGCGTTGCGGCCGGGGCGTTCACATACTGGGTAGGAGTACTTGGATCGGCATGGAATGCGAGTTCCGCGACGGGCGACTTCACCTGCGCCGCAGCCCGGAACAGGGGTGCCGATCCTGCAGCGCCTGCGCCGCATCGCGGGCCAGGTGCGGGGGCTGCAACAGGGTTCTTGTCAGGTTTCGGGGTGGTGGAAAACCCGAAGGTGGGCAGCAGCCGCGTGGGGGTTCTGATGTGATGAGGGCCAGCCTACTCGATCCGGACGCCACGCCAGGTCGGGTGAAGGGCCGGTCGGCTGAGGACAGCAGCGGAACATGTCGCCCGTGCCGTGACCGTTCAGCCGGCCCTCAAAGCACGCTGCGGAGGCAGGCGGGCTGCCGGGCTTTGCGGGCAACGCGCTCGGGGCCAGGAAGGCGGATTGCTCGACAAAACCGGGCGTGCAGCCGTTTTGCACCTGGCACCAGGCGTTACGGCTTGGCCTGGGCGATAGCGAAGAGCCCGGCAACGCCGATCGCGTAGAGGAGGAGGACCAGCAAGGAGTCCACCCCCATGCCGAGCGGCTTGGCCTTGGGCCTGAAGATCAGGCCGTAGAGGTAGACGCAGGTCAGGAGGATGCCCAAGCCCGCAAGGTAGATGTCGGTGTCCTGGGCCTGCGGCAGCGCCGCTTTGCCCGAGATCAGCGTCGCCAGAAGGAACAGCACGGGCAGGAAGGCGTTGCCGCCGAAGATGTCGCTGACGGCCAGCTTGCTGTCCCCGAGCTTCATGGAGGCGAGCCCGGTCGACAACTCGGGCAGCGAGGTCGCGGCGGCCAGCACCGTGGCGCCGAACAGCACGCCGTTCATGCCGATCCGCTGCGCGATGGCGTCGCCACTGGCTTCGAGCACCACCCCGCAGACGAGGGTGGCAGCAGCCGAGAGGGCGAACACGACTGCTGCGCGGGTGGTGCTGACCGGCTTCCCGCCTGTCCCTGCCGACTTCTTCGCTTGGCTGTGTCCCTTCGGCTCCGTTTGCCCGTCCGGCGCCGCGCCGCCTTCATGCCATGGCAGGCCCTTGCTGGCGCGGCCGATCAGCCATACGCCGCCGACCCAGAGCAGCGCGATCAAGACCCCGCCGGGTGCTAAGCGGGCCGCCATCAGTTCGGGCGGCAGCCGCGTGCCCATGACCGCAACGACCAACACAGCCACCACCAGCACCCCCTCGAGCACCAGGGACAGGCTTGCTGCCTGGTAGGTCAGAGGCCGGCGTCCCCGCGTGCCAAAGGCGTCGATGGCGACGAGAACGAGGGTCTGGACGCCGATGCCGCCCAGGATGTTGCCGATCGCCACGCCGAGATCGCCACGCCAGGCGGCAGAGGCAGTGATGGCGAGCTCGGGCAGGTTGGTCGCGATCGCGAGCAGGATGATCCCGCCAAGCGCGTCACCAAGGCCGAGGCGACGGGCCAGCACGTCGGTCGTGTCGGACAGCTTGATGCCTGCCCACCAGGTCACGCCGGCAGCGACGGCAAAGGCGGCGAGCAAGCCGGGCAAGGAAAGGTTGGTGAACATGGGTCAGGGAGCATCCGGGTTGGCAGGCACGTCGTTCCTCGACGCGACCCGCTCGGGCAGCATGTGAGGCAGGGTCAGGGCAGCCGGGCCCCGGAACTTGATTTCTGATCCCGGCGCTCCAGCCAAGCATCCAGGATCATGTGCGGCAGGGTGAAGGCGGCGAGCAGCTGCAGAGCAAGGCACAGCAGCCGCACCGGTGCTTCCCCGGTGTAGGTTGGCCACAGCGCGGCGCCGATCGCGACCGTCAGGACGGTGGTGGGCGCAGCCAGCCGCCAGGCCGATGCTTCGTCCCGGACGCGGGGTGCCCGGCTGGGATGTCGGATCAGCGCAATCGTGTGCGCCGGGGCATGCACCGCGACGAAGTACAGCGCGAACGCAGTGAGCGGCGGCAGCGCCGCGAATGCGGCGCAGAGCATGCCCGGCAGCACGAGGTCGCGCGGGCGGCTCCGCAGGATGACCGGGAACGCCGAGACCAGCCACAGGATGGAGGCGACCGTCAGCCAGGCCGGCGGCTGCCTGAACGCGAGGCCGGATGCCGCCGAGAACACGCCGGCCGTTGCTTCCGGATGCAGCAGGACCGGCACCGCGACCGGCAGCCCGCCACGGAACAGCGCCGGCCGGCCGCCGCCACCCGCGTCTTCCGCTCCGAAGTGCCAAGCCGAGGCGGCCAGGAAGGCGGCGAGCGTGGCTTCGGGTGCCCAGCGCCAGGCCAGGAGCACGCTGCCGACCAGGAGGAGGTAGGGGCCGGCGAACACCGGGAACCACCAGCCGCCGACCCGGCCGCGCAGCAGGTTGCGGCCGATCTCCACATCCAACGCACCGTGGGGCACGCCGAGCACGACGATCACCGCCACTGCACACACCCAGCCGGCCTGCCAGGGCAGCACCGCGCTCGCAGCCAGCACCGGCAAGCCCAGCAGCAGCGGGGCCGTGCGCCCGCCAGGGATCACGGCCCCGCCCGTCATCAGGCGGCGTGCCGGATCGAGCGGTTCAGCTTGGGCTCGCCCTCGGCCAGGTCGCGGTCGGTCGCCGCCGTGTCGGACTTCACCGACATGTAGCCGTAAGCTACCTTGGCGATGACATCGAGGATGGCGATCAACAGCACGCTGGTGGCGTCGCTGACGATGCCAAGCCCGTCCGGCGCCACGGCCAGGATGATCGGGTAGACCAGCCACACCAAGGACAGGATGGAGGCGTTGCGCTTGTAGGTCGCCCGGACGTCGTCGCGCTGGGTGGCGTTGCCCTCCATCTGCGTCTTCCAGATGACGTAGTAGACGCCGAGGAAGGCGGCGCAGGATACGATGAACCAGGTCCACTTGGTCCAACCCTGCAGGGACGCGCCAAAGATGAAGGCCGTGATGATCATCATCACGTCCGACAGCACGGAGCCCACGAGCGCGCCGTGGCGCTTGGGGCCATGCCGCATGGCCGTCATGCCCAGCGAGATCAGCAGCAGGGGCGTGGTGAACGTCCAATCGATGTAGCGGGCGAAGTAGAACACGCGGGTGGGCGTGGTTTCCCCGGCCAGGATTGCTCCTCCGACCGTGGGCAAGGTGATGAGGCCTTGGCCAGTGGCCATCGCCAGGTAGGAGCAGGCGGCGATGATCGGCACGATGCCGTGCAGCACGGTGTGCAGCCCTTCACCTTGCGTGCGCCGCTTGCCGGCGGCCAGGATCAGCAAGCCACCGGCCAGCATGATGAGCGTGGTCACCCATAGGATTTGGTTCGAGTTCATGAGGGGTCCATCCAGGGAAGTTTTCCAATCAAGCCGAGGCGTCCAAGCGCAGCGCGCTTGAACGCTTCTCCTCCGTCGCGGCGTGCATCAGCATGTCGCGGCGTTTCGGGTTGGGCCCGCGCGAGCCCCAGCGCTGGCAGAGGTGCTGCATGCACACGCGGATCTCGCCTTCCGCGCCGCCGATCGCCTGCTGGAGCATGCGTGCGAAGACCGGATCGGCAGGCTCGACCTTGACGGGACGTTGCGGTCGCTGGTCGTGTTAGAACATGGAGGGTGCTCTTCGTTGATGCGGGTCCAACCGCGCGCACAACGACGAGACACTTACAAGGTTACCCCCAGGGAGTATTACGTAATCGTGGAACACGAGTTGGTCGACGGTCGTTTGCTGCTGCATCGCACGGCCACGGAGCGCGAGCCCATCTTGCACCGCCTGCGCCGGATCGAGGGCCAGGTCCGCGGACTGCACCAGATGATTGAGCAGGATCGCTACTGTCTTGACGAGATCCAGCAGGCGAACGCCATATGCGCGGCGATGCGCGAAGTGATCGTGCTCATCTCAAGCCAGCACCTCGCCGCTGGCGCCGAGCACATGGCACAAGGCTCAAACACCGCCAAGGTCCTTGAAGACATGAAGGCAGTGTTGCGAGGCGCTCTTCGACAGACTTGAGGGCGAGGGGCGGTTCAAGTGTGAGTGGGATCCTGGGCAGTTGGCCCACTGGCAGCATCCGTGCGGAAATTCGCGGCAAGGGACTGAACGGTGTTGCGCGGGTCGGCGACGGCCGCCAGCAACTCACGACAACCAACTGTTTGTCGTAGGCTGCGAGCATTTGCCCATTCAGCACGGCGAAAAAGGGCTTGCCTTTACGAAAAAGCCGCAACAATCATTTGACGAGTAGCCTACAGCCTTCACGTTTGTTGTAGGCAGGTCAGGACGAGGAACGATGGAGCTGGTCGGCTATGCCAGAGTGTCCGCCCGGGAAGAGCGGCAAGTGTTCGACCGGCAAGTGGATGCGCTTCGGGCCGCCGGCTGCGAGCGCATCTATGACGATCGCGGCAGCGGGGCCAGTCCTGACCGGCCCGGCCTGAGTGCCTGCCTTGATTACCTCCGCCGCGGCGACGTGCTGATGGTGCTGGACCTCGACCGGCTCGGGCGACGGGCGGGTGAACTGATCCGGCTGGTGGACGAGCTGGAGCGCCGCGGCATCGGCTTTCGCGCCCTCAACGCCTCCTTCGACACCACGACCCCGGCCGGCCGCGCCTTCCTGCAGATCCAGGCGGCGTTCGCCGAGATGGAGCGCAACCTGATCCGCCAGCGCGTCAGCGAGGGCATCGCGGCGGCCCGTGTCACGCTATAGTTAACCGTGAGACTTTCTTCTGAGTTCTATCAGGTATTTGCACGCTGCAGTTCACCTGAAAGCCTGCACTTAAGCACGAGACCCGGCACGAAACGCTGCACTTAACCCGAGACGGACCTCCCACAACGTTGGTCAAAGACGTTTCGATCCCAGAGCTGATCCAGCGTGCGCCACGACGGCGCTACGCCCTTTCCTTCGCCGACGCGTTCAGGTGGGCGTGGAGCGTGACCCGGCTGACACCGTAGCGCCTGGCGACGCTGCTGACTGTGATGTCTGGGTCATGCAGCAGCACCCTGATCTCACGCACCTCCTTGCCCCAGCTTGGGCGGCCGCCCGCCCTTGCGGCCACGGGCACGCGCGGGTGCGCTCGCGGATCAGGTTGCGCTCGAACTCAACGCCATGCGGAGCTCCGCATATCGCGGAGTTCGAGCGTTCTCTCATCGGCCATCGAACCGACAAGGGATGACAAGCCGCCAAGCGTCGCGGCGTGTCGTTCGACCGACCGCAGAAACTTCGTCCGGATCAGAAAACCCTCGCCCTCGCGCTGATCGAGGAAGGCAGGTCCATCAGCGAAGTCGCGAGGACCTTCATCGTCCACCCAGCAACCATCCATCGCTGCCTCAACACGGCCAAAGCCGCCAACCCGGCCTTGTGACAGCACACCGTCCCGCTCAAACGCACGGGCGGAAATCCCGTCAGTTCTCGGCGTGGCCGGCCTTAATCCAGACCCGACAGCCTTGCGTGCCGGCCTGGGCCTGCATCGTGGCCCCGGTCGGCAGCCGAAGCCAGGACTGCGGCTCAAACCTTTCGCCGCCTTCCACGAACTCACCCTCAAGCACCAGGACTTCGACGCCGCCCGGTGCATGGAGGTTCACCACGGCGCCTGCAGCCCAATGCTCCAACCGCACCTGCTCGCGCAGGTCGGCGAACAGCGACATGGCTGCCACGGCGGGGCGTGCCTCCACGGGTGCGGCAACTTGCGAAGCCGTGTCGAAACGCACCTGGGTCCGGTCGTCCGGGGCAAACTGCCCAAGCTTGACGAAAAGGGTGCAGCCCAACTCGGAGCCTGGCGCGCGGCTGACAGTCGGCGGGTTGCGGACATAGCTGCCCGCCGGAAAGTCGCCGTGCTCGTCCTGCAGCACGCCGTCGAGCACGAAGAACTCCTCTCCGCCGGCATGCGGGCGCGGAGAAACGTGGCTTCCGGGTGCGTAGCGAACGATAAGGGTGGCGCGTCCCGTCTCGCCGCCGACCCGGGCTATGGCGACGATCTGCACCAAAAGCTCACACATCGCTAATCAGGAAAGACGCTGGCCGGGGAACACCCTCATGTTAAATTTCTGAACGGGTTTTTTTCTAGGTTGGCAAGGTTAGCTGGCTCGCCTGCTCCTCGAGGGTGGCCA
>CALMVT010000396.1:35652-62277 GCA_937873175.1 uncultured Acetobacteraceae bacterium | reverse complement strand
GGCGGCCTGGCCAACGCCACGGTTGTCGAGGCGCTGTAGCGGAGCGCCGTCGTCAGGCGGCTTGCCGCGCCGAGTACAGGGTGACGGTGACGCGCTGCACGCCCACGATCTGCCGCAGGTTGCCCTCGACGACGTGCAGCATCTCCGACGGCATCGCGTCCATCCCGATCTCGACCCGCAGAAACGCGCCGTCCCGCCGCGCGCGCAGCTTGTCAGGGACGAGATCGCGTCGCGCGAAGGGGGCGAGGGTACGGGGAAGCAGGCTAGGCTCGGCGTCGGCCAGCAGTTCAAAGCGCACGGGCTGATGCGATACATCGTTTAGAAGCGGAAACATGGAAGCACCTTTGGTCAGGTTCGGGGCGGGGCAGCGGACCCGGCTGCCGAACCCCGGCGCGCGCGCGCCGGCCCGGCTAGGCAGCCGGGGAGCTAATTCGCGCGCTCTGAAACCAATAGGGCATACGCATATACTTAATGTCCCTGCATTCCTTCTGCAAGCTTCAACTGGACGCGGCTTGGCTTCATCTGTTGTGCGCAACGGTGGGTAGCATCCGTCCCGATGGCGTCCCCCGCGCCCGGACGAAACGCTCAGCGCGGCTTGGCCGGGTTGTCCTCTGGGTTGACGTAGAGCAGGCCGAACGGACCCGTCCCCGTGACCTGCACGACGCTTTCGGCCCCCGCCGTCCAAACGGAATGGGGCATCATGCCGGGCAGGAACACGAAACCGCCGGGCTGCAGCCGGTCGCCGTGCGCTTTGTCCAGCTTCTCGCCCATGCCGTGATAGATGTCGCCGGACAGCACGGTCAGGTTCTCGGCCGTGGCGTGGCGATGCGGCGGGACCACGGTGTCGGGCGGGAACTTCACGCGCAGAACGAACGGCCCGGCCTTGCCGGGATCGCCCGCGAGCACCGCGATCTGCGACCCTTTCGGCAGGTCGGGAGGGCCGGCTTGCCATGGGACCGCGGCCCCGCCCGGCACCAGCACCATGGGGCTGGCATCCTGGGCCGCGGCGCCCTGACCGCCCGCGGCGGCTGCGGCGAGGGCGGCGATGGGCCAGAGATGTTTGCGCATAACTGTTTCCTCCTTTTGGTTTTGGTCGCAACCACCCGCTTGGTCTGGCGCATGATGAAGCCATCGGGTGGTCGCCATGTCCAGCGTCACGGCGCCCCGTCCAGCACCGCGCCAAGTGGTCCGGCGACCAAGGCACGAATCGCGCCGGCCCGGCGCGCTTTTCTCCGGAACAAATGCCTTCTCCCGCCCTTTGCCGCGGCGCCAGGCTGGCGCATCCTTCCCCTGCAAAGGAGGTGCCCACCCATGGCAAAGACACCAGAACCTTTCACCCTGTCCGTGCCCGACGCAGCCATCGCCGACCTGAAAGAGCGCCTGGCGCGGACGCGGTTCCCGGACCAGGCGCCCGGCGAGCCATGGGCCTATGGCACGGACGTGAATTACCTGCGCGAACTTGCTGAATACTGGCGCACCGGCTTCGATTGGCGGGCGCAGGAAGCCGCGCTCAACGCTTTCCCGCAGCGCAAGGCGTTTCTGCACGGCATCGACGTGCATTTCCTCCATGTGCCCGGCAAAGGCCCAAACCCTTGCCCGCTGCTGCTGATGCACGGCTGGCCCGGGTCGGTGTTCGAGTTCCTCGACATCATCCCGCGCTTGACCGACCCGGCCGCGTTTGGCGGCGACCCGGCGGATGCGTTCACGGTGGTGGTGCCCTCCTTGCCGGGCTACGGGCTGTCCTTCCAACCGGGACAGCCGCGCTTCGGCGTGCCGGCCATCGCCGACTGCCTGGCGGAGCTGATGACGGAGGTGCTGGGATACCGGCGGTTCGCCGCGCAGGGGGGCGACTGGGGCGGGTTCACCGCGTCCTGCCTCGGCGTGCATCACGCGGCCAAGCTGCTCGGCATCCACATCAACCTGCTCTCGATCCGCCCGGACCTGCCGCCGCCCGAGAACCCGACGGAGGACGAAAGGCGCTACCTCGAAGAAGCCGCGGTCTGGGTCAAGGAGGAGACGGGCTACCAATGGATTCAGGGCACGCGGCCGCAGACGCTCGCGTTCGGCCTGGCCGACAGCCCGGTTGGCCTCGCCGCATGGATTGTGGAGAAGTTCCGTGCCTGGACGGACAACGACGGGTCCATTGAAAGCGCGATCAGCCGCGACCGGATGCTGGCGAATATCTCGCTTTACTGGTTCACAGGCTGCATCGGGGCCTCGTTCTGGCCGTATTACGCGCGGCTGCACGGACCCTGGCCGATCCCGGACGGCCGCACGGTGGACGTGCCGATGGGCTATGCGGCCTTCCCCAAGGAGATCAGGCGGCCGCCGCGCAGCATCGCGGCCAAGAGCTACACCGACATCCGCCGCTGGACGCCGATGGACAAGGGCGGACACTTCGCCGCCTTGGAACAGCCGGCGGCCCTGGCGGCCGAGATCGCCGCCTTTTTCCGCCCGCTGCGGGAGGGCGCGGGATAGGGTTTTGCTTCGCAGTCAAAAGCAAGGGGGAAACATGGGAGCGTCCAAGGGCCGGCAACGACTGGCGGGTTTGGCGAGGCAGGCGGTCCGAGGCTCGCGCCGGGTTGCCGCCGCTTTGATCCTGGTTCTGTCGATGGGCGCCGCCGCCCGCTCGCAGGAGCTGCTGAAGCTCGGCGTCCTCAACGACCTCGGCGGCGCCTTTGCCGACCTCGGGGGGACAGGCTCCGTGGTGGCGGCCCAGATGGCGGTGGACGATTTCGGCGGCCAGGTCCTCGGCCGGAAGATCGTCGTC
Source organism: uncultured Acetobacteraceae bacterium (assembly GCA_937873175.1). GTDB lineage: Bacteria > Pseudomonadota > Alphaproteobacteria > Acetobacterales > Acetobacteraceae > CAHJXG01. The sequence goes on along the minus strand of CALMVT010000396.1, from coordinate 59,507 downwards.
ATCTCGGCCGACAGCCAGAACAAGCCGGACGTGGCGACCGGCATCGCGCGGCAATGGTTCGACTCCGAGAAGGTGGACGCCATCCTCGATCCCGTCCCTTCCGCCGTCGCCCTGAACATCCTCAGCCTTGCGCGCGAACGCAACAAGATCGTGATCATCGCCTCCTCCGGCCTGGCGGACCTGACCGGGAAGGCGTGCACGCAGACCAGCTTCCAATGGGCATATGACACCTCCGTGCTGGCCAAGGGCACGGCGTCAACCGTGGTCAAGGACGGCCACAAAAGCTGGTTCTTCATCACGGCCGACGTCGCGTTCGGGCACTCGCTCGCCAACGAAAGCAGGGCGGTGGTCCTGGCGAACGGCGGAACCGTGAAGGGCGAGGTCAAGCACCCCTACATCACGTCCGACTTCTCCTCGTTCATCCTTCAAGGGCAAGCTTCGGGGGCGGACGTGATCGCGCTCGCCGACTCCGGCACCGACACCACCAACGCGATCAAGCAGGCGATCGAGTTCGGCGTCGGCGAGGGCGGCACCAGGCTCGTCGCGCTGCTCGCCTTTGTCACCCAGATCAAGAGCCTGGACCTTGAACGAGCCAAGGGCCTTCTGCTGACGGAATCGTTCTACTGGGACCTGAACGACGGCACCCGGGCTTGGTCCAAGCGCTTCGGGGAGCGCTTCGGCGGGCTTATGCCCTCAATGGCGCAGGCCGCGGTGTATAGCGGGGTGTCCCACTACCTCAAGGCGGTTGCAGCAATCGGCACGACGGAGGGGAAGGCGGTGGCGGACAAGATGCGGGAACTGCCGATCAACGATTTCATGATCAAGGACGGTCGCGCGCGGAAGGACGGCCGCATTGTCCACGATTTTTACTTGTTCCAGGTCAAGGCGCCGCAGGAGTCAAAAGGTCCCTGGGACCTCTACAAGCTCATCCGGACCATCCCGGCCGCCGAGGTCACGCCGCCCGAGGGCAGCACCGGTTGCCCATTTTGAGGAGCGGGGGCGCTTGCATGGGCCGACGCTAGGCCGCCGCGCCCCATTGGGCGGACCCGTGTAACCCGGCGCATGCCGGTCCGGTCAGGCGCGGCACAGGTTCCAGAACAGGACAAGCCCGGACAGCATGCCCGAAAGGGACGCGCTGTAAGCCGTGGGGCTGAGATACTGGCCAACGGGGATGAAGGGCACATCCTCAAAGGCGACGCGCTGCATCCCGGTGCTGATCGCATGCCGGGCCGGCGCGTCGGCGGCTTCGAGCCATTGCTGCCGCAGTTCCTCCAGGCGAGGCGATGTCGGCCAGCCGAACCAGGCGCGGTCGCCGTTTCCGCGCAGCGGCGGGTAGGACGCGGGGGCCGAAGCGTCAAGCCCGAGCCAGTCCCCCGGGAACATGCTCCAACCGCCCTGCGAAGGCGGGTCCTTCTTGGCCCGGCGGGCAACCAACGTGCCCCAATCGACCACCTGATGGTCCACCGTCATCCCGAGGCGCTGCATCAGGTCCACGGCAACGTCGGCCAGGGCGCTCAAGCTGGGCCGGTCCGCGGGCGCCATTACCACGACGGGCTGGCCGGCATATCCCGCTTCGGCCAATGCGCGCCGGCTCGCCGCCACGTCGGGCCGCGCCCTCCCGTCAAGGCCGGCGCCGCTTGCAGCCGGGCTGCCCGGCGTGAAGAAGCCGACGCCCGTCCGCGACAGGGCCGGTTCGGTGCCGGCCACCGCGGCCATGAAGTCGCCCTGGTCCACCGCCCCCAGCAAGGCCCGCCGGACGGCCGCGTTGTCGAAGGGCGGGTGAAGCTGGTTCATGCGGAGCAGGGCGATGCGCCCCAGCGGGTCCTTGGTCTCGACCTTGAGGTTCCGGCGCGTTTGCAGCATCGGCACAAGGTCGTGGGCCGGCGCTTCCAGCCAGTCCACCTCGCCCGCGCGCAGCGCGGCGGCGGCGGTGGCCGGGTCGGGCATGATCGTCCATTCAACCCGGTCGAACTGAGCGCGCTTCGGCCCGGAAGTCAGCTCCGGCGTGCCGTTTTCGCGCGAACGGTAGCCGGCGAACCGTTCATACGCCACGCGCGCCCCGGCAACCCGCTCATCGGGCAAGAACCGATACGGCCCGCCGCCGATGACCTCCGTGACCTGCTGCGCGGGATCGGTGCGGGCCAGCCGCTCCGGCATCATGACGCACAGGTTGGCAATGGGCTTGCCCAGCGCGGCCGGCAGCAGCGGGAACGGGCGCTTGAGGCGGAAGGTGATCGTCCGGTCGTCCGGCGCCGAAAGCTCGTCGGTGACGGACTGCAACGATTGCCCGAACGGGTCGCGAACCCACCAGCGGCGGATGCTGGAAACGCAGTCCCGCGCCAAGACCGGCTCGCCGTCGTGGAACAGCAGGCCGTCGCGCAGCTTGATCCGCCAAAGCTTGTCGTCCTGCTCGGTGACGGCGCTTTCGGCCATCTGCGGCTGCACCTCGAAGCGTTCGTTGATTCCGAACAGCATGTCGTAAACGAGGTAGCTGTGGATCATCGTGACGATGGCCGTGGTCCAGATCGGGTCCAGGATCGTCAGGTCCGCTTCCGGGACGAAGCGCAGCGTGCCCGGGCGGTTGCCGGCGGCAAGAGCGGGCGCCGCAAGCAGGGCGCTTCCGAGCACGGTTCGGCGGGTGATCCCGGACACGCGCCCGGCCCCGCCCGACAGGCCCGGCCTCATTGGGCTGTGTCCAGCATGGCCATGGCCAGGTTCTTCACCTTCTCCACATGGTCGAAGCTCGCCTTTGCGGCGGCCCGGCCGTCCCCACGCGCGATGGCCTCGACGATGCGGAGCATTTCCGCATTGGCGTCCACGGAGCGGTTCGGCCGGGAAATGGTCATCGCGCGCAGGTAGTTGATCCGGGCATTCAGCCCCTGGACCAACTGCCAGGCGACCGACTTGCCCGCGATGGTGAACAGGAGTTCGTAGAACCCGGTTGTCGCCCTGAGCACGTCGCGGCCGGTCCCGTCCGCAAAGGCCGCCTGGATCGCCGTGTTGGCGGCAGCCAGGCGCGCAACGTCGGCAGGGGTCGCCATCCGCGCCGCCGCGCGGGCGGCTTCCGCTTCAAGCAGCGCCCGGATCTCGTAAACCTGCGCCGCCTGGCCGATGTCGGGCTTGGCGACCGCCGGGCCTTGCTGCGGCAGGGTCTCGACGAAGCCCTCGGCTTCCAGATGCCGCAGGGCTTCCCGCACGACGGTGCGGCTGACGCCGAGCTTTTCGCAAAGCGAGCGCTCGATCAGGCGGTCCCCCGCCTTGAACTGGAAATTCAGGATGGCGTCGCGCAGCCGCTCCACCGTGCGCTCGCGCAGGGTTTTGGTGCTGCGGTCAATGCGCAATCCGCCGTGGTCGGCAAGCAGGTCGGGCATCGCAGTCGTGTTCTCCAAGGCCGGGAGTCTGCCTTTGATCCAGGAGTCGGGCAAGCGGTTGACATGCCATCAGTTGGTATACCATCATACAGCATACAAGGAGGCCGGCGTGTTCCAAGCCCGCAAGATCGTCACCACCGTCGAAATCACCTTTATCGAGGGCGGCCGTGCCGCCAAACGGCCGTTGCACCTGTTCGCGGCCGCCGCCGTCCTGGCCAACCCGTGGCACGGGCAGGGCTTTATCGAAGACCTGAGGCCGCAGATCCACGCCATCGCCCCGGAACTCGGCAGGACGCTGACGGAGGAAATCCTCAAGATGACCGGCGGCGGCGAGGCCGTCGAAGGCTACGGCAAGGCGGCGGTGGTCGGGACGGCGGGCGAGGTCGAGCACGCCTCGGCGCTGATCCACACGCTGCGGTTCGGCAACCATTTCCGCAAGGCCGTGGGCGCGAAAAGCTATCTCAGCTTCACCAACACGCGCGGCGGGCCGAACTGCCCCGTGGTCATCCCGCTGATGCACAAGCTCGACGAGGGCATGCGCTCGCATTACCTGACCATCCAGTTCTCGATCCTGGACGCCCCGGCGCCGGACGAGATCGTGGTCGCGCTGGGCGCCTCCATCGGCGGCCGCCCGCACCACCGGATCGGCGACCGCTACCAGGATCTGCAGGACCTCGGCGGCACTGATGTCTGAGCAGCACGTCGACTACGTGGATCGGGACGGCAACAGCGCCCGCATCGCCTACGCGCGGGCCGGGCGCGGCGTGCCCGTCGTGCTGATCCACGGCGTCGGCTTGCAGGGCGCGGTTTGGCAGCCGCAGATGGAGGCGCTGCGGCCCGACCACCACGTGATTGCCGTAGACATGCCGGGTCACGGAGGATCGAGCCTGCCGCCTGCGCATGCCGGCCTCGCCCACTACGCGGATGCGATCCTGGCGCTGCTCGATGCGTTGGGCATCGCCCGTGCCCACGTCGTCGGCCATTCCATGGGCGCGCTGGTCGCGACCGAGTTCGCGCTTGCGCACCCGGACCGCGCCGCAAGCCTCGTGGCCCTGAACACCGTGTTTTGCCGCACGCCGGAGCAGCGCGCCGCCATCGAGGCGCGCGTGGCCGCCCTGGACAGCCTGGCCCGCCCGGATTGGAGCGGCACGGTCGGCCGCTGGTTCGGCGAGCCGGTGCCCGCTTCCCTGCGGGACGCCGCCGCGCGCACCCTGGCGCTGCTTTCGGAGATCAACCCGGTCGGCTACGGCCGGACCTACCGCTTGTTCGCCCGGTCGGACGCCGCGCATCACGACCGCCTGCCCCGGCTCGCCGTGCCGGCCTTGTTCGCGACGGGGGAGCACGACCCGAACTCGACCCCCGCCATGTCGGAGGCCATGGCCCGCATCGCGCCGGGCGGACGCTCGGTGGTGCTGCCCGGCGAGCGGCACATGATGGCCTTGACCGACCCGGACCGCGTGAGCCGCGTGCTGCGGGAGTTCATCGGCCAGGCGCACCCGGCGGAAAGCCCGGCGGCGGCACCCATCGACCCGCGCGCGTTCCGCCGGGCGCTGGGCAGCTTCCTCACCGGCGTCACCGTGGTCGCCGCGCTGCAAGGGGACGGCAGCCCGCGCGGCTTCACCGCCAACTCGTTCACCTCCGTGTCGCTCGATCCGCCGCTGGTGCTGGTCTGCATCGCCAAGACGGCCGCGAGTTGCGACGTGTTCGCCGCCGCGCCCCATTTCTCCGTGAACATCCTTGCGGAGCACCAGGCGTCCATCTCGACGCTGTTCGCGTCCAAGGCCGCCGACAAATTCGCCCAGGCCGCGTGGCGGCCCGGCCCGGCCGGCAGCCCGATCATCGACGACGTTGCCGCGTGGTTCGAGTGCCGGCGGCACCAGGTCGTCAATGCCGGCGACCACGTGATCCTGATCGGGAAGGTCATCGGGTTCATGGAGCGGCCAGCCAATCCGCTCGGCTACTGCCGGGGCGCCCACGTCACCTTCGGCCTGCAGATCGACGCGCTGGCCGCGAGCGGCGGGCGGACGCTGGTGGGCGCGATCCTGGAGCATGGCGGCGCGATCGTCCTGGTTGAGGATGGGCACGGCGGCCTGGACCTGCCCAAAAGCCCGGCGCCGGGCGGGATCACCGAGGCCGACGGCCTTATCGGCTACCTTCGCCGGCTCGGGCTTCAAGCGGAGCTCGGCTTCCTGTTCAGCGTCTTCGAGGACCCGGAACGCGGGGCGGGGGCGATGTCGGTCATCTACCGCGGCTTCCTGCGGGACGCGCCGCCCGGGGATGCCGCCGTCATTCTCGCCAAGCTCGACGCGATCCCGTGGGAGCGGGTCCGCGGCGGGGCGCTGACGGCCATGCTGCGCCGCTACATCGCGGAGCGGCTGCAGGACGGGTTCGGCATCTACGTCGGCGACGCGGAGCGCGGCACGGTCCAAAGCCTCGCCCGTTCCGCTTGATTGCCGGAACAGGGATCAAGAGATGAAGTTCTCGCTTTTCGTTCACATGGAGCGCGGCGACCTGCGCAAGCCGCACCGGGAGCTGTTCCTGGAACTTGAGGAGCTTGTGCTGACCGCGGAAGCGGCCGGGTTCGAGACGGCCTGGATCGGCGAGCATCACGGGATGGATTTCACCATCGCCCCCAACCCATTCGTGCAGCTCGCCTACCTAGCGGCCAAGACGACCACCATCCGGCTCGGCACCGGCAACGTGGTGGCCCCGTTCTGGCATCCGATCAAGCTGGCCGGCGAGGCGGCGATCACCGATGTCGCGTCCGACGGCCGGGTCGATCTCGGCATCGCCCGGGGCGCCTACGTGTTCGAGTACGAGCGGCTGGTCCCGGGTCTCGACGCCTGGGCCGCGGGGCAGCGCCTGCGCGAGATCGTGCCTGCCATCAAGGGTCTCTGGGCGGGCGACTACGCCCACCAAGGCGAGTTCTGGTCGTTCCCCAAGACGACATCCTCGCCCAAGCCGGTGCACGGCGAAGTGCCGATCTGGATCGCGGCCCGCGACCCGAATAGCCATGACTTCGCCGTGGCGAGCGGGTGCAACGTGCAGGTGACGCCGCTGGCGGGGGGCGACGGCGAGGTGGCCTTGCTGATGGACCGGTTCAAAACCGCCGTCGCGGCGCACCCGGAGGTCGCGCGGCCGAAGATCATGCTGCTGCAGCACACCTTCGTTTCGGACGGGCCGGACGAGACGGCGGCGTTGGCCGATGACCTCAGCCGGTTCTACGGCCTGTTCGGCGCCTGGTTCGCCAACAAGCGCCCGGTCACCCAAGGCATCATGGAGCCGCTTACGCCGGATGAGCGGGCGGCAATGCCCCATTTCGCGCCCGACAAGATCGCGCAGAACCTCGTGATCGGCGAGCCGGACGCGGTGATCGCGCGCTTGAAGGGCTACGAGGCGCAGGGCTTCGACCAGTTCTCGATCTGGATCGACTCCGGCCTCACCCACGCGCGCAAGAAGAAGTCCCTCGACCTCTTCATCCGCCACGTCCTGCCCGCCTTCGCGTAACGGGACGGGAGCCTCCATCCATGACTCTGCACCGCTTCCAGCACTTCATCGGCGGCGAGTTCTGCGATGCCGCCGAGCACTTCGAGAGCGTCGATCCGTCAACCGAGCAGCCCTGGGCCGCCATGCCGGCCGCCAGCGCCGACGACGTTGACCGGGCCGTGCAGGCCGCCCATCGCGCGCTGTTGTCGCCGGAATGGGCCGACATGACGGCGACGGCGCGGGGCAAGCTCCTGATGCGGCTCGGCGACCTGGTGGCGGAGCATGCGGACCGTCTCGCCGCGCTGGAAACGCGAGACACCGGCAAGATCATACGGGAAACGCGGGCGCAGATCGGCTATGTCGCCGACTATTACCGCTATTTCGGCGGGCTGGCGGACAAGCTGCAGGGCGCGTACCTGCCGGTGGACAAGGCCGACATGGACGTGACCCTGCGGCGCGAGCCGATCGGGGTGGTGGCTGCGATCGTGCCCTGGAACTCGCAGCTGTTCCTGTCGGCCGTGAAGCTGGGACCCGCTCTCGCGGCCGGCTGCACGGTGGTGCTGAAAGCGTCCGAGGACGGCCCGGCGCCCCTGCTGGAATTCGCGCGCTTGATCGAGCAGGCCGGTTTCCCGAAAGGCACGGTGAGCGTCCTCACCGGTTTCGGCGAGCCTTGCGGCCGTGCGCTGACCAGCCACCCGCTGGTGTCCCGGGTGGCGTTCACGGGCGGCCCGCAAACAGCAAGGCACGTCATCCGCAACACGGTGGAGAACTTCGCCCACACCACGCTTGAGCTCGGCGGCAAGTCGCCGGTTCTGGTATTTGCTGACGCCGACCTCGACAGCGTCTCGAACGCGGTGGTGGCCGGGATCTTCGCCGCGAGCGGCCAAAGCTGCGTGGCCGGGTCGCGGCTTTACGTGGAGCGTCCCGCCTACGCACGCCTGCTCGACATTCTGACGCGCAAGGCCGAGCGCATCGTGGTCGGCGACCCGCAGGACAACCGCACCGAGATGGGGCCGCTCGCAACCCGGCGGCAGCGCGACGGCATCGAAGCCGTCCTGGCCCGCAGCGTCGAGGCAGGCGCCACAGTGGTCACGGGCGGACGGCGGCCGGCGTCCCAGGCGCGCGGCTACTACTTCGAGCCGACGGTCGTGTCCGTATCCGGCAACGCCGTGCCCTGCATGGCCGAGGAACTGTTCGGCCCGGTGCTGAGCGCCATGCCTTTCGAGGACGAGGCGGACGCCCTGCAGCACGCGAACGACTCCCGCTTTGGGCTTGCCTCCGGATTGTTCACGTCCAACCTCGGCCGTGCCCACCGGATGACCCGGCGGTTGCGCGCCGGCATCGTATGGGTCAACACCTACCGCGCCGTGTCCCCCATCGTGCCGTTCGGGGGTTACGGCCAATCGGGCCTGGGCCGCGAAGGCGGCCTTGAGTCGATCCTCGACTACACGCGCACCAAGTCGGTTTGGGTCCGGACAACCGACGAGCCGATCCCCGACCCTTTCGTGATGCGGTGAACCCATGATCTACGAGATGCGCACCTACCGCCTGAGAGTCGGCGCCGTCGCGGCCTACCTCAAGCTCGTCCTTGAGGAAGGCATAACGGTCCAGACATCCCACCTCGGACAGCTCGTCGGCTATTTCTTCACGGAGATCGGCCCCTTGAACGAGATCGTCCACATCTGGGCCTATGCGGACCTGAATGACCGCGCCGCGCGCCGGGCGAAGCTGGCGGCCGACCCGCGCTGGCAGAAGTTCCTGCCGAGGCTGCAGGCTTTGATCGAGACCATGGAAAGCAAGATCCTCGTGCCGTCGGCATTCTCGCCATTGCAGTAGGGCGGGGTTCGGTGATCCCGTCCGTTGTCGGGGCATGCGGCTTGCACCGAAGCCGAGCGATGCTTTGCAGCACTCAACCATGCGGAAGAAAGGGAGGAAGCCCATGAGCGTCACACGGAGAACAATCCTCGGCGCAGCAAGCCTGGTCCTGGCGCGCGCCGGCGCCGGGTCGGCCGCCGGCCGGGACATCGTTTTCACGTCCTGGGGCGGCACGACGCAGGACGCGCAGAAGAAGGCATGGGTCGATCCGTTCCAGAAGAACTCGGGCCAGCGGGTGAAGCTGGACGGCCCGACCGACTACGGCAAGCTCAAGGCCATGGTCGAGAGCGGCAACGTCAGTTGGGACGTGGTGGATGTGGAGGGCGACTTCGCCGTCGCGGCCGCCAAGCAGGGCCTGCTGGAGCCGATCGACTTCTCGGTCGTCAACCGGGCCAACCTTGACCCGCGCTTCACGTCCGATCATTTCCTGGGCAGCTTCTACTACTCGTTCGTGCTCGGCTTCAACAAAGCCGCGTTCGGCGGCAAGGAGCCGAAGTCCTGGACCGACCTGTTCGACACCCGGGCCTTCCCCGGCAAGCGCACGTTCTACAAGTGGTCCGCGCCGGGCGCGCTTGAGATCGCCCTGCTGGGCGATGGCGTGGCGCCGGACAAGCTGTATCCGCTGGACCTCCCGCGCGCGTTCAAGAAGCTCGACACGATCAAGCCGGAAATCGTTTGGTGGAGCGGCGGCGCGCAGTCGCAGCAGCTTCTGGCCTCGGGCGAGGCGCCGCTTGGCCAGTTCTGGAACGGTCGCGTTTATGCCGTGCAGAAGGAGCAGTCCGGGATCGGCCTGTCCTGGCAGCAGAACCTTACCGCGGCGGACGTGCTGGTCGTGCCGAAAGGCACGAAGAACAAGGAGGAGGCCATGAAGTTCCTGGCCTGGGCGACCTCCGCCAAGCCGCAGGCCGACATGGCGACCGCGACGAACTACGCGCCCATCAACACGGAAGCGGCGAAGCTGATGGCGGCGGGCGCGGCGGCGACGCTGCCGGACCAGCACACCGAAAGCCAGGTCAACCTTGACATGGCCTACTGGGCGGCGAACCGCGAGGAGATCGGCAAGCGCTGGTACGAGTGGCAGGCAAAATAGCCTGTCCCGGTTCCCGGCCCACGATCGACCCGGGCCGGGGTCGCAGGAACTTCGGGGTGGAGCGATGAGCATGACAACGATGACACTCACGCGGGAAGCGGCCGTGCGCGCCCCGCGCCGGATGGCGGGGTTCTGGCCCACGTCGCCCGCCTTGATGCTGCTCACCGTGTTCTTCGTTGCCCCCGTGCTCGGCCTGCTGCTTCGGAGCGTGCTCGAACCGCAGCCGGGCTTGCAGAACTACGTGGAGGTGTTCGGATCGACGACCTACCTCCGGGTCTTCGTGAACACCTTTGTCGTGGCAACCATCGTCACGGTCGTGACCCTGATGCTGGCGTTTCCCGTCGCCTGGTTCCTGGCCGTGGCGCCCCGGCGCTGGGCGTCGCTGCTGTTCGCGGTCATCCTGCTGTCCATGTGGACGAACCTGCTGACGCGGACCTACGCGTGGATGGTCCTGCTGCAGCGCACCGGGATCATCAACAAGACGCTGATGGGCTGGGGCCTGATCGCCTCGCCCTTGCCGCTGATCAACAACCTGACCGGCGTGACGGTCGGCATGACCTACATCATGCTGCCGTTCATGGTGCTGCCGCTGCAGAGCACGATCCGCAGCCTCGACCCGGCCACGTTCCGGGCGGCGTCGCTGTGCGGCGCGAACCGTTTGCAGGTGTTCACCCGCGTGTTCCTGCCCTTGGCGGTTCCGGGCATCGGCGCGGGCGTGCTGATGGTGTTCGTCATGTCCCTCGGCTACTTCGTGACCCCGGCGCTGCTCGGCGGCACGTCCAACATGATGCTGGCCGAACTGATCGCCCAGCTCGTCCAGTCGCTGCTCAACTGGGGCCTGGCAGGGGCCGCGGCGCTGATCCTGCTCGTCGTGTCGCTCGGCATCTACGCGGTCCAGTTCCGTTTCTTCGGCTTCAAGGCCGCAGGCGAGGTGGAATAAAGCCATGCTGCTCGATTTCAACCGCCTCGGCGGGCTGCGCGTCGCGCTGTCGGCCATCGCCTTCCTGGTGGGCGCCTTTCTCCTGCTGCCGATCGTCGTCATCGTCCTGCTGTCCTTCGGCTCCTCCCGCTACCTGCAGTTCCCGCCGCCGGCCTGGACGCTGCGGTGGTACGAGGAGCTGTTCGACAATCCCGACTGGCTGGCCTCCTTTGCGACGAGCTTCGAGATCGCGGTCGTGGTCGCGGTCGCCGCCACCCTGCTCGGCCTCATGGCGTCCTTTGGGTTGGCGCGGGGGCGCTTCCCCGGAAAGGAAGCGCTCAGGGCGCTGTTCCTCACGCCGATGGTCATGCCGGTCGTGGTCCTCGCCGTGGCGCTTTACGCCTTTTTCCTGCGCCTGCAGCTCAACGGCACCTTCGTGGGCTTCGTCATCGCCCACACGATCATCGCGCTGCCCTTCGCGATCATCTCCATCAGCAACGCGCTGGAAGGCTTCGACAAGAGCATCGAGGACGCCGCCGTGCTGTGCGGCGCGTCGCCGCTTGAGGCCAAGCTCCGGGTCACGCTGCCGGCGATCCGGTCCGGCCTGTTCGGGGCCGCGATCTTCTCGTTCCTGGCGTCCTGGGACGAGGTCGTGGTGGCGATCTTCATGGCCAGCCCGGACCTGCAAACGCTGCCGGTCCGCATCTTCTCGACGCTGCAGCAGGACCTGTCGCCGGTGATCGCCGCCGTGTCGAGCATCCTGGTCGCGCTGACCGTCCTGCTCATGGCAGTCGCCGCCATCTTCCGTAGGGGCAAGCCCGCATGACCCGGCCCTTCCTGTCCATCCGGAACATCGAGAAGACATACGGGCGGGTCGTCGCCGTCCAGGATGTCTCGCTCGATATCGCCCAGGGCGAGTTCGTCACCTTCCTTGGACCGTCCGGGTCCGGCAAGAGCACGACGCTCTACGCTATCGCCGGCTTTCTCCAGCCGACCCGGGGCGACGTGCTGCTCGGTGGCAAGTCGCTGCTGAGCGTGCCGTCGAACAAGCGCAACATCGGCATGGTGTTCCAGCGCTACACGCTGTTCCCCCATCTCAGCGTCGCCGACAACGTGGCCTTCCCGTTGCGCGTGCGGCGTCAGCCGAAGGCGGAGATCGACGCCAAGGTTGCCGCGATGCTCAAGCTCGTGCGGCTGGAAACCATGGCCGACCGCATGCCGGCGCAGATGTCCGGCGGCCAGCAGCAGCGCGTCGCCTTGGCCCGCGCGCTGGCCTACGACCCGCCGATCCTGCTCATGGACGAGCCGCTGTCCGCGCTGGACAAGAAGCTGCGGGAAGAAATCCAGATCGAGATCAAGCGCATCCACAACGAGACCGGCGTGACGATCCTTTACGTCACGCATGACCAGGAAGAAGCGCTGCGCTTGTCGGACCGGATCGCGCTGTTCAACGCCGGCCGCATCGAGCAGCTCGGCACCGGGCACGACTTGTATGAAAAGCCGGCGTCGCGCTTCGTGGCGGGCTTCATCGGCAATTCCAACTTCCTCCATGGCAAGCTGTCCCGGTCCGACCGGAGCATCACCCTGCCGGACGGGACGGCGATCCAGGGCGTGGCGCTCGACAAGGTTGGGCCGGGCCAGGGGGACGTGTCGATCATGATACGGCCGGACCATTTCCGCCTGCACAACGGGGAGGCCGCGCCCCGGCTCGTCGGGACGGTGACGGACACGACCTATCTGGGCGAGTACACGCAGCTTACCGTGCTGACCGCATGGGGTGGGGCACTATCGGTCCGGCTTCCGCCCGATGATCGCGCATCCCCGGTGGAGAAGGGGCAAAGCATCGCCTTGACCTGCGCCCCCTTGGACGTGCGGGCCTTCTGACCCGGCGCCGCCGTGTCAATCCAATCGACGGCCGTGGATGATGACCGACAGGTAGGTCATGGGCTTGCTGACCAGGGTTTCCGGCCCGTGCAGCGCGGCGGAGTCGAACAGCATCGCGTCGCCGGGCGTGAGGCGATAGGATTGGTCGGCGTGGCGGTAGATGACCTCGCCGGTCAGCATGTAGATGAACTCGATCCCGTCGTGCCGGAAGCCGACATAGGGCGCCGCTTCCTCCTGCAAGGTGATCAGGTAGGGTTCAACCGAGACCGCGCCGCCCAGGGCATGGCCGAGCAGGCTGTAGCGGTGCCCGGCCTTGGTGCCGCGCCGTTCGATCAGCACCCCTTGCCCGGCCCGCACAAAGGAGCAATCGCGCTTTTCCTCGAACGCCTCGAACAAGGCGGTCAAGGGAACGTTCAACGCCGTGGACAGCGCCTGCAAGGTCGAAAGCGAGCACGAAATCTGCCCGTTCTCGATCTTGGACAGCATGCCCACGGAGATGTCCGCCGCCGCCGCCAGGTCCGACACCTTCAGGTCCGCACGCTTGCGCAGGGTCCGGACGGTGATGCCGAGCGACTGCTCCAGCGTCCGGCTGGACGCGGGCGGCGCGGTTGATCCCGTTCGCAGGCTGGGCGGCGGCGCTTCGTCCTGGGCTGCGTCGGGCCGACCCATCAGGACACCGCACCCGTGCCGTACACCCCGGTCAGCAGGTCCCCCTCCTCAAAGCGGGTGATCCGGTAGGGGTTGATCGGCAGGTCAGGCTCCAGGCCCAGCATCGACTGGGCGAGCATGCGGCCGATCATCGGCGACAGCTTGAAGCCGTGGCCCGAGAACCCGAAGGCGACCTGAAGCCCGTCGATACCGGGCACGCGGCCGAGGACCGGGTTCCAATCCGGCGTGGTGTCGTATAGCCCGGACCAGGAATGAACAAGGCGGCCCTCCTCGAATGCGGGAAGCCGGTGGGCGGCCTGCATGGCCTCCTCCATCAGCGTGTCCTGATCGGCTTCCAGATCGGGCCGGTCAGGGTCGCTTGCCGGGTGGCCCTCGTGCCCGGCGCCGACCATGAGATGCCCGCCACTGGCCCGCATGTAGAGCTTGGACGGGGATGCCAGGTCCTTCAGCACGGGAAGGTCGGTCGTGTAGGGGGCCGCGGCTGCGAGGGTGAACACGTGGTGCGCGGTGATGTGAAAGGGAATGTCGATGCCGGCCCAGCCCGCGGCCACGCGGCTCCACACGTTCACGGCGGACAGCACCACCTTGGCGTGGATCGGGCCGTCCTTCGTCTGCACCCCGATCACCGCCTGCCCGTCCCGGATCAGGCCCGTGACCTCCGTCTGGGTCCGTATGGTGGCACCGCCGCGCCGCGCCGCGCGGGCGAAGCTGGTGGTTACCAAGTAGGGGTCCGCGAACCCCGCTTCCGCCTCGAACCCGATGGCGTCGATGTCGCCGAGCTGCAGCCAGGGATGCTTGGCCAGCGCCTGGCCCTGGTCGAGAAGGTGGGCGTCCACCCCCAGCGAGCGCTGCACGGCGATGCTGGCCCGGACCGCCTCGGACGACGGACCCGGCGGCGCCACGATGAGGTAGCCCGAGCGCACCAGCCCCGTGTCCGCGTCGGGGTCGCCGTCGAGCAGGTCCTTGAACCCCTCGAACATGGCGAAGCTGGCGCGCGCGACCTCCACGTTGATCGGCACGCTATAATGCGTGCGGACCACGCCGGACGAGTAGGCGGTCATGCCGCCGGCAAGCTCCCCCTGCTCGATCAGCAAGGCGTTGCGGCAGCCGAGCCGGGTGAGCTGGAACAGCACCGAGGCGCCGATCACGCCGCCGCCGATGACGATCGCGTCGAACGTGTCCGCCATCGTCAGCAATCCAACGTGGCGTCACGCTCCCAGGCGGTCAGGTGCCGCATGTAGCTGTCCCATTCCTGCCGCTTCAGCTTGACGTAGGAGGAAACGAACGCCTCCCCCAGCGCGGCGCGGAGCGGCGCGCACGCCTCGAACGCGCGGAGGGCGTCGAGCAGGTTGAGCGGCAAGCTGCGGGCGCCCTCCACCGCCGCGCCGGCGACGTACATATCCAGGTCGAGCCGCGGCCCCGCGCTGCGCGCATGGGCCACGCCGTCCAGCCCGGCCGCCAGCAACCCGGCCTGCAGCAGGTACGGGTTGGCCGCGCCGTCGGCGAGCCGATACTCGATGCGTCCGGAACCCGGCACCCGCACCATGTGGGTACGGTTGTTGCCGCCCCAACTCACCGTGCTCGGCGACCAAGTGGCGCCGGACGCCGTGACGGGCGCGTTGATGCGCTTGTAGCTATTCACCGCCGGGTTGGTCAGGGCGCACAGGGCTTCGGCATGGGCCATCACGCCGCCCAGGAACTGATGCGCCAGCGGGCTGAGGCCAAGCTCGTCGTCGCCCTTGAAGGCGTTCTGGCCGCCGCGCCAAACGGACACGTGGGCGTGGCAGCCGGAGCCGGTGAGGGTGCTGAACGGCTTCGGCATGAACGTCGCCCGCATGCCGTGCTGCTCGGCGATGCTGCGGACCATGTACTTGAAAAAGGCGTGCCGGTCCGCCGTCACCAGCGCCGGCGCGTAGTCCCAGTTCATTTCGTACTGGCCGTTCGCGTCCTCATGGTCGTTCTGGTAGGGACCCCAGCCCAGCGCCTCCATCGCGTCGCTGATCGCCGCGATCACGTCGAACCGGCGCATCAGGGTGAGCTGGTCGTAGCAGGGCTTGGCCTGGGTGTCCGCGCCGTCGGCGATAGCCTGGCCGTCGGGCGTGATGATGAAGAACTCCGGCTCCACGCCGGTGCGCATCTCCAGCCCCTGCGTTTCCCCGGCGGCCACCAGGCGGCGGAGCACGTTGCGCGGCGCCTGCTCCACCAGCGCGCCGTTCATCCAGGGATCGGCGGCGAGCCAGCCGACCTCCGGCTTCCACGGCAGTTGGATCAGCGTCGAAGAGTCCGGCACCGCCAGCACGTCGGGATCGGCGGGGGTCATGTCGAACCAAGTGGCGAACCCCGCGAAGCCCGCGCCGTCCTCCGCCATCACGTCGATGGCGCGGGCCGGGACCAGCTTGGCGCGCAGGGTGCCGAACAGGTCGGTGTAGGCGATGAGGAAGAAGCGGATGCCGCGCTCCCGGGCGATTTCGGACAGTTTCATTGGCCGCCTCCCCCGCCGGGAATCCAACTCGTGCCCGCCAGCGGCACGCGGGCCATGGCGGCGGCCTCCACGGTGAGCGCCACGAGGTCCTCCGGTTCCAGGTTGTGCACGTGGCTCTTGCCGCAAGCTCGGGCGATGGTCTGCGCTTCCAGCGTCAGCACCGCGAGGTAGTTGGCCAAACGCCGCCCGCCCAATACCGGGTCAAGCCGGGCCGCGAGCGCCGGGTCCTGCGTGGTGATCCCCGCGGGGTCCCGCCCTTCATGCCACGCATCGTAGGAGCCGGCATGGGTGCCGAGGGCGGCGTACTCCGCCTCGAACGCCGGGTCGTTGTCGCCCAGCGCGGCGAGCGCGGCGGTGCCGATGCTGACCGCGTCCGCGCCGAGCGCCAGCGCCTTGGCCACGTCCGCGCCGTTGCGGATGCCGCCGGACACGACGAGCTGCACGGTCCGGTGCAGGCCCAGGTCCTGCAGCGCCTGCACCGCCGGGCGGATGGCGGCGAGGATCGGCAGGCCGACGTTCTCGATGAACACGGTTTGCGTCGCCGCCGTGCCGCCCTGCATCCCGTCCAGCACCACCACGTCCGCCCCGGCCTTGGCCGCGAGCGCCGTGTCGTAGTAGGGCCGCGACGCGCCGACCTTCACGTAGATCGGCTTCTGCCAATCGGTGACTTCGCGCAGCTCCAGGATCTTGATCTCCAGGTCATCCGGGCCGGTCCAGTCGGGGTGGCGGCTGGCGCTGCGCTGGTCGATGCCGGGCGGCAGGGTGCGCATCGCCGCGACGCGCTCGGTGATCTTCTGGCCCAGCAGCATGCCGCCGCCGCCGGGCTTGGCGCCCTGGCCGACCACGATCTCGATGGCGTCGGCGGCACGCAGGTCGTCGGGGTTCATGCCGTAGCGGCTGGGCAGGTACTGGTATACCAGGGTCGCCGAGCTTTGCCGTTCCTCCGGGGTCATGCCGCCGTCGCCCGTCGTGGTGCTGGTGCCGGCGATGGTGGCGCCGCGGCCCAGCGCTTCCTTGGCCTGGGCGGACAGGCTGCCGAAGCTCATGCCGGCGATGGTAACGGGGATGCGCAGCTCCACCGGCTTCTTCGCGAACCGGGCGCCCAGCACCACGTCGGTGCCGCAGCGTTCGCGGTAGCCTTCCAGCGGGTAGCGGCTGATGCTGGCGCCCAGGAACAGCAGGTCGTCGAAATGGGGCAGGGCGCGCTTCGCGCCGTAGCCGCGGATGTCGTAGATGCCGGTTGCAGCCGCGCGCCGAATTTCGGCGAGGGTCACAGGGTCAAAGGTCGCGCTCATGCGTGGAGCGGGGCGCGGGGCCGGGCGCGGCGGCGTCGAAGGGCCTTGGTCCATCAGTAGTTCCCCGCATTGTCCACATGGAAATGATACAGCCGCCGGGCCGAGCCGTAGCGGCGGAACGACCCGGCATCCACGCCGTCGAAGCCCGCCGCCTGCAGCCGGGCGGCCAAGGCGGTGCGGTGCGTGTCCCGCATCTCCTTCTCGACGCAATCGGCGCCGAGGCTCGCGACCGAGCCGCGCACGAAAAGCTGCGCCTCGTAGATGCTGTCGCCCAGGCTGTCGCCGGCGTCGCCCAGCACGGTCAGCGTGCCGGCCTGGGCCATGAACGCGCTCATGTGGCCGACACTGCCGCCCACCACGATATCCACGCCCTTCATGCTGATGCCGCAGCGCGCGGACGCGTTGCCGTGGATCACCAGCAGGCCGCCATGGGCGGTGGCGCCCGCGGCGGCGCTGGCGTCGCCCCGGACCTCCACGCGGCCGGCCATCATGTTCTCGGCCACGCCGTTGCCGGCATTGCCCTCGACCACCACGGTCGCGCCGCCGTTCATGCCGGCGCAGTAGTACCCGGCATGGCCCGCGATCTCGACGCGGATCGGGGCGTCCACGCCGACGGCCAAAGCGTGCTGGCCGCGGGGGTTGAGCACCCGCCAAAGGGTGCGGTTGGTGTCCGGGGGCAGGCCGTGCAGCGCGCCATTGAGGTCGCGGGTGGTGGCGACGGCCAGGTCGATCTGGTCGCTCACGCCGCGCGCTCCCAGGCATAAACCCGGGCAGGCTCCGGCTCCCACACGCGGGCGTCCGCGATGCCGGGCAGGTTCACCAGCGCGCGGTATTCGCTGCCGAACGCCACCCATTGGGCCGTTTCGGCCATCACGGCGGGCTTGCAGCAAACCGGGTCGCGCAGCACGGCGAAGCCGGTGCGGGTGCCCACCACGAAGGTGTAGAAGCCATCGAGGTCCTTGAGGCCGGCATGCAGCGCGCCTTCCAGCGTGTCGCCCTCGCGCATGCGCCAGGACAGGTAGGCGGCGGCGACTTCAGTGTCGTTCTCGGTCTCGAAGGCATAGCCTTCGCGGACCAGGCGGCGGCGCAGCGCGTTGTGGTTCGACAGACTGCCGTTGTGCACGAGGCATTGGTCCGGCCCCGTGGTGTAGGGGTGCGCGCCGTTCGTCGTGACGGCGCTTTCGGTCGCCATGCGGGTATGGCCGATGCCGTGGGTCCCGGCCATGGCGGACAGGCCGAACCGGGCGGCGACGTCCGCAGGCAGGCCGACTTCCTTGTAAAGCTCCATCCGCTGGCCCTCGCCGACGATCGTGACGGCCGGGTCGGACGCGAGCGCGGTTCGGACCTCCTCCATCCGCGACGCCGGCACGTGCAGGACGGCGTGGGTGTCGCGCAGGTCGGCATCCAGCTCCAGCCGGGCCGCAAGCGCCGACAGGCCGGGACCGCGGACCGTGATCTTCACCGTGCCGTCGTCGCGCCCGAACACGGCAAAGCCCGCGCTGTCCGGCCCGCGGTCGCGCATGGTCGCGAGCATGGCGGCGAGATGGCCCCCCAACTCGTGCTCAAGGCCCGGGTGCTTGAGGAAAAGGCCGACTATTCCGCACATCGCGCTGCTCCCAGTAACCGGGCACCGGCATAGCAGTTTTTGGTCTACCGTCAACCATTAAGAAACATATTTTCTTAAGAGGAAAATGCTGCGTGTTCGAGCCGGCATGGCGCCCGGCATCTACCGCAACAGGCCGAGCAGGACATACAGGGAAGCGGTTGACAGGCTGGTGGCGACCAGGACGGTTCCGGCAGAGATTTCCAGCAGCCCTTGGGCACGCCGGGCAAGCAGGAACGCGTTGGCGCCGGTCGGCAGGCCCCCGGTGAGCGTGGCCACCGCAAGCGGCAAGGCAGGCAACTGCGCCCATTGACCAAACAGCCAAACAAGGGCCGGCAAGGCGACGAGCTTCAGGACGACGCCCACCATCATCTCGGCGCCGAACGCCTTGGCGCTCGGCGCGGGAAGCGACGCGCCGAGGCAGACCAGGGCGAGCGGCGGCGCCGCCGCGCCCAGCATGTGCAGCAGCTCGCGCAGCGCGGCCGGCATCGGCACGCCGAGCCAGCGCCAAGCAAAGGCGGCCAGGATGGACATGATGATCGGGTTGCGCGCTACCCCGCGCAGCGTGGTGCGCAGGATGGCCGCGGGACGGCGCTGGCCGGTCATGCCCATCTCGACCAGCACGCCGGCCAAGGGCAGCAGGATCACCGAATGCAGCGCTATGATCGCGAGCAAGGGAGGCAGCGCATCACGGCCGAGGGCGGCGGCGATGATCGGGATGCCCATCATCACCGTGTTGCCGTAGGCGGCGTTCAGCCCCAGCATCGCGGCCCGCGGCAGCGGCAAGCGGAGCAGGCGCGCCGCGGCCATGCCCCCGGCGAAGACGACCAGGCAGGCCGAGAAGTACACGGTTGCGACGCCGAGGATGTTGAACGGCGGCCCGTCCGCAATCGCGCCCAGCAGCAGGGCCGGCATGGCAAGAAAGAACACGAAATCCGTCAGACCGCCGAGCGAGGCGGCTTCGAGCAGATGGAGCCGCCGGGCAGCCGCGCCGATGATGATCAGGGCAAAGACGGGCAGGATGGTCGCGAGCAGGCTCATGCCGCCGCGTGTAGCGCCTCAGCCGCTGTTCAGTCTCGTCCTACCCCTGGTTCTGCTCTGCCTCGATCCCGTCGAGCACCACCTCGGGCGCCACGTCCCGCTTGATCTCCTCCATCTCGGCATCGGCTCCGGTTCGCACGTCCAGGCGGGCGGCGATGGCCTCGATGACGCCCGCCAGCTTGGTCAGCTCATGCTCGGCAAGCAGGCTGATGTGGAGGTCGAGGTCGGCACGCTTGTCCGCCGCGGCGGACATGCGGTTCTGGCTGATCAGCACAAAGGTCGACAGGAAGATCGCCTCAACGGAGGCGATCATCGCCAGGATGACGAAGGAGGGGTCGAACCGCGGCACGCCGGGCACGACGCCGAGGTTGATCAGTATCCACGCCCCGAACAGCGCCAGGTGCAGGTAAACGAACCGCATGCTGCCCGTAAACGACGTAACCGCCCCGGCGATCCGCTCCTCAAGCGTCGCGGAGGCGGCTTCCTGCCTGCGGCGCGTGGCCAGGGTGCGGATGTTGCGTTCAAGCGAGCTGTTGAGGCTGTTAGGCTGGGGCGGTGCCACCGTTGGGGTCGCTGATGCCATGTCGGGATGATCCTTGGCGTGTCGGGCTTGGCGCGCGCGGGACGCGCGACGACTCCGGCCGCGGGGCGGTATGGACCGGCTATACCACTGCCGCCGCGGAACGCCGTATCAGGAACTCGCCAGGCAGCCGACGCGCTCAGCGCCCCGCAAGGGACAGGGTGTGCCGGCGCTGGGCCGTCCCTTGCCCAGACCCCAGCAGCGCCGGCCTGCGGTGGTCCGGCATGGAAGCGCCGCTCCCGAACGTCCGCGGGCGTTCCACCCGGTGGCGCGGCGGGGTCGGCGGGCTGATGCCCATGTCCGGGTCGGCCCGGCGCGCCTCGATGCGCCGCCCCGCGATACCCGTCTCGTTCACGCCAGAGACCGCACCCTCTACGGCCCGGTCAGGCGCGAGCTGGACGAGGCCATGGCCAAGCGTCTCGCCCGTGGCCGGGTCACGCGCGAGGTGGGCGCTCAGCACGATCCCGTAAGCGTCGAACGCTTCCGCGAACTGCGCATCGGTGAAGCCGCGGGGCAGGTTGGCCACGAACACATTGCCGCGAATCTTGTCGGGTCGCATCGGGTGGGCCTTTCGCTGTTGGTGTTTGCTGCATGTCGCGATCGTGCGGGCCGGGGCGCCAACGGGCTGCCGGCGGCCCCTGCAAGCTCAGTGCAGTCGCAGGTCCGTGCCGGACGAGGGCTTCGCGGCTCCGACGCCGAGCCGGGCCACCAAGCGGGACCAGAAATTGGCGAGGTCACGGACCCACGCCTGCCGGCCCTGCACGATCAGCTTCGCTTCACGGCGCAATTCGTCTTGATACATCTGCCTGTCCTTCCTGCAACGGGCTTGGCCCGGTCCGACCGAAGGACGCTTCCACCTCTTGTGCAGCGCAACATGGACCGCTGAGGCCCGATCTGCAAGCCGCAGGACACGCACTTGGAAAGCGTGTTTGCGATGTTGCCATACCGCAACACATCCTTTCGCAGGGCGGCTGAACCCTGGGCCTGCCCGCGCTCAGCGGCTGAGCAGGACGCCCAGCATCAGCGCGCCCAGCGCGATGCGATACCACGCGAACGGCGCGAAGCCGTGCCTGCCGACAAAGCCGACCAGCCAGCGCACGACGGCCAGGGCGGCCAGGAAAGCGACCACGAAGCCGACCGCGATCACCCCCGCCCCGGCGGCGTCAAGCGTGTGCCGGTTCTTGAACAGGTCATACGCCGTTGCGCCCAGCATCGTGGGGATGGCAAGGAAGAAGGAGAACAGGGTGGCGGTTCTCCGATCCACGCCCAGCAGCAGCGCCCCCATGATCGTAGCGCCCGAGCGGGACACGCCCGGGACCATCGCCAGCACCTGGAAGGTGCCGATGCCGAGCGACAGGGCAGGCGGGAACGCCTCGATGCTGCGTCGCACGGCGATGGGGCGCATCCGCTCGATAATTAGGATCGCCACCCCACCCAGGATCAGCGCGACCGACACCACGAAGGGCGAGAACAGCACCGCCTTGATGAAGTCGTGCGCCAGCGCCCCGACAACGGCGGCCGGCAGGAACCCCAGCAGCACCGCCAGGATGAACCGCCTGGCGCCGGGATCAGCCGGCGCCCTGCGCAGGATGTCGAGCAGCGTCCGGGCGTAAACCGCGAGGATGGCCAAGATGGCGCCGAGCTGGATCACGATCTCGAACACCTTGCCCGGCGGGCCGCGGAAGCCCAGCAGGTCCACCAGAAGAACGAGATGGCCCGTGGAAGAAACCGGGATGAACTCGGTCAATCCCTCGACCAAGCCAAGAAGGGCGGCCTGCAGCAGCGTCACGGTGTCCAACAGGCCGGTCCTTCGTCATGCGGTGCGCCGCGATTCGGCCCATCCTGGCCATGGCAGGGCTTGCATGCCTTTGCGGCGCCCGCAAGCCGGGTCGAACAAAGGTCTGCTCCTCTTTTTCTCGGCCCAGCCCGAGTTGACGGCCGAGTCGCTGGAACTCAGGCGTAGATGTAGCCGCCGGACACTATGATGTTCTCGCCGGTCATGTACGTGTTCCTGGGACCGCCGGCCATCAGCACCCATTCGGCGATCTCCGCCGGCTTGGCGCCGCGGCCCAACGGGCTTGCCTTGGCCAGCTCGTCCAGGAAGCCGAGGTTCCGGGCACGCCCCGTGGCCATGCCGGCGGGGGCGACGGAGTTCACGAGAATGCCGTCCCCGGCGACGTGCTGCGCGACGGAGCGGGTGAGGCTGACCACCGCGGCCTTGGTCGCCGCGTAGTGGGCGTTCTGCGGGTGTGCCTTGAAGGCGTCCACGGAGGTCAGGTTGACGATGTGCCCGCGGAACTCGGCCCTCGGCGGCTGCGGCTGCATGTGCCGGATGGCGGCGACCATCATGTGGTGTAGGTTCCCTTGACGTTGATGCCGTTGGAAGCGTCCCAATCGGCATCGGTGATCTCAAGGACGGGACGGCGGGGGTAGATCGCGGCGCAGTTCACCAGCGTGTCGATGCGGCCGAGCCTCGAGGCGAGTGCGTCGAACGCGGCATGGCACGGCGGACCCGCCTGGATGTCGCATTGGGCGAACGCCGTCCGCAGGCCCTTTGCCCGCACCGGCTCAAGCGCCGCCTCGGCGGCGCCCGGGTTGATGTCGATGATGCCGACCTTGGCGGCGCCGTTGTCGGCCGCCATCCGGGCCAGCAACGCGCCCAGGCCGGAGCCACCGCCGACGATGAGCACGGAAAGGTCTTTCATGTCCGTGGCCCTATCTGGTGCCGCTCGGGCTGGTCGGGCGGGTCGGCATGATGTCGAAGCGGGTGACATCGGCCGAGGCGGGCAGGCTGAGGACAGCCAGGACCATCTTGGCTATGTCGTCCGGCTGGACCACCACGTTGCCGCCATACATCGCGGCCCGCGCCTCCGCGCCGAGGATGTCTTTGTAGAGCTGGGTCTCGACGCGCCCGGCGACGATCTCCGTCACGCGGACGCCGCAAGGCGAAAGGTCGGCGCGCAGCGAGGCGGCGAAGCCGCTGATCGCCGCCTTGGTCGCGGAGTACACGGCGATGTTGGCGAACGGGGCATGTCCGGCAATCGACCCCGTGAACAGGACATGTCCCGCCCCCCGCGCGCGCATCTGCGGCACGACCAATCGCGTGAGCAGGATGGCCGAACTGAGATTGACCTCCAGCGTGGCGACGATGTCCGACATCGCCATATCAGCGAAGTTGCTCAGCGGCGGCATGATGCCGGCATTGTTGATCAGCACGTCGATATGCAGGCCGGCCACGGCCGCCTCCATGGCCTCGCGGTCCGTGATGTCGGCGGCGATGGGCGTGATGCCGGGCCGGGCCGCCCGCAGTTCCTCCAGCGCGGCCTTGCTGCGGCCGACGGCGTAAACGTCGGTGCCGACTTCGCTCAGCGTCAGCGCCATGGCCCGACCGATGCCGCTCGTCGCACCTGTGATGAAGGCTGTCGTCACGTGGGTCGTCCCAGTTGCGTTAAACCTAACGTGCGGCTCCTGCGGCCGCAGGGAAATCAAGAAAACCGTGAAAACGGAAGGATAGGCTTTCGCGTGGGCGGGCGCTTGGCTGTGCCCCGGGTGCCAGCCCG
>CALMVT010000396.1:1170-35552 GCA_937873175.1 uncultured Acetobacteraceae bacterium | reverse complement strand
GTCTGCGCCGCCCCGTCTGCGCCACAGGGTCATCCGTCCGCGCCAACCGGCCTCAGCTCGGCAAACAGGGACTCTGCGGCCCTTGCCTGCTCCGCACCCGTTGTTTCGACGCCCGATGCCAACGCAAGGGCGCGCACGCGCCCGAGGCTGTTGCAGAGATGCCTGCGCATGGACTGCCGCGCGGCGCAGCCGTTCCGTTTCTCAATGGCCTCCACGATCTTCTCGTGCTCGCCGTGGATGCGCGCGTAGTAGGCGTCCTTGAGGCCGGGTGCCACCAGATGGCTGAGCTGGAAGCGCGGCACGATTGCGGGGCGCAGGTAAACCAGAAAGCCGTGCATGAACTCGTTGCGCGTTGCTTCTGCGATGGCCAGGTGAAAATCGTAGTCGTAATGGATCTGCACCGCGGCAGGGTCGTCGTGCCGGGCATCGACCTGCTCCATCAACGCGCGGAGGGCGGCGGCTTCGGCCTCCGTCCGGCGCTCGGCGCAAAGCCCGGCTGCCTCCACCTCGACGCCCAGCCGCAGTTCCAGGAGGGATATGGTTTCCGGCAGGGCCTTGAGCGCGTGCTCCGGTATCGAGAAGCTGCGCGGCCCGGGCGCTTCGCTGACGAACATGCCGCGTCCCTGCTGCGGGATCACGGTGCCTTCGGACCGTAGCCGGGCCACGGCTTCGCGCACCACGGTGCGGCTGACGTCGTACTCGGCGCACAGCGCCGCCTCGGTCGGCAACTGCGCGCCCGGCCGCAGCGCACCGGAGCGTATCTTTTCCGACAGGCTTTCCGCAACAATCGTGGACAGGGGCTTGCGCGTCGTCATCGGCCTCCCGTCACGCGCCACATTTCCGCGTCCTCGTCCAGGTCCTGATCGAGCACGCGCTTGCCGCTCTGCTGCATCCCAGCGCAGTTGATGACAACGTGCGGCACGCCGAACGCTTCTTCGGCCGCCCGCGCCAGCGCTCCGACCGATGCGGCATCGCCGACATACGTTCCGAAGAACCGGGCAGCCGGGGCGAACCCCAAGGCAATCGCGTGGCCGATGCCGGACGTGCCGCCGATCACGACGGCCGTGCACACCTCAGCCATGGCTGCGGTCCCTGCGCTTGATGTCGAAGAATTCCGACATGCCCCGAACCTGGAAATCCATCATCGGACGCCCGGGCTGGACGCGGCAGCCTTTTTCCGACGCCGCGCGGAGCAAAGCCGTCTCGGCGGGTTCCACGATGATGTCCACCACCGTCAGGCCCGGCGTCTGCCGACTGGCATCCAGGGGCGACGGATTGCCTGCGTGCATGCCCATCGGCGTTGCGGTTGACCGCCAGGTGCATGCTCGAAGGGTCGGCCTCGCCGACCTGAACCCGGCATTGAGGGAACGCCTTTGTAACCCCGGAAGCGCATGCCCGAACGCGGCGTTCGGGCCGTCGATCATGAGGGCGAGGCTTGCCGCCTTGACGCCCATCGTGACCCCGGACACCGGAGCGCTTGAAACCGGTTTCAACTGCCTGCTCTTCGATCCGGGGCGCGGCTGCGGCTGCGGCTGCGGTCATGCCTCTTGCGATTTTCATATGACATCATACAAATCACGATCGATGTCCACGCGTGGAGGCCGACAAGATGCAGGACCGTCCCAATCTCTGCAAGGCGGCGGCCAAACCCGGCCAGGCAAGCGGCATCCTAGCGCGCGGCCCCGACGCCTCCATCGCCTCCGGTCGCTGAAAGGAAGCCCGCGCCATGGCCACCCCCCCCTACCAGGCCCCGGCCCGCGCCGGCTACGACATCGTGGTGGTCGGCGGCGCGGCCGTCGGGTCCTCGGTCGCCTACTGGCTCAGCCAGGCGCTGGGCGCGCGCGCGTCGATCCTGGTGGTGGAGCGCGACAGCAGCTACGAGTTCTCATCCACGGCGCTGTCCACCAGCGCGATCCGCCAGCAGTACTCGAACCCGATCAACGTGAAGATCAGCCAGTTCGGCATCGAGGTGATCCGCGGCTTTCCGGAGCGGATGGCGCCCTTCTTCAAGGACGAGCCGGCGCCCGGCCTCGGGTTCCGCGAGCATGGCTACCTTTACTGCTGCTCGGTTGACGGCGTGGACGCGGCGCGCGCCCGCGTCGACCTGCAGCGCAGCCTGGGCGCCCACACGGTGTTCCTCGAACCCGGCCCGCTCAAGGACCGCTTTCCTTGGCTCAACACCGACGACCTCGGCGGCGGCGCATGGGGATCGCGCGACGAGGGCTGGTTTGATTCGATGGGCTTGCTCAACGGCTTCCGCCGGGCTGCGCGTGGCTCAGGCGTGGAGTACGTGAACAACGCGGTGGCCGGGCTAGACGTCGCAGGCGGCAAGGTCGGCGCAGCAATGCTGGCGACCGGCGAGACGGTTTCCTGCGGAACGCTTGTCAACGCGGCCGGCCCGCGCGCGCAGCAGGTGGCCGCAATGGCCGGGCTGTCGATCCCGGTGGAGCCGCGCAAGCGGTACAGCTTCGTTTTCTCAAGCGCCACCCCTGTCCCTGGGCGGATGCCCAACGTCATCGACCTTTCGGGCACCTTCGTGCGGCCGGAGGGAGAGCTTTTCCTCGCCGGAAACACGCCGCTCGACGACGGCCCGGCGGATTACGACGATTTCAGGACGGACCACCGGGAGTTCGACGAACGCATCTGGCCGTCGCTCTGGCACCGCATCCCCGCATTCGACTCATTGAAGGTGCGGCAAAGCTGGACCGGCCACTATGAATACAACGTGCTGGACCACAACGGCATCGTCGGCTTCCACCCCAAGGTGACGAACTTCATGTTCGCGAACGGCTTTTCCGGGCACGGGCTGCAGCAATCGCCGGCGGTCGGGCGTGCAGTGTCGGAGCTGATCGTCCATGGCGCCTTCCAAACGCTCGACCTGTCGCCCTTCGGCTATGAACGGATCACGCGCAACGAGCCTTTCCTTGAGGAAGCAGTGATTTAACGCCCGGATCGCCCGTGCGGCCGCGCTGGGCCAGGCGCCGCGCCGGATGCGCTCAGTCCGCACCCGGCGGCGTCAGCAAGCCGGCGAGTTCGGCCCCGGGCACGGCCCCGGCGGCCACGGCCGCCAGGTCCCCGGCGCGCATCGCTTCGGCCGCCGCCACAAGCCCGGCCATGGCGCGACGGTAAAGCGCGCCGCCGAGGCTCACACGGCGCACCCCCGCAGCCGAAAGCTCGGCAAGGCCGACGCCCGGCCCGATCAGCACGTTCACCGGCTTCGGGGCGACCGCGCGGACCACCGCGCGGATGGCGTCCATGTCCGGCAAGCCCGGAGCGTAGAGCACGTCCGCCCCCACTTCGGCGAAGGCGGCCAGCCGGCGGATGGCGTCGTCCAGGTCGGGGCGGCCGTGCAGGAAGTTGTCGGTGCGGCCGGTGAGCACGATGCGCCCGCGCGCCGCCCGCGCCGCGGCGCGGACCCGGGCCACGGCGGCGTCGAAGCCGTGGATGGGTTGGCCGGGGTCGGCGGTGGTGTCCTCGATGCCAAGCCCGGCAAGCCCGCCCTCGACCGCGGCCTCGACGGTTGCGGCGCAGTCCTCCGGCGCCGGGCCGTAGCCGTCTTCCAGGTCGCCGTTCACCGGCAGGCCGGCGACGCGCGCAAGGAGGGCGGCATGGGCGACCGAGTCCGCGCGGCTGACGGCACGGGCGCCGTCCGGCCGTCCCAAGGCCATGGCAACCGCGAAGGAGGAACTGCCGAGCGCCTCGAACCCCGCGCGCTTGAGCAGCAGGGCGGATGCGCCGTCCCAGGCGTTCGGCATCACAAAGGCGCCCGGCCCGTCATGCAGGGCGCGGAAACGTTCAAAGGCGGTGGCTGTCATGGCGTGTCCTCCTGGCCTTGTTCGTTGCACGGCGGCGGACAGGATAGGCGGGCGATGCGGTCTGCGCCACCGAACCCTGATGGACGGAAGCGAGCGCCAGGGCTGTCCGCCGGCCAGCCACCGGCGGGATCGATCAAGGCAACGTCAACATGTCGGTGCTACCGTGGCCCCTACGGACCCCTGACCCCTTGCCCATACCGAAGCAGGAATCGCTCGTGCGCACCATTCGGCCGTCCTTGAACGCACTCCGGGCTTTTGAAGCGGCGGCCCGGCTGCGCAGCATGTCGGCCGCCGCCGGGGAACTCGCCGTCACCCATGGCGCGATCAGCCGGCACGTGAAAAGCCTCGAAGACACGTTCGGGCTGCTGTTGCTGCAACGGGACGCGCGCAGCGTCCACGCAACGCCGGAAGGCGCGCGGTTGGCGACAGAGCTTTCCGGCGCTTTCGCCTTGATCGAATCCGCCGTCGCGCAACTGCGCCCCGGCCCGCTGACGCTGTCCTGCTCGGCCACGATCATGATGTGTTGGCTGATCCCGCGCCTCGGCGACTTCCACGGCCGCCATCCGGAGATCGAGCTGCGCTTCAACATGAACTATGACCGCATCGATTTCATCCGGGACGAGATCAGCGTGGCGATCCGCAACAGCATGATCGAACCACCCAAGGATGTCGTCATCCAGGACGCCATCGCGGAGTGGATCGGGCCGGTTTGCTCGCCGGAATACCTCGGAGGCGCCGGGCTGCGCTCGCCCGCCGACCTTGCCCGCTGCCGGCTGCTCGCGGCGAAGACCCGCATGGGCGCTTGGAAGGAGTGGACGGGCGCCTGCCGCGAAAACCTCTCGCTTTCGCCCCAGCAGGCCTACGAACACCATTACCTCCTGATACAGGCCGCGTGCTGCGGCCTGGGCATAGCCATCGTGCCCAAGCTTCTTGTTCTCGACGACCTGCAGTCCGGCAAGCTCGTCGCCCCGTTCGGCTTCGTGCCCGGCCCGCACAAGCTCGTTCTTTGGATCGCCCCGCATCTGAGGACGCGCGCCGACACGGGCGCGCTCACCGCCTGGCTGGTCGCCGAGTTGCGGCAATGGGGCACGCAGGAAGCGGGCGCCGAGGTTCCGAACCGCGCCCGGCCGGCCCGCCCCGGACGGGTGAAGTTTCCTCACACCTGACGGACAATAAATCGTTTGTAATCGCCCAAGTCTTCACACAAGCATAGGCCCGGAGGTGAAGCTTGCGCCCCGTTCGCAGGGGCCGGCGCAATCAAGACGCAGAACCGCGCGCCCGACGCGCCACGCCGATCAGCACCGAGTTGAAAGCAAAGGCACGCGCCAACATGGCCGTGTCCAAAAGGGAGGGAACCCAATGAATTCAGGTCGCACAACGCTGCGCATTCTCGCCTTGGGCTGCACCGCGCTCGCCGGGCTGCTCGGCGCGCCGGCCCGGGCCGGCGAGGTCACGCAGGACCGGCTGCTCAATGCCGACAAGGAGCAGGGCAACTGGATCCAGCACCACCGCACCTATGACGCGCAGCGCTTCTCGCCGCTCAAGGAGATCAACCGCGACACGGTGAAGGGGCTGAAGGTCGCCTGGACCATGGCGCTGGGCGGCGTGGAGGGCGGCGGCATCTGGACGCATGGCGGGCTGGAAGGCACGCCCATTGTCGAAGACGGCATGATGTACGTCACGGACGGCTGGGGGTCCGTATACAAGATCGACACCCGTGGCGGTCAGGGCAAGCTGCTGTGGAAGATGGACCCCAAGACCGACCATGACTGGGCCGGCGCCATCGCCTGCTGCGGGGTGGACAACCGCGGCGTGGCGCTGTGGGGCAACCAGGTCATCTCCCACACCCTGGACGGGCGCTTGGTCGCGACCGACAAGGACACCGGCGAGGTGTCCTGGCAACGCCAAGTGGCCGACCCCGACAAGGGCGAGGTGGTGACGGGCGCACCCTTGATCGTGAAGGGCATGGCGATCACGGGCGTGGCCGGGGCGGAGTATGGCATCCGCGGCTGGCTCGCGGCGACCGACCTCAAGACGCAGAAGGAGGTTTGGCGCACCCACACCATCCCGGTAGGCAGCGAACCCGGCGCCGAAACCTGGAAGGACCGCAACACCGCCCAGAACGGCGGCGGCTCCACATGGGTCACAGGCTCCTACGATCCCTCGACCAACACGCTGGCCTGGGGCGTCGGCAACCCCGGCCCGGACTGGGACAGCGCCTACCGGCCTGGCGACAACCTTTATACCGACAGCACCCTCGGCCTCGATCCTGACACCGGCAAGATCAAGTGGCACTTCCAGCACACGCCGAACGACCCATACGATTACGACAGCGTTTCGGAAAAGGTGCTTGTGGACACGCAGGTGAACGGGCGTCCGAGGAAGCTCGCCGTCACCGCGGACCGCAACGGGTTCGCATACGCCCTGGACCGCGACACCGGCGAGTTCGTTTGGGGCACGCCGTTCGTCAAGCGCGTGACCTGGACCAAGGGGCTCAACCCGGAGACGGGCAAGCCCGCCGAATATGACCCGAACCTGCCGGTGCAGAAGTACAATCCGGCGGTGACGCCATCGCGCGACAACCGGGTGGTCCAGATCTGCCCGGGCAACATGGGCGGCAAGAACTGGCCGCCGACCGCCTACCATCCGCAGGCCGGGCTTTGGTACATCCCGGTGATCGAAAGCTGCAATACGCTCACGGTGGAGGAAACCAAGGCGGACTCGTTCAAGCCGCGCGAGTTCTACACCGGCGGCGGCCCGAGCATCCACGAGCGCATCCCCGGCAGCGTGACCGCGATCGACGTGTCCACGGGCAAGGTCGTCGGCAAGGCCGACACGACCTATCCGATGCTGGGCGGCCTGCTGGCGACGCCGGACCTGGTGTTCGCCGGGTCGCCGGACGGCGAGATGATGGCGCTGGATGCCAAGTCGCTGAAGAAGCTGTGGTCGTTCAACACCGGCGCCGGCATCACCGCCCCGCCGATGGCCTTCGCCGTGGACGGCAAGCAGTATGTGGCCGTCCTGGTCGGCATCGGCGGCGCTTGGGACAAGTGGAACATCGCGGGGACGCCGGAGCTGAAGACGATCGCGCCCAGCTCGATGCTCTACGTTTTCGCGCTCTAACCCGAGCCTGCGCCACACCCGGGTCCCGCGCCCCCCGCGCGCGGGACCCGCGACTTCCCCAGACGGAAAGAAAAAGCGAAATGACCAAGATCGCGTTGCTCGGCGCCGGCGGCAAGATGGGCGTGCGCCTCGCCACCAACCTCGGAGGCTCGCGCTTCGAGGTGGACCACGTTGAAGTGTCCGAGGAAGGGCGCGGGCGCCTAAAGGCGGCGACCGGCGCCGAGTGCGTGGAGCAGGACCGCGCCCTCGCCGGGGCCGACGTGGTGGTGCTGGCGGTGCCCGACCGGCTGATCGGCAAAATCGCCCATGGCATCATCGACAAGGTGCGGCCCGGGACGGCACTCGTCGTGCTCGACGCCGCGGCGCCCCACGCGGGCGAGATGCCGCGGCGGGAGGACGTCACCTACTTCGTCACCCATCCCTGCCACCCGCCGATCTACAACGACGAAACGACCGAGGAAGCGAAGCGGGACTTCTTCGGCGGGATCACGGCCAAGCAGCACATCGTCTGCGCCCTGATGCAGGGGCCGGAAGAGCACTACGCGCTGTGCGAGGAGGTGGCGCGCACCATCTACAAGCCGGTGATGCGGGCGCACCGCTGCACGGTTGAGCAGATCGCCATCCTGGAGCCGGCGTTGTCGGAAACCGTGGCCATCACGATGTGCTTGGCGCTGCGCGAAGCCGCGGACGAGGCTGCCCGCCGCGGCGTGCCGCACCAGGCCGCCATCGACTTCGTGCTGGGCCACATCAACATCGGCCTCGCCGTCGCCTTCGGCATCTTCCCCGAGGGCCGCTTCTCCGACGGCGCGCTGCGCGCGATCGAGCTGGCCAAGCCGCAGATCTTCAGGGACGGCTGGCTCGACCGGGTGTTCGCGCCGGAGGCGGTGATGCAGTCGGTCCGGGACATCTGCGTACCCCCGAAGGCGGCATGAGAACCGCCGGGGCAGGCGGGCCGGCCAAGGGGAGCGCCCTGCTAGGGCGCCAGCTTGCGCACGGCCTCCTGGACCGCCATCCCGGCCGCCGCGCCGCGCGCCGCGGCGGTGGCGTTCACCCGCGACAGCAGGCCGTGCGCCCAC
The DNA here is from genome assembly GCA_937873175.1 of uncultured Acetobacteraceae bacterium. Classification (GTDB taxonomy): domain Bacteria; phylum Pseudomonadota; class Alphaproteobacteria; order Acetobacterales; family Acetobacteraceae; genus CAHJXG01. The sequence goes on along the minus strand of CALMVT010000396.1, from coordinate 27,538 downwards.
ATGTCGGCGGCGTCCCCGATCCGTCCGCTTTCGTGGCCCACGGCGCAGGCCGGGACGCCTTGCGCGTCGAGCATCGCAAGCCCGGCGACGCCGGCCTCGTCCTTGCCGATCCCGGCGTCGTTGAAGAACACGGCGGTGAGCGGCACCGCGAGCGCGAACTCGCCGGAACTCTGCCCCCCATGGGACGCGGACACGACGATGGCCCCCGCGTCGCCCTGCTCCACTTTGGTGATCGAGTCCATCAGGATGACGGGGCGGTCGCCCGCGTGCGTGACGGTTTGCTTGAGCATCGCTTCCTCCCTTCGGACCGAACGGCCGTGGCGCCCGGTTCCATGCCCTACATCACCGCTTCCGCCGCCCGGGCGTCAAGCCGGCGGCCGGACCGGGCGCGGGGGGCCGGACGGTGAGCGACCCGGTCCGGATCGAGGCCGACTACCTGATCGAAACCGCCCACGACCCGCGCGCGGCGGCCGAAGCCATCGCCGGGGAGCAGTCGAGCGGCACCTTCGTGCCGGTCCCCGGGGAAACGCCGGAGCTGAAGGCGCGGGCGGCGGCACGCATCGAGGCGCTTGAGGTGGTGGGCGAGGTGCCGCACCCCTCGCTGCCGGGCGCGCGGCCGCCCCGTGGGGGGAACGGGGTCGTTTGGCGCCAGGCCCGCGTCACCCTGTCCTGGCCGCTGGACAACCTCGGCCCCTCGCTGCCCAACCTCCTGGCGACGGTTGCCGGCAACCTGTTCGAGCTGGGCCAGCTTTCGGGCCTTCGCCTGCTCGACATCCGCCTGCCCGCGGCCTTTGCCGAGGCTTACAGAGGCCCGCGCTTCGGGATCGCCGGCACGCGGCGTCTCGCCGGCGTCGAGGGACGTCCGTTGATCGGCACCATCATCAAGCCGAGCGTCGGCCTCGGCCCGGAGGAAACGGCGTCGCTGACCCGGACGCTGTGCGAGGCCGGGATCGACTTCATCAAGGACGACGAGCTGCAGGCCGACGGCCCCGCGTGCCCGTTCGAGGCCCGCGCGCGGGCGGTGCTGCGGGTCGTCAACGCCCACGCGGACCGCACCGGCAAGAAGGTGATGTTCGCGTTGAACATCACCGGCGATCTCGACCAGATGCGCCGCCGGCACGACCTCGTGCTCGCCCTCGGCGGCACTTGCGTGATGGCCGGGCTGAACTCGGTCGGGCTGGTCGGCATGATTGAACTCGGCCGCTTCGCGCAACTGCCGATCCACGCCCACCGCAACGGCTGGGGCGCCCTGTCCCGGCACCCGGCGCTCGGGTGGTCGTATCCCGCTTGGGCGAAGATCTGGCGGCTGGCCGGCGTGGACCACATGCACGTCAACGGCCTGGCCAACAAGTTCTCGGAGGACGACGCCAGCGTGATCGAGTCGGCACGGGCCTGCCTGACCCCGATGTTCCAAGGCAAGCCATGCCTGGTGATGCCGGTATTCTCCTCCGGCCAATCGGCCAAGCAGGCGCCCGGCACCTTTGCGGCGCTGCGCTCCACCGACCTGATCTTCGCCGCCGGCGGCGGGATCATGGCCCACCCGGACGGGCCGGCGGCCGGAGTGGAGGCCCTGCGCGAAGCCTGGAGCGCCGCGATCGGCGGCACCCCGCTGCCGGAGCACGCCCGGGCGCACCCTGCGCTGGCGCGGGCCTTGGGCGACGCGTCGTGAGCGCGCCGACCCGCCCGCTTCCGGACGGCCTCCTGCTGGCCTTCTACGGGGATGATTTCACCGGCTCCTCGGCCGCGATGGAGGTCACGGCGTTTGCCGGGCTGCCGACCGTGCTGTTCCTGGACACGCCGACGCCCGAGCGGCTTTCCCGCTTCGCCGGGTATCGCGCGGTCGGCATCGCCGGCGTGGCCCGGTCCCAGGACCCGGCCTGGATGGACCGGCATTTGCCGCCGGTGTTCCAGACTTTGCGCGGGCTGGACGCCCCGGTGGCGCAGTACAAGGTCTGCTCCACCTTCGACTCAGCGCCGCATGTCGGTTCCATCGGGCGCGCGATCGACCTCGGGGCGCCGATCCTTGGGGGCGCTTGGCACCCCCTCTTGGTCGCCGCGGCGGACATGGGCCGTTATCAGGCGTTCGGCAACCTGTTCGCGGCCGTTGCCGGCACCGGCCACCGGCTCGACCGCCACCCCACCATGTCGCGCCATCCGGTGACGCCGATGGACGAGGCCGACCTCCGGCTCCATCTGGCCAAGCAGACCGGCAAGCACGTCGGGCTGGTTGATTTCGTCGCCATGAAGCGTGGCGAAGCGGACGCGGCGCTGGCGCGCGAGCGGGCGGGCGGCGCGGAGATCGTCTCGCTCGACGTGCTCGACGAGGAAACGCTGGCCGAGGCCGGCCGGCTCATTTGGGAGCATGGGGGCGACCGGGTGTTTGCCATCGGCTCGCAGGGCCTGCAGCAGGCGCTTGTCGCCCATTGGCGGGCCGCCGGGCTGCTTGACGCGCCCCGGGCCGAGTTCCGCGTCCACTCGGCTCGGCGCATCGTGGGCGTTTCCGGGTCGTGCTCGCACGTGACGGCCGGCCAGATCGCCCATGCGGAACGCGCCGGGTTCAGGGCGATCCGCCTTGACGCAGCGCAGGCGGTGGATGCGGCGGCGTGGGAAAGCGAACTTGGCCGCGCGGGCGACCGGGCGCTCGCCGCGCTGGGGGAGGGAGAGGACCCGCTCGTTTTCACCGCGGCCGGTCCCGACGACCCGGCGGTGGCCGGGTTCCGCTCCGCGGTCGAGGCGAGCGGCGTGACGCCCGCCGCGGCCAATGACCGCATCGGCGCCGGGCTCGGCCAGATACTTGACCGGGTGCTGCGGACGGGCGCGGTGCGGCGGGCGGTGATTTCGGGCGGGGACACGTCGGGTCACGCGGCGCTGCGCCTGGGGGTATATGCGCTGACCGCGGTGGCCCCGCTCGCGCCGGGCGCGCCGCTGTGCCGGGCGCACGCCGCTGTGCCGGCAGAAGGCAGCCGGTCGGCCCTCGAAGGGCTGGAGCTTGCGCTGAAGGGCGGCCAGGTCGGCGACCCCGATTTCTTCCTGGCCGCGAAGAACGGCGGCCCGGCGCCCGCTGGGGGCGGCTGAGACGGTGCGCGCGGACCCCGAAAGCGCGTTTGACGACGCGCGCCGGGCCGGACGGGTGGACGCCTCGCCGTTCTGCGGCCAGGATAGGTTTGAGGGCCGGTCAACGGCCCCGAAAGGGGAGGGAGTGCGCATGGGTGTTGGTGGGGCACGCTGTCCGGCGCGGCCGCGCCCCTGCCGGCGGAGGCCGGCGCGGTGGCGTTGACGGCGCAAAACGTGACGATCCGTTTCGGCGGCGTGGTCGCCGTCAACGGGATGGCGCTGGATGCTGCCCCGGGGGAGATCGTCGGCCTGATCGGCCCGAACGGCGCGGGCAAGACCACCTTTGTCAACTGCATCTGCGGGACCTACCGCCCGAACGCCGGCACGGCGCTCTGGCTCGGCCGGGAGCTGCTTGGCCTGTCCCCGCACGCGCTGCTGAAGCTCGGCGTGGCCCGGACCTTCCAGAACGTCGCCTCGCTGCACGACCTTACGGTGCTCGACATCGCCAAGCTGGGCGCGGCCGCCCGCGGGGACGCCGGGTCGGCGCGGTCCGGTGGCTTCTTCGGCTCCGAAAAGGCGCTGGAAGCGGAGCTGACCGAAACGCTGCTGCGGCCTTTGTACCTGGCCGACGTTGCCCATACGCCGATCCAGACCCTGCCCTACGGCCGGCGCAAGGCCGCCGACCTTGCGCGCGCGCTGGCGGCACAGCCGCAGCTCCTGCTGCTGGACGAGCCGGTGGCCGGGCTGACCTCGCAGGAGGGCATGGCGATGGCCGCCGTGATCCGCGGCGTGCGCGACCGCTTCGGCTGCGCCGTCATCATGGTCGAGCACAAGATGGACGTGGTGATGAGCACCTGCGACCGCATCGCCGTCATGGCTGCCGGGTCCAAGATCTTCGAGGGCCTGCCGGACGCGGTGCAGTCCGACCCGGAAGTGCGGCGCGTTTACCTGGGGGAACCCGGATGACCCTTGCTTTGCAGCTCGCCGTCGCGGGCTTGGCCACCGGCAGCGTTTACGCGCTGATCGCGCTCGGCATCGTGCTGATCTACAAATGCTCGGGCGTGGTGAACTTCGCCCAGGGCGCCTACGCCATGCTCGGGGCTTATGCGAGCTACGTCCTGCTCCGCGCCGGCCTGCCGGCGGTGCTGGCGGTGCTGGCAAGCATGGGCGTCATGGCCGGCATCGGCGCGCTCACCGAGCGGCTGGTGCTGCGCCCGATGCTCAAGGCGCCGGTGGTTGCGGTGATGATGGTGACGCTGGGGCTGCTGATCTGCGCCCGTGCGGCCTGCCTCGCCGTGTTCGGGCCGGACCAGATCGCGTTCCCGCCCGTGTTCCCGGCGGGCGCTGTCAGCGCCGGGGGCATATTCATCACCTACAACTACATCGCCGCTGGCATCCTCGCGGCGGCGCTCAGCCTCGGCTTCCTCCTTTTCTATGCCGCGACGCCGATGGGGCTGATGCAGCGCTGCGCGGCGGACAACAGCCGGGCCGCGCTTGCCATCGGCATCCACGTGAGCAACCAGGTATCCGCCGCCTGGGCGATGTCGGCGGCGCTGGCTGGCCTTGCGGGCACGCTGCTTGCCACGCTGAACGGCCTTTCGATCGGCCTCGCGGACATCGGCATGGTGGCGTTCCCGGTGGTCGTCGTGGGCGGCCTGTCCAGCCTGGAAGGGGCGCTGGTCGCCGGGCTGGTGCTCGGCGTGCTGCAGAGCTTCACGGACGGGCTGCTGACGCCGGCGCTTGAGGACGTGCTGCGCGCCAACACCGGCATCTACTCGGTGGGGGCGCTGCAGCAGGTGCTGCCCTACGCTTTGCTCGTGCTGATGCTGCTCCTGCGGCCGCAGGGCTTGTTCGGGCGCCGCGGCGCCGAAAGGATCTAGGGCTATGGGCACGCGCCGCCTGCTCCTCGCCCTAGCCGTCGCCGCCGTGCTGATCGCATTGAGCCTGCTGCTCGGCCGCTTCGGCGCTTACTTGGTGCGCGCGGTGGCCATCGCCGGCATCGGGGCGCTGTCGCTCAACCTGCTGATCGGCTACTGCGGGCAGATCAGCTTCGCGCAGGGCGCGCTGCTGGGCGTCGGCGCGTATGTGGCGGGCAACCTCGGAAACGCCGGGGTGGACGGCGTGCTCGCCTTGCTCGGTGCGGGCGTTGCGACCGCTGCCATCGGCGCGCTGATCGGGCTGCCGGCGCTGCGGCTGCGCGGCCTTTACTTCGCCATCGCGACGCTCGCGGCGCAGGCGATCCTTGAATACCTGTTCAAGATGCTGGAGCCGTTCACCGGCGGGGTGTCCGGGCTGGTGATCCGCCAGCCCGCTTTCTTCGGCGTCCCGGTCGCCTCCGACCAGGTTTCCGCCGCCGTGTCGGTTCTCGTCCTGCTCATCGCCTGGCTCGCGCTGACCCGGCTGACGCGCACCAACCTCGGCCGCGCCTTCCTCGTCGTGCGGGAAAGCGAGGTGGTCGCCAAGGGCATGGGGATCGACGTTGCGCGCACCAAGGCTTGGGCCTTTGCCATCAGCGGCTTTGTCGCCGGCATCGCGGGCGGGCTGATTGGCTTCGCCGCCCGGCTCGCCAGCCCGGAAGCGTTCACGCTCGACCTGTCGGCAGACTACATCGCCATGATCATCGTCGGCGGCCTCGGCTCCTGGGCCGGCCCCCTCGTCGGCGCCGCCTTTGTGGTGCTGCTGCCCGAGGCCATCCAGCGGGTCGGCGAAGCGTTCGACATCGCCAACCTGCTGTCCGCCTTGCGGGAGCTGGCGTTCGGCCTGCTCATCATCCTGTTCCTGATCTTCGAGCCGCGCGGCCTGTCCTCGCTGCTGCCCCGGCTGCGGTGGGCGCAGCCGCGGCGCCGGGGCGCTGCGCCCAGCCTCGGCGAGCCGGGAGGAGCGGCGGTTGCAACAAAGGGAGGAGAACGTCCATGAAGAAACGCATCCTGGGTGCCCTGTTCGCCGCAGGCGTGGCGGCGGCCGCCGCGCCGTCGCGGGCGGCGGATCTGACCATCTGCGCTTGGGGCACAATCACCGGGCCGGACGCCCTGGTGAACGGCATGGCCTACGGCACGCGCGATTACTTCGAATTCCTGAACCAGTTCCGGGGCGGGATTGCCGGCAACAAGGTCAACACGCTGCTGCTCGACGGCCGCTACAAGCTCGACGAGGAGCTGAAGATCTACCGGCGCTGCGTGGACCAGGAGAACGCCGTTTACGTCAACGGCTGGTCCACAGGCTCGGTCAACGCGCTGAAGGACCAGATCGGTGGCGACGGCGTGCCGTTCATGACCGACTCCTTCGCCAGCCAGGTGCTCGACCCGGAAAAGCTGCCATATATCTTCATGGCGGGGCCGACCTACGAGCAGCAGATGATCATCGCGCTGCGCGACCTCAAGCAGAAGGGCGGCAAGCGGGTGGTGCTGATGCACGCCGACAACGAGTACGGCCGCGGCCCGGTCAGCGTGGTGCGGCAGTCCGGCATCATCCCCAAGCTCGGGCTTGAGCTGGTGGATACGGTTGAGTTCCGCTACGACGCGCAGGACCTGACCGGCCAGCTCCTGCGCGTGAAGTCGCGCAACCCGGACATGGTTTACATCCAAAGTTCGGCGCCGCAGGCGCTGGTGACGCTGCGCGACGCGGCCAAGGTGGGCCTCCCCGCGCGGCTGTTCATCGGCAACATGTATGACATCAGCCCGACGATTCCCGAGCAGCTCGGCCCGGCGGCGGAAGGCTTCCGCGCCATTCAGATCTACGCCCAGTTCGGCGAAGAAATCCCGGCGATGAAGGACATCGAGGCGTTCAAGGCGAAGAACAAGATCGCCAAGGAGGACATCTACTACATGAAAGGTTGGCTGCAGGGCACGGCCATGTCGGCCGCGATCGGCAACGCCATCCAGAAAAGCGGCGGCAAGGTGCCGTCCGACCTCAAAGCGTTCCGCAAGCTGGTGCGAGACGAGATGGAAGCGCTGCGCGACGTGAACACCGGCGGCATTACCCCGCCGCTCAACTACGCGGACCATCAAGGCTCCACCCAGGCCCGCATCGCCGAGATCAAGGACGGCAAGTACGCCGTCGCCGGCGAGTGGATCGACGCGCGCTGACATGCTCGAAGTGTCCGACGTTTCGGTGCGCTACGACGGCGCCATCGCCGCCTTGCAGGACGTGAGCTTCGCCGTCCGGGAGGGCGGCGTGGTCGCCCTGCTCGGCCCGAACGGCGCGGGCAAGACGACGCTGCTCAAGGCCGTCGCCGGGATGCTCCCCTTTGAGCTGGGCGAGGTGACGGAAGGGCGCATCCGCTTCGAGAGCGCCGAGCTGCTCGGCGCCCACCCCGCCGCCATCGCCCGGCGCGGCATCGCGCTGGTGCAGGACGGGCGCCAATGCTTCCGCAACCTGTCCATCGACGACAACCTCCGAGCCGCGTCCTTTGTGCACCCGAAGAACGCCGCCACCCGGCTGGACATGGTGTTCGGCTACTTCCCCTTCCTCGGCGAGATGCGGCAGCGCCAGGCGGGCCTGCTGTCGGGCGGGCAGTTGCAGATGCTGGTGATCGCGATGGCGCTGATGGGCAGCCCGCGCCTGCTGCTGCTGGACGAGCCGAGCCTCGGCCTTTCGCCCGTGATGGTGCAGGCGGTGTTCGATGTGGTCGAGCGGATGCACCGCGACCTCGGCATGACGGTCGTGGTGGCGGAGCAGACCGTGCCCCGCCTACTGAAGATCGCCACCGACGTTTACGTGCTGTCGCGCGGCGGGGTCGCGATGCACGCCGCCCCCGCGGAGGTGGACGAGGCGGCGCTGCAGCGGGTTTACCTGAGCTAACGGCCTGATCCGGGCCGGGCGAGGTTGCGGCCGCCGTGTCCCGCAGGCAGGCCGTACCGGGCAGGCCGGAATACGCCTCCGGCCCCTCCTCCCGGGTGACCGGGGCTGCGCTCGACGCCGAACTGCTGACGACAAAGGATTTTCGATGAGCGTTTCCCCCCTGGCCTTTCATCCCGCCGTCGAGCACCCTGCGCCGGGCGAGGACAGGGCCATCGCGTCCATCAACCGGCGCATGCGCGGCATCCTTGAGACGACATGGGCGGACTACGGCCACGCTGTCCGCAGCGTGCACGCCAAGAGCCACGGCCTGCTGCAGGGCGAGCTGCGCGTGCTGGACGGCCTGCCGGGCACCTTGGCGCAGGGCGTGTTCGTCCGTCCCGCGACCTTTCCGGTCGTGCTCCGCGTCTCGACCAACCCTGGCGACATCCTGGACGACACAGTGTCGTCGCCGCGCGGCCTGGCGATCAAGGTCATCGGCGTGGAGGGCGAGCGGCTGCCCGGCTCCGAGGGCGACACAACGCAGGACTTCGTGCTGGTGAACGGCCCGGCGTTCGTCGCGCCAAACGCGCAAGGCTTCAGCCGCAGCCTGGGGCTGCTGGCTGCGACCACGGACACCGGGCAGGGCTGGAAAAAAGCGCTGTCCAAGGTGCTGCGCGGCGCCGTGGCGGCGCTGTCGGCGGCCGGGGCGCAGGCGGGCGCGCTCAAGGCGCTGGAGGGGCAGCCGCTCACGCACCCGCTGGGCGAGACCTTCTACACCCAAACGCCGTTCCGCTACGACCCGGCCATCGCCAAGCTGTCAGTGGCGCCGGTGTCGGCGGAGCTGGGCGTTGAAGAACGCTCCAGTCAAGCTGACCGGCTGGCCGAACGGGCTGCGCGCGGCGGTGATCGACCACTTCCGCCAGCATGGCGGCGAGTGGGAGCTGCGCGTGCAGCTCCGCACCAACGCGGGCACCATGCCCGTGGAGGACGCGTCGGTGCCGTGGCCGGAAAACGAAAGCCCTTACGTGCCCGTGGCCGTGATCACCGTGCCGCGGCAGCCGGCGTGGAGCGAGGAGTGGGCGCGGCAGGTCGACGACGAGCTGTCCTTCAGCCCATGGCACGGCGTCGCGGCGCACCAGCCGCTCGGCTCCGTGAACCGGGCGCGCAAGGAAGCGTATGCGATGTCGGCCGGGTTCCGGGCCGCGCACAACCGCTGCCCGATCCACGAGCCGCGGGCCGGGCTGGAGCTGTCCGAGCAGGCGCCGTCCGTTTACGGCCGGGCGCCCGGCCGGGAAGGCCGCCGCCCCCACACGCCCGACGCGCGGCCCCGCACCCTGGGCCAGCCGCTGAACGGGTCCGCGCGCAAGGTCGTGGCCGGCGCCGTCGGCGGCCTGGCGGCGGGGGCGCTGCTGTCGGCAATCTTCCTCGGCATGGAAACGGCGGCGGACGAGCCGTCCGACCTGGTGAAGCTCAAGCGCCGCACCGGCAGGGTGATCGGCCGGGCGGAAAGCTGGGACCGCGCCCGCCCGGGCGCCGGGGATCAGGCGGTGTCGCACGCCGGGCACCTGGCGCTGTCCTTGGCGGCGGGGGCGGCCTACGGCGCGGCCAAGCCTGACGCCGCCTCGCCGCTGGTCGCGGGGGGCGTGTTCGGGGCCGGGTTCTACGCGCTCGCCTTCGGCGTGCTCGGCCCGGCGTTGCGGATCACGCCGCCCCTGCGAACTGATCCCTCGTCCAGCATCGTGCGGCATGGCCTGTTCCACGTCCTGTTCGGCGTCACGACCGCCGTTGTCGCGGACCGTGTCGCGCGCCGCATCTGACACCGGAACAGCATGCGCTGCACGACGACATGGCACCCGTGGTCGCCGAGCACCTGAAAGGCTTCGTGTCCAAGCGTCGCGACGGCGCCCTGAACCGGCACGGGGCTTATGCGGACGGCTCCGTTGAGTGATCGTCGTCCGCCGATGTGCACCCATCCTATGGCAGGGGTCGCGTAGGACGGGTGCAACCCATCAGCAACCGCACACAGGTCGATCAACGGTGCCGCCCGTATCAGGCCCGCTCCGGCTCGAAGCTCCGCTGCCACAGCGTGGCCCCGGCCACGTCCTTCAGCAGCACGGTCATCGCGCCGCTGCGCCCCTCGATGGCCACTTCGCCGAAGAACTGCATGCCTTCGGCGGGCGACAGGTTTTCCCGGCCCGGCCCGGGCGCCTTTTGCCACACCACCTCCAGCCCGAACGTGTCGTCCGGCGCGTTCGGCCCGAAAGTCCCGGCGGCGAGCGGGCCGCTGACGAACTCCCAGAACGGGTGGAAATCCCGGAACTGGGCACGCTCCGGGTCGTAGCGGTGCGCGGCGGTGTAGTGCACGTCGGCGGTCAGCCAGACCACGTTGCGTATCCCGGCGTGCTTGATCGCGGACAGCAGCCCGGCGATCTCCTGCTCGCGCCCGAGCACCGGGCCGTCGCCGTTGGCGATGGCCTCGAACTGCGGCCGGCCCTGCGGGTCCGTGCCGTCGGGGACCAGCAGGCCGATCGGCATGTCGGCGGCGATCACCTTCCAGGTGGCGCGGCTGTTCAGCAGGCCGGAAAGCAACCAGGACACCTGCTGAGGCCCCATGAAGGCGGTGTCCGGCCCCGGCGCGTCCTGCCGGTTGTATGAGTTGGGGCCGCGGTAGCTGCGCATGTCCAGCGCGAACACGTCCAAGTGGGGGCCATAGCCCACCTTGCGGTAGATGCGCTCCAGCTCGTCCGCGCCGTGCGGACGCAGCGGGGCGTAGTCCAGGAAGGCGCGGGCGGCGCGGGCTTGCAGCACCTGGATGCGCTTTTCCCCATAGGCCGGGCCGAGCACCTTGCTGTCGGACCAGTTGTTCGTCACCTCATGGTCGTCCCACAGCCAAAGCTGCGGCACCTCCGCGTGAAAGGCGCGCAGGTTGGCGTCCATCAGGTTGTAGCGGTGGCGGCCGCGGAATTCTCCCAATGTTTCCGCGACCTTGCTCACTTCTGGGATGACCAGGTTGCGCCAGGCGCTGCCATCCGGCAGCGTGACCTGTTCCTTCATGGGGCCATCGGCATAGATCGTGTCGCCGCAGTGGATGAAGAAATCGGCGCCCGCGCGCCGCATCGCGTCATAGGTGCGGTAGCCGCCGCGCGCCTCGTCAATGCCCCAGCCCTGCCCGGCGGTGTCCCCAGACCACAGGAAACGCACGTCGCGCCGGGACGCGGGCGCGGTGCGGAAGCGGCCGAGCACCGGGGCGGAGGCGGCCTGGTCGGCGTCGGGTCCCTGGAACGCCGCGCGGTAGAAGATGTCCGTGTCGGAGGGCAGCTCCCGCAGGTCAACGCGGGCGGTGAAGTCGCTCGCTTCCGTGGCGAAAGGCCCTTGCACCCGGCGCGCGTTCCGGAAGCCCTCGTCGGTGGCCCATTCCACCAGGAGGCGGGAGGTGCGGTCGGCCCGGCTCCACAGGATGGCGCGGTCGGCGGTGACGTCGCCCGCGGCGGCGCCCCAGTCCGCGCGGGGCCGGGCGGCATCGGACGCAACCGTGGCGGGCGCGGTGCCCTGGCCAAAAACAAGGCGGGGCGCGGCCATGCCGCCGCCAAGGGTGGCGAGAACGGCGCGGCGGGTGGTGCGGTGCTGGGTCATGGTGCTGCCTCCACTTGCGGGACGTTTGGTTGTCGGCATGGCCAGCTCAGGCCGTTGTCGAGCGGGGCGCATCATCGCGCACCTGCCCGCCGCCGTGCCATCGCGCTTTCATGACATCTGCACGCGGGCGCTCCACGCTGCTTTGGGGGCGGCACGGCATTTCCAAACGCTTCGGACCCGGCCATTGTGGGTTTCCGCGACCGGAGGACACCACGATGCGCAAGCTGCTGCTCCTTGCCGCCCTGCCGATGGTGGCCGCCGCGGCGCCCAGCCAAATGCTGCTGGGCATCGACGGCAAGACCACGTTTGAAGCTGCGCGGGTGCGCAACGGCCCGGGCGGGCAGGACCTGGTGGCCGTGCTGGACGTGTCCGACCCGGCGCACCCCAAGGTTTCGAGCCAGCTTGCCTTGCCGAACTCCGTGTTCGGGCCGCCCACCAACCTGCAGATCACGCCGGACGGGCGGCTGGGCCTCGTCGCCAGTTCCATGGTCACGGCGGAAAAGGACGGCAGCTTCACGGCCTCCCCCGACAACACCCTGCACGTGCTCGACCTTTCCTCGCAGCCGGCCCGGCTGGTGGAGACCATCACGGTGGGGCGGCAGCCCTCAGGCTTGTCCATCAGCCGCGATGGCCGGATGGCGCTGGTCGCGAACCGGGCGGGCAAAAGCGTGTCCGTGCTGAGCATCGAGGGCACGGCCGTGCGCCAGGTGGCCGAAGTGCCGATCAACGAGCAGGCGGCCGCGGTGGCCATCGCGCCCGACGGCAAGCGTGCCTTCGTGGCGGAGAACCTGGCGGGCGTGGTCGGCGTGCTTTCCATCGACGGCGCCAATGTCACCTATGACAAGGCGAACGATATCCCGACCGGCCCCGGCGTGTACAACCTGGACGTGACGCCGGACGGCCGCACGGTGATCGCGGCCAACACCGCCACTGACGGGAATAACAGCGCGACCACCCTTTGCGTGATCGACGCCGCCGCCGCGCGTCCCCATGCGGTGGGCTTCGCCACCGTGGGCCAAGGCCCGGAGGGACTGGCGATCTCGCCGGATGGCAAGTGGGTCGCGGCACCGCTGCTGAACGGCTCCTCCGCGTTCCACGCGGCGCCGGGCTATCATTCGAGCGGCGTTTTGCAGGTGTTCGGCGTGGACGGCCAAACGCTGACCCTTGCCGGGCAAGCGCCGCTGGGCGCCATTCCTGAGGGGGTCGCATGGAGCCAGGACAGCCAATGGCTTTATGTCGGCAACTACGCCGACCGCAGCTTGCAGGTGTTCCGCATGGAAGGCGGGAAGCCGGTTGACGCCGGGTCCGTGCCACTGCCGGGCCAGCCGGCCAGCCTGCGCGGCGCGGCGCGCTGACGGGGCGCCCGCCATTCGCCGCCCGAGGCGTTGTCCCGGCAAATTTTCCTTTAAGCTCCAGGAATGTTGATCTAGGCTAACGATCTCGCAACGGAGCGCGGTTGGTGGCAGCGAAGACCTGGGTGGGCGGCGCAGGACGCTGGGACGATGCGGCCGGTTGGTCGCCGGAAGGCGTACCCGGCATACAGGATGACGCGGTGATCGGCGCGGGCGCGGATGTCGCCATCACCGGCTTGGTGCAGGTCGGGTCCATCAGCCTGGCCGGGCCGACCGCCGTGCTGGACCTTCGTGCGGCAAACTCCAACATCTTCGGGAGCGCACCTTACCCGGCGGGGAGCAGGGTGGGCGGCGGCATCGTGCTGTTCGGCTTTCCCGACGCATCGCAGCCCGCCAGCCTGGCCGGGTTTGGCAACCTCACGCTTGACACGAACTTGTCCTTGGACGTGACAGGGGCGGCCTTCCTCGGCGGCGGCCATAGGCCGTTCGAGCCGTATCAGGTTACCCTCGCGTCTGACGCCGTCATCAACGTTGCGCCGGGCGGCACCCTTGCGGTCCAGGGCATTTTCTTCGGCGCGGGCGCAATCTACGTCGCCTCCGGCACACTGGACCTTTCCAAGCTGTACTCCTCTTACCCGGGCCTGAACCCCCAAACCCCATCGGGCCAGTTTCCGTCAAGATGGACGACGGCGCGGGGACGGTGGTGCTGGGCGTTGATTCGTCCGCTACGATCGAGGGTTTCCGGGCCGGCGACGTGCTGGATTTCCGCAACTTCAAGCCTCCGCTCGGCTTGCCTACCCTTCCCCCCTACCCGCCCGGACCGTTCCAGGCTGCGGTCAACGGCGACCAGTTGCAGATCTCGTACAACGGAACCGTCATCAAGAGCGTGACCCTCGCCGGGCCGCAGGCGCCGGGCGCCACCTACCAGGCGGTCTTGAGCGGCGCCAACAACATCCTGGTCACGACCACGGCCCAGCCGGCGGCCACCGTTGCCTTTGCCGACCAGACCACGGGCGCGTCGGGCAGCCACGCCATGGATGCGACGTCCGGCGGCCCCGATTATTTGCAATGGCAGTACCCGGATGCCGGCTCGGACACGGTGGCCATGGCGGCGGGCCTGCCCAACGTCTTTCTCAAGGGCGGCGCCGGCACCAAGGCGCTGGCGGCCAGCAGCGGCCGGAACGTGCTCGACGGCGGCACGGGCAGCGCCATCCTCACGGGCGGCTCGGGCGACGACACGTTCTTCCTGGACGTGCGCGGGACGGCCCAGGTTTGGGACACGCTGGTGAACTTCGGCGCCGGCGATGCCCTGACCGTTTGGGGCTGGTCGCCCGGCAGCGGCACAGAAACGATGGACCCGCTGGACGGCACCGCGGGGTCCCGAGGGGCCACGCTGCGCCTCGCCAACGCCCAGGGCGGCCCCGTGAGCAGCGTCACCTTCGCCGGGCTGTCGGCCGACCAGGTGGCGCACCTGCAGATGAGCACGGGCACCGCGGGCGGCTTGTCCTACCTCTACGTCAGCAACCCCGGTGCTTGAACGGCGGATAACGATGGGCTGTGCCCTGTTGAGACAGGAAAGTTCACCCACGCGCCCACCCCTCGCCTTCCCAGCTTCCACGCATTCCCCTTAGATCCGGAGCAGCCGTCATGGCCGCAACGCTCAACGTCCAGTTCGCCGATCCGCCCCCCTCCGACCCGGCGCCGCTCCGCAACGTGGTGCTCCAAGCGTTCCAGGAATGGACCCGGCACTTCGATCACACCGCGGGCAGCTACACGCTTACCGTGTCGTTCCGGGCGTTTACCCAGCCGGCGGACGTGTTCCTTTCCGCGAACCAGAACAACGGCGTGGTCGTCCGGCCACAGGCCGGCGGCAGCATCTACGGGTCTGCATTCGGGTTCGGATTGACCGGGCGCGGCGCCGGCCCGGCGGACATCGGAACGCTTTACGTCAATCCCGGCTACCTCGACGGTTCCCGCGCCGTGGCCAATGCTTTGGCGCCGACCGAGCGGGAGTTGGGCCACCAGCTTGGAGTCCAGTCCCTCAAGAGCAACGTCGCTTATCGCGGCGGCGCCGCGGTCCTGATTAACAACCCAAACACGATCTACGACGCCGGCGTCGTGTTCGTGGACCGTGGGCCGGCCTTCGTGACGACGTTCAACGGCCCGAACGCGCAGGCGGCCTATGGCGGGCCGGTGCCGCTCGTCAGCTACGACCCCGGCACCACGACCGTGGGCGGCGGGCGGGCCGTGACGACCATCACCCAGGGCGCACGCACGCTGCAGCCGTTGGACATCGCGCTGCTGCGCGACGCCGGCGTGGCGGCGCTGACCGATCAGGAACTGGGCGAGCACCAGGTTGCCCGGCTGTATGTCGCCGCCTTCGGCCGCAACGCCGACAGCGCCGGGCTGATCCAGCATTATGCGGCGCTACGGACCGGGCTGACTTTGGCCCAGCTTGGCGACCGCCTCGTGGTCTCGGCGGAGTTCGCCAACCGCTACGGCGCGTTGTCCAACGCGGATTACGTCAACGCCTTGTATCAGAACGTGTTGGGCCGAGCGGGCGACGCAGCGGGGGTGGCGCTCTACAACGGCGCCCTGGCGCGGGGCGCCAGCCGCGGCGCCATCCTGGCCGCCTTCGCCGACAGCGACGAGGAGCGGGGCCGGCTGAACAGCAACCCGAACGTGGCCTATGCCGCCAGCGCCGAGGCGCAGGTCGCCCGGATCTACGACACCGCGTTCGGCAGGGACGCCGACCCGGCGGGCTTCAACACCTTCACCCCGGCCGTGATCAACGGCACCACGCTCCGGCAGGTGGCGCTGTCCTTCCTGGCCGCTCCCGAGTTCGCCAACCGCTACGGCGCGTTTCCTTCAAACCAGGCGCTGGTGGACGGCTTGTATCGGAACACCCTGCAGCGTGCGCCCGACGCGGCCGGGGAAGCGCTGTATGTCCGTGCCCTTGCCGCCGGGCTGAGCCGGGCGGACCTGCTGGTCTCCTTCTCCGAAAGCCAGGAGCATATCAACCTCCTCGCCCAACGGACCGCCGCGCGGGACGCGGCAGGTTTCAACCTCGACCTGTCGCCGCACCTTGGGATCATTCCAGTGATCAGCGGACCGGTCGGGGCCTAGCAAGACATCGGCGGACCTACCCACCCTTGGGCGCCGGTACCAGCTCCACCTCGCCGACGGCCTCGACGGTCAGGTCCTCCGGGGCGCCCGTGGCTTGCGGCGGGGGCGCCGCGGCCCGTTCGGCGAGCGCTACCATCGGCATCACCGGGCGGCCGCCCCGTTCCTGCAGCCGCACGTCGCGGATGTGGTCGGCCTGCAGCCCGAGCACCCGCGCCGACTGCGCCGCCCGGTCCTGCAGCGTCCGGAGCGCGATGGCCGCCGCCTCGTCCGTTGCCGCGCGCCGCCGGGCGGCGGACACCTGCCAGTCCAGGCCGGCCGTGGCGAACCCCATCCGTTGCAGCGCGTTCACGAGGCCGAGCAGCGCCGGGCCGTCCGAAGCGCGCAGCTCCAGGGTTTGCCGGGCTTCCCAGCGGGACCGCGGCGGATCGACCGGCATCGTTTGGTAGCCCGTCGCCTGCGCCTCGACCCCCGCCGCCGCGTGGGCCACCTGCATGCCGCCCGCCATCATCTCGTTGACCCGGCGTTGCGCGTCCGCGACCGACGCGGACGTGTTCTGCGCCACGAGCACCGCGACGAGTTGGTCGGGAGCGGCCTGCACCGTTCCCGTGGCGGTCAGGTGCAGAACCGTCACCGGGCCGGGCGCTGTTTGGGCGAGGGCCGGTTGCCAGCAAAACACGGCGGCAACGGCCAGCATCCCCGCCGATGAGGGCTTCACGGCTTTCATCCCGGCGGAGCTACCGGGTTTTGCGAGGAGGTTCCAGTCCCACGGCACGGGTCGGCACGCCTTCGTCCCTTCAGCACCGTGTCATGCACGCCCGATCCAGCGACGGTTGCCGGCGCCAGGACAAGGATTCGACTGGCATGCCGACCCATGTCACCCTTCCCGCAACGCCCCGCGACGAGAGGGGTAATGGAGACGTGCCATGCCGCTCAGCCGCCGCGGCCTGATTGCCACCGCCGCCCTTTCGCCGTTCGGCGCCCGCCCCCAGCCGGCGGCCCCGCTGCGGATCGGCGTGCTCACCGACTTGTCGGGCCAGTATCGCGACAACTCCGGCCCGACCAGCGTGCTTGCGGCTCGTCAGGCCGTCGAGGACTTCCGGCCGCAGCAGCACGGCTTCGCCGTCGAGATCCTGGCCGCCGACCACCAGCAGAAGCCTGATGTCGGCGCCGCCATCGCACGAGCCTGGTTCGACCGTGAGGGCGTCAGCGCGGTGGCCGACGTGAACAACACGGCCATTGCGCTTGCCGTCCGCACCCAGGCGATCGAGAAGGACCGCGCCCTGCTGATCAGCGGCGCGGCGTCGGCCGACCTTTCGGGCAAGTCGTGCAGCGCCAACCAGGTCCATTGGGCGCCGGACACCTGGGGCAACGCGCATTCCACCGGGGACGCGCTGCTGCAGGCCGGGCGCCGCTCGTTCTTCCTGGTCGTCGCCGATTACGTGTTCGGCCACACGCTGGAGCGGGAGGTGGCCGCGCTGGTGCGGGAAGGCGGCGGCACGGTGCTGGGATCGGTCGCCTACCCCTTCCCGGGCACCACGGACTTCTCCTCCTTCCTGCTGCAGGCGCAGGCCAGCGGCGCCGACGTGGTCGCGTTCTGCAACACCGGCGGCGACATGGAGAACGCGGTCAAGCAGGCGGCCGAGTTCGGCCTGTCGAACGGCGGCCGGGCGGTGGCGCCAATGTTCGGCTTCATCACCGAGATGAGGGCGGTCGGGCTGCAAACCGGCCAGGGCCTGTTCTTGACCGAAACGTTCTATTGGGACCTGAACGACCGCACCCGCGCCTTTACCCGGCGCTTCCTGCCTCGGACGCCCGACAACTACCCGAGCAGCCTGCATGCTTCCTGCTACAGCGCCGTCACCCATTACCTGAAGGCCATCGCCGCCGGCGCCCCGCGCACCTCCGGCCGGGCCGCCATCGCCGCGATGAAGGCCATGCCGACCGACGACGACTGCTTCGGCCCGGCCAGCATCCGGGCGGACGGGCGGTTCCTGTGCCCCACCCATCTGTTCCAGGTGAAGGCGCCCTCGGACAGCACGGGTCCGTGGGACATCTTCCGCCTGGTGTCCTCCACGCCCGGGGATCGCGCCTTCCGGCCGCTGGCGGCGGGCGGCTGCGCCATGGCGCCGGCATGAACGCGCTCGCCCCCACCGGCGCAGAAGCGGTCCCGGACAGCCGCGGGCTGAACCTGTACCGGGCTGACCCGGCGCTCGCCCGCCTGGCCGCGCTGTACCTCCCGCCGGACCTGTTCGAGCACCTCCTGCCGCACCTGGACCGCCTGGGCGCGCTCGCGGGCGACAGCCTAGACGAGCTGGCCGGCATCGCCGACCGCAACCCGCCGACGCTCCGCCACCGCACTCGCCGCGGCGAGGACGTGCAATCGGTCGAGAAGCATCCGGCCTTTCGCGAAATGGAACGCCTGGCCTTTGGCGAGTATGGCCTGGCCGCCCTGTCCCACCGCGGCGGCGTGCTGGGCTGGCCCGCGCCGATGCCGCCGGCGGCCAAGTATCTGCTGACCTTTCTGTTCGTGCAGGCCGAGTTCGGACTGATGTGCCCCGTCAGCATGACCGACAGCCTGACGCGGACCCTGCGCCGCTTCGGCGATCCGGCGCTGGTAGCGCGCTACCTGCCGGCGCTGACCAGCCAAGATGTGGATACGCTGGCCCAAGGCGCGATGTTCATGACCGAGCAGGGCGCCGGGTCCGACGTGGGCGCCACCGTCGTCAGCGCCGCACCCTTGCCGGATGACGCATGGGCGCTGACAGGGGACAAGTGGTTCTGCTCCAACCCTGACGCCGCCTTGGCCATGGTGCTGGCCCGGCCCATCGGCGCCCCGGACGGCATACGCGGCGTCAGCCTGTTTCTGCTGCCGCGCATCCTGCCGGACGGGCGGGCGAACGCGCTGCATATCGTGCGGCTAAAGGAGAAGCTGGGCACGCGGTCCATGGCCAGCGGAGAGGTGCAACTGCGCGGCGCGGTCGCCTGGCTGGTCGGCGATCCCGGCGCCGGGTTCCGGCAGATGGCGGACATGGTGAACAATTCCCGCCTGTCCAACGGAGTGCGGGCCGCCGGCCTGATGCGGCGCGCGGTGACGGAAGCCGCCTTCGTGGCCCGGCGCCGGGTGGCCTTTGGCGTGCCGCTCGCCGACATGCCGCTGATGCAGCGGCAACTGCTCAAGATGCAGGTTTGGGCGGAGCAGGCGCGCAGCATGAGCCTGCAAGCTGCCGAGGCGCTGCGCCGGTCGGACGCCGGGGAAAGCGGGGCCTATGCGCTGCTGCGCATGCTCACGCCGCTGCTGAAGTTCCGCGCCTGCCGGGACGCGCGCAAGGTGGCCGGGGACGCCATGGAGGTCCGCGGCGGCTGCGGCTACATCGAGGAATGGCCAGACGCCCGCGTGCTGCGCGACGCGCATCTGGGGTCGATCTGGGAGGGCACGAGCAACGTCGTGGCGCTGGACGTGATGCGGGCTGCAAGGCGCGACGGCGGGTTGGACGCGCTGCGGGCGCACCTGAGCGGGCTGGCCGTGCCGGGTCTAAACGTGCAGCCGGCACTGGCGCGCGCCGCCGGGCTGGCCGAGGCGGCGATGGCGCCCGGCGGCACGCACCTGACGCGGCAGGCGGCATCGGCGCTTTACCACGTCGCCTCCGCCGCCGCGATGGCCTGGGAAGCCGCCCGGCTGGACGACCCGGCGCGGCTGGCGATGGCCGGGATGGTCCTGCGCCACCGCGTGCTGCCGCGTGACCCGTTGGCTGCGGACGATTAAACCCAGCGGGCTATTGGGGCGTGGTGGCGTAGGCCGCGAGGACGATGTATCCGGCCACGCCCAGCGTCGCATGCAGCGCCACGACCAGGCCAGACGGCCGGCGCCGGCGGACCTGAGCGAGGACCACGACGGCCGCCCCTGTCAGAGTGCCAATGAGCAGGCTTGTGGCAACCTGGCCCATGCCGCTCCTGTCGGGCGCGCCGATCGCCATCACGGTGAAAAACAGCACCGATCCGGTGACGCCCAGCAATCCATGCCCGACGCTGACCCACCGCGCCAAGCCCCGGATTGGCTGTTCCAGCAAATAGAAGCAACTGATCGCCAGGCCGACTGCGACCGTGATCCCCAGCATCCAGAACGCAGCGTCGAGCATGGTACACCCTACCGTGCCGCCGCAAGCGCCACCATAGGCTGCGAGGTGAGGGGCAACCGTTCGTCCTATGCGTTCCCGCGCACCTGCGGCTCCGGCGACCTGCGCCGAGGCTGCGGAAGGGCCTCGTCCCAATGC
Organism: uncultured Acetobacteraceae bacterium; assembly: GCA_937873175.1. Classification (GTDB taxonomy): domain Bacteria; phylum Pseudomonadota; class Alphaproteobacteria; order Acetobacterales; family Acetobacteraceae; genus CAHJXG01. The sequence continues at coordinate 7,323 of CALMVT010000396.1, read as the reverse complement.
CGATCAACGGCGAACACGGGAACCTGCTGGTCAAAGCCCTTCAGAACCCGCGCGTCCAACTCAAGGAGGGGCACCCGCGAGCCGACCGCATGGGCCGCAACGCGGTCCATCAGGGTTTCGGACGCTTCCGCGCTGGCGCACAAGCGCGACGCGAGGTTCACGACGGTGCCGATCGCGGTGTAGTCGAGGCGGCCTTCGGAGCCAATCCGCCCAACCGTCGCAGGTCCCATCGCCAGCCCCACGCCGAAGCCGAGCCGGTGGCCCAGCGCGCGCCACTTGGCCAGCAGCGCCTGCACGCTTCGTTGCATGTCGCTCGCCATGTCAACCGCGCGCAATGCCGGGTCCGGGCACGGAACCGGCGCGTTGACCAGCACCATCATCCCGTCGCCGGAGAAGTTCGTCAGCGTCGCCCCGTGCGCGCTGACCACCCTTCCAAGAGCGTCGTAGTATTCGCCCAGCACGCCCATCACGGTTTCGGGCTCCGCGCGGGCCGAGAAGGCAGTGAAGCCCCGCAAGTCGCAGAACACCACGACCACCTCCACGCGCCGCCCCTCGAGCACGCCGTCGTCACGCGCGCGGTCCACCAGTTCGGCCACCTGCGGGGCGAGGAAGCGCTTGAGCCGGGTGATGCGTTCCGAGCGCTCCCGCGACACTGCCAGCTCGCCTGCCATCTCGTTGAACTGGGTCGCAAGCCGCTCGAACTCGTCGCCCGTGGCGAGGCTGATCCGGTGGTCGAACTGCCCCGCGCCAATCCGGGCGACCCCGTCCTCCAGGAGGCGTATCGGTCCGATCATGCGCTGGGCGAGCCAGTAAGCAAGCGCCGCCGCGAACGCCGCGCCGGCGACGAGCAGCGCCGCGGTGCGCCAAAGCGCGGCGTGGATCGGCCCGAACGCCTCGGCGATGGGCTGCTCGACGATCACGCTCCAGTTGACGCCGGGGACTTGCGCCATCGCCGCCAACACTGTGTTCCCCGCCCTGTCCTGACCCGTGACGGCTTGGCCGGACCGGGCGAGAATGGCCGCCCGCAAGGCCTGGAACGGCCGCGTCGCGGCGGCGTCGGCCCGCAGCACCAGGCTGATGTCCGGATGCGCGACGAGGCGTCCCGGCCCGTCCAGCACGAACGCTTCCCCGGTCCGGCCGACCCGTATCGCGGAGATCACCTCCCAGATCAGCTTGAGGTTGATCTCCGCCACGGCCACCCCGACCGCCGAGCGGTTGCCTGCGACCGCGACGGTCATGAAGGGTTCGGAGTCGCGGTAGAACGTGACCGGGCCGAACCAGGTCCGGGCCGAGCGGGTCCCGATCACCGCCGGGCTTCCGGAGTAATCGTCGCCGCTCTCGATCCTGTTCAAACCGATGCGCGACACGAACAGGCGCTCCTTGGCGGCGGCATCGAGGAGGCTGAGGCTCCGGACGGCTGGGACCTGGCGCAGAAGGCGCAAGGCGTCGAGCCTGCGGCGTTCATCGACGGTGTCCGACCACGGCAGTTGCACCGTCCATCCGAGTTGATCGCGGATGCCGTCCATAAAATTCCCGATCTTCGCCGCGGCCGACCGGGCTTCCGCTTCGAGGAGATCGTTCAGCCTGGCTCGCTGGTCGTGGTAGCCGAACCACGCTTCGCTCCCGCCCGCCACGAGGAGCGGCACCACGACGGCCGCAAACAGGGCGAGGAAATACTTCCGGACCAGCGGCATTCGCGACGCGGCTGGCGGGCTGGTCCTCATGTCAGTTCAAGCGCCGGCCTCCCGCGACCCGGCATTCAGGGCGGGCACGGCGCTTCATTCGATCACCGTGTCGGCGCTGCTCAGAAGCGAGGGGGGAAAGGCGACGCCGAGAGCGTTGGCGGCATGGAGGTTGATGAACAGCTCGACCTTCGTGACCTGCTGGACCGGCAGGTCGGAGGGCTTCTCGCCCTTGATGACACGGCCGGCATAAACCCCGGCTTGACGGTGTGTCTGCTCGAAATCGCCCCCGTAGCTCATCAGGCCGCCCATCAATGGAAAATCGCGGGATTGGGTGATGGCCGGCACAGCATGGAGGGCCGCCAGCTCAGCGAGCTGCCGGCTGCGATGTACGAAATAAGGGTCGGAGGTGAACACGAGGCCGCCCGCCCGCGTTTGGAGCACGGCCGTGAACATGGCGTCGAACTCTTGTTCGGCGCTGGCCTCCAGGACATGGAGCCGCACCCCAAGGCTTCCCGCCGCCGCGCGGAGGTTCTTGAGTTGCGAATCCGCGGTGGGGCTGGTCGGATTAACGGCGACGGCGAACAGGCCAGCGGTTGGAAGCAGCTCGTGCATGAACTCCAGGCGCTTGCGCGAGACTTCCACGCTCAAGCTCGACACGCCCGTAAGATTGCCTCCCGGCCGCGACAAGCTGCCCACCACGCCGAGCGCAATGGGGTCGCCGCCCATCTCAAACACGATCGGGATCGTCGCGGTCGCCGATTTCGCCGCGAGCGCCACCGGGGCGCCCCCGGGCGCCACGATCACGGTCACCCGACGGTTGACGAGATCCATCGCGAGGGCCGGAAGGCGACGGTATTGACCGTCCGCCCATCGGAACTCGATCGTGACGTTACGGCCCTCGGCAAACCCGCTATCTGCCAGGCCCTTGCGGAAGGCGCTCAGGCGACTGGCAGACCGTTCCGGGGATTCGGAACCAAGATACCCGATTACCGGCATGTCTGGCTGCTGCGCATGGGCCGGGAGGCCCCATGCCGCCGCGCTTCCGGCCAGCGCGACGAAGTCGCGCCGCGCCATTAGACGGGCGGCTTGGACGGTGGAGGGCATGACACGCAACGTCGTCTCTCCTCCCGGTCAGCACCGCCGGGTCACCCCTGGAGCGCACGGAGTAACCCGGTCGAGCAACGCATCATAAACGCGAAACCCGTGGAGCGAAATGGGCCGGCCAACGTCGGGAACGGATTGGATCAGCGGAAGCCGAACCCGAAACCGATCGACACGCCAGGATTCTGGTAAAGGGGCGGTGGCGGCGGCGGTGCGTAGTAGACCGAAGGCGGGGTCGCGTAATAGCCCCGAGGCGCATTGGAGTATGCGGGCGGCGGGACCGAGTAGATCACCGGCGGAGGGGCATAATAGGTTTGCCGCTGGCGCTCCCGCCACTCGTGTTCGCGCCATTCATGCTCGCGCCAGCGCCGCTCCTGATGCTCACGCCATTCGTGGCGCCGCCAGCCGTCGTCGTCCCAATCCGCCCGGGCGGGCGAGCAGGCCGCGGCCACACCCAACGCGCCGACCGATGCGAGAAAAACCGGAAGTAAACGCATAAAACGCCTCCTGATCACGGGGCCACTGACCGCCCGTGCCGGGATGGAGTTAACATTTCGATTGCGGCCGGATGTTGGCCTTCCTCCGCCGGGATTGTGGTGACCGCTGGGCCTATCCCGGCGCCGGGTGGATCGCCGTTCTGCTGGCCCGCAATGCCCTCCTCGTGTTGCTGATCTACGGCGCCTTGTTCTTCCGGCTATACGTGCAGCGTAAGCAGGAGACAGGCCATCACCCTGGCCCGGCTCCCACCCGGCGCCCTGCTTCCGGCAGCCCGTGCGATCCCTCCGACCCCGGCCGGTTGCGCAGCCACCACGACCAGTCCTGCGGCAGCAGCTCGAACGGATCGTTGTGCGCCAGCTCGCGTGCGGCCCAGACCGGCCAGTGCGGGTTGGCCAGCGCCGGGCGGCCCAGCAGCACCAGGTCGATCAGCCCCTCCCGGATCACGCGGTCCGCCACGGCGGGCAAGCCGAGGTTCCAGCTCACGCCCACCGGGATGCCGACCTCGCGCCGCACCCGGGCGCCGCGCTCCACCATGAACGCCGCGCGGTCGAACGGCAGGTCCTCGGTCGCGTCGGTGTTCATGCCGAGGCTCAGGTCGGCCAGGTCGAGGCCGTGCTCCTTCATCATCCCCACCGCGTAAACGGCGTCGTCGAACCGGACGCCGTGTTCGTTGAAGTCGTCGGACCCCAGCCGCATGGTCAACGGCAACCGTTCCGGCCAAACGCCGCGCACGGCGTCCATCGCCTCGCGATGGAAGCGCAGCCGGTTGTCCAGGCTGCCGCCGTACTCGTCGGTGCGCTGGTTCGCCAGCGGCGAAAAGAAGCTGGCGCCGAGGTAGCCGTGGGCGAAGTGCATTTCCAGCCATTCAAAGCCGGCGGCCAGCGCCCGCTTCGCCGCGCTGGCATAAGCGCGGTGCAGCTCGGCGATCTCCCCCGCCGACAGTTCCTGCACGGGGAAGGTGTAGCGGCCGCCATAGGGAATGGGCGACGGGCCGCGCACCTGCCAGCCATCGGGGTGGTCGGGCGCGATCTGCCGCTTGCCTTCCCAGGGCCGCTGCTCGCTTCCCTTGCGCCCGGTGTGGCCAAGCTGGATCGCGGGGACGGCGCCCATGTCCTTGATGATCTGGGTCACGCGCGACAGGCCCTCGATCTGCGCATCGTCGTAGATGCCGGCGCAATGCACGCCGGTGCGGCCGTCCGGCGTGATGGCGATCTGTTCCGGGAACACCAGGCCGAAGCCGCCCGCGGCGCGCGACCCCATCAGCATGACGTGGAAATCGCCCATCTTGCCGTCGGTCGAGCGGTACTGCGTCATCGGCGACATGGCGATGCGGTTGCGCAGCACGACACCCTTCAGCGCAAAGGGGCTGAACAGGTCAGGCATGGCGATTCACCCCTTCAGCAACGGCGCCAGGACCTGCAAGCCAATCCGACCGAGGCCCGACCATGTTCCTGACCCGGCAGTAGGCGAAAGCCCGTTGCGGGTAAAGGCCAAGATTGACCCGAACCCTGGGCGACCCTACCGTTCCCGCCCGACAACAGGGTTTATGCAAAGGGCGGCGCCGCGCTTTCGGCAGACACGCCTCGGGAGGAAACATTGAAACGAACGGTCAGGGCATTGGCCGCCATCGCGGTCGGCGTGGGGGCGCTGCTTGGCAGCGCCCAGGCCCAAGCGCCGGGCAAGAAATACACGATTGCGCTGATCCCCGGCCTGACCACCGACGCCTTCTACATCACCATGCGCGAGGGTGCGGAAGCGGCCGCCAAAGTGGTGGGCGCCGACCTCGTGTTCCAGGGGGCGCCCGAGTTCAACCCCGTGCAGCAGACCCCGGTGCTCGACGCCGTGATCGCCCGCAAGCCCGATGCGATCCTGATTGCCCCGACCGACAAGACCCAGTTGATCCAGCCGCTGAAAAAGGCCGCCGACGCCGGCATCCCGGTGATCACCGTGGACACGTTCATCGGCACCGGCAACTACCGGACGGGCACCGGCGAGGCGGACTTCCCCTTGTCCTACATCGCATCCGACAACGTGCTAGGCGGCAAGATGGCGGCCCAGGCGCTGGCCAAGGCGATCGGCGACAAGGGCAAGGTTTACGTGTCCAACGTAAAGCCCGGCATATCCACCACCGACCAGCGCGAGGAGGGCTTCAAGGAGGAGATGAAGAGCCACCCCGGCGTGCAGGTGCTGCAAACGCAGTTCAACGACAACGACGCCAACAAGGCCGCCTCGCAGTTGCAGTCCGTTTACACCCGGAACTCCGACCTGGCGGGCGTGTTCGGCGCCAACCTGTTCTCCGCCATCGGCGCCGCGAACGGCGTGCAGCAGGCCGGGCAAAGCGGGAAGATCAAGGTCGTCGCGTTCGACGCGCCGACCACGATCGTGGGCAACATCAAGTCCGGCCTGATCGACGGCGCCATCGCCCGGCATCCCGCCGAGATCGGCTATTACGGGGTGATGTCCGCCTTTGCCCACCTGACAGGCCAGTCGATCCCGACCAAGATCGGCACGGGCTTCACCGAAATGGACAAGTCCAACATCGACAACCCCGGCGTGATGAAGTTCGTCTACCAGCAATGACCCGCCGGGCGGCGCGGGCGTTTCCGCCGCGTGGCCGGGACGGCTGATGTCCGGCCACGCCCCTGCCCAGGCGCTGAAAGCCCAGCCGGGCCGCGGCTCACCGCGCTGGCTCGCCTCCATCGCCGGGATGCGCGCGTGGCTGTTCCTGGCGCTGCTGCTGGCCGTGTTCGAGGCCTGGGCCAGGATCAGCTACGGGGCGAGACCCGCAGGCTTTACCTGCTGTCGGCGTTCTGCGCCGGGCTGGGCGGCGTGCTCTACACCGCGCGCTTCACGGCGGGCGCGGCGCAGG